>JAFGLJ010000059.1 GCA_016928075.1 Bacteroidales bacterium | reverse complement strand
TTCTCAAAACGCAGGTAATCAAGAAATGATTCCTTATTTACCATAAAAGGAACCCTGTAGGTTAAAAAAACAGAATTACTCTTCTCCTTCCTGTAATTTCTGTATATAAATAGCTTTTTTCACTTCCTCCCTGCGACGAACAGAAGGTTTGACATAGGCCTGGCGATTCCTTAGCTCGCGCACAACACCAGTTTTTTCAAATTTGCGCTTGAACTTCTTCAATGCCCTGTCAATGTTTTCGCCTTCTTTTACCGGAACAATTATCATAAGCAAATTATTGTTTTAGAAATTGAGCCGCAAAGATAGGAAGTGTAATCATTTTTACAAAAAAATATTACACAATATTGCTTTAAACTGTAAATCTCCACACGCAATAATTGATAGTATTCAATTATAAATTTAATTAAATAATACTTCAAAAGCAAAATATTAACATCCCTTGCAGTTATGCTTTTACTAAAGTTCCAGGTAGGGCTTTAACCTTTTAATCTCATCACTGGTAAAGATCCTGTTACTCTCAAGTTCAGTTATATTATTAAATAAACCGATCAATCTCCTGTAATTTATTATAGCGTCAACCTGGCTGCGTTTTATATAAGGGTGCCTTAACAGGTCAGAGTAGGCTGCAGTATTAATATTTATTTTCCTAACCATACTACTGTCGCACCTGAATCTGGTACGGTTCATATTAATTACTCCCTTATCGAGCCCGTATACATCATTCAGCTGATCAATACTGTAAAAGTAACCAATCAGATAACGGTATTTTATTATTCTTTCTGACAAGACAGGACCGATACCGGGTAATGCCTCCAGTTCAGCCGAATCCGCACTGTTTATGTCAATCAGATCCTCTTTTGAAGTGGGTGGTAAGCAGGCCTCGGTATCGCGGGATGTTAGTTGACGTGAGTCTGTCCCTCCTTTGAAGGGTTTGATTTCCTGAATCGTGATCCGGGGAATTTCACCCCATTTCATATTGGATGTTTGAGTATCAGAAAAGGGGATGTTTCCTTCCTGTAGTGGATTATTAATCCGCTCAGCCATAGCCTCATAATCTTTTCCACTATCTCTTGTTTTGACCGTTCTTACAACCAGCACCACTAAAAGGATTAACAATAATACCATCGAACCCGTTCTTTCTCTCCTGCTATAGCCAAGCCATTGCTTCAGGAACTTTCTGAATTTCATAATGTAATTTTTTCAGCGAGATACTGCAATATAAGAAAAAATCTTTTGTTGTCTTCAAGCCCTTCTTGAGAAATGTCAGTCGGAATGCATAATAAAGACTTATCTGGAAATTATGACCTTTCTAACATTATGTATCACTGCAGTTGATAATGCAATAATGTAAATGCCCTCGGGTAACGTTGCTGTGTTAAAATAGCATGAATTGCCAGAAATTATTTTTTTCTGTTTCAATTTCCCCATAAGGTCATATAAACTGAGCTGATAACCCGTGTGGTCCTCACTAAATAAGATTTCAATATTATTATCATGAACTATTATTCTAAAATCATCATATATTATGAACTCTATAGTGATATCCAGAGTTGAGAAAACTCCTGAACCATCATTTGCTGTGGCAACTACTGTTACAACTCCCTCACTAATAGCTGTAACGAGCCCTGTAGGGCTGACAATAGCCTGCCCTGTACCATTGATAACAGACCATGCTACAGTCTGATTTGAAGCATTAGAAGGTGTAATTACTGCACTAAGCTGTAAAGTTCCGTTTTCTTCTGTAATATTAGTTAATCCATCTTCACTAAAGATTGATATACTTGTTATGGGAATGCTCTGGTTTGAAATCGTTATGTTGAATATTCCGTATACACCAGATCCATCATTAGCTGTTGCCACAACTCTTACCGTACCATTACCTATTGCCCTGACAAGGCCTGAAGGACTGATTGTAGCCTGACCCGTTATATCTGATATCCACCATGTGACTGTCTTATTAGAAGCATTTCCGGGAAGAATACTCACATATAGCTGAAGGGTACCATTATCATTGTTTATAGTGTTAGTTCCACCGTCACTTGATATACTGATGCTTGTAACCAGGATTACCTGGTTTGAAATGGTTAAATCAAGATTCCCGTAAACACCCGAACCATCGTTTGCTGTTGCCCTTGCGGTCACTGTTCCGTTAGCTGTTGCTGTTACCAGTCCTGACGGGCTGATTGTCGCCTCACCTGTACCTTTGATTATTGACCAGGTCACTGTTGTATTGGTAGCGTTACTCGGTGTTATTACAGTGTTAAGCTGAAGTGTTCCTCTATTCGTATTTATAGAACTTGATCCCCCGGCACCGGTAATCGCTATACTTTCGACAGGTATAAACTGATTTGATATTGTAATCAGCAGAGTTCCATACACACCTGAACCATCATTTGCTGTTGCCTTGGCTGTAACTGTACCATTGGCAGCAGCAGCTAAGAGCCCTGAGGAATTGATGTATGCCTGACCGGTACCGTTTATTATCGTCCAGGTCACTGTCTTGTCTGTGGCATCTGCGGGCAATATAGCTGCATTTAACTGGAGGGTTCCATTAGGAGTGTTGATAAGTGAAAAACCTCCTTCTCCTGTTACTGCTATACTCGTAACAGGTATAACCTGATTAGATATTGTAATCACAAGTTCTCCATAGACCCCTGATCCGTCATTAGCTGTTGCTCTGGCGGTAACCGTACCATTATCAATTGCTGTAACAAGCCCGGTAGAGGTTATTGTTGCTTCACCAGTACCATTTATAATCGACCATGTCACTGAATGATCGAAGGCATATGAGGGTATGATTTCAGCACTTAACTGAAGTGTCCCTCCCAAGATATTAATTAAAGTAGCTCCCCCTGCTCCACTGACTATTATGCTTTCAACCTGTACAAACTGATTTGATATCGTTATTAAAAGAGATCCATAAACACCTGAGCCATCCTTGGCTGTTGCCCTGGCGGTAACAGTACCATCAGTAATGGCTGTAACAAGACCAGTATGATCTATGCTTGCCTGACCAGTACCGCTTATTATTGCCCAGGTAACAGTTTTATCCGTAGCGTTTGAGGGTAAAACTGCGGCACTTAGCTGAAGAGTACCATTATCGGTGTTAATCGATGATGATCCTCCGGCACCCGTCACTGTTATGCTTTCGACAAGGACAACCTGATTTGATATTGTCACAACTAGTATACCATAAACACCTGAACCATCATTAGCAATTGCTCTGGCGGTAACAGTACCATTTTCAACCGCTGTTACAAGCCCGGTGGAGCTTATGGTTGCCTGACCTGTACCATCGATTATTGACCAGCTAACTGTTTTATCTGTCGCATTTGAAGGCAAAACATTCGCAAATAACTGAAGAGTGCCATTATTTTCACCTATGGTGGATGATCCTCCTTCGCCGATTAGTGTAATGCTTTCGACAGGAATAACCTGATTTGATATTGTTATAATAAATGTACCGCTTACACCTGAGCCGTCATTAGCTGTTGCCCTGGCGGTTACAGTACCATCTTTAATTGCCGTTACAAGCCCGGTGGAGCTTATGGTTGCCTGACCCGTATTGCTAATTATCGACCACGTTATTGTTTTATCCGTAGCATCCGAGGGTAATACAATGACACTTAATTGTAGAGTTCCATCATCAGTGGTGATCGTGTTTGCTCCTCCTTCCCCGTTAACAGTTATGCTTTCAACCGGTATAACCTGGTTTGAAATAGTAACTTCAAGTTCTCCATAAACCCCAGTACCATCATTAGCTGTTGCCCTTGCTTTAACTTTCCCGTTGGCAACAGCTGTTAAAAGACCTATAGCACTGATGGTGGCTTCACCTGTTCCATTTATAACAGACCATGTAACAGATTTATTTGTGGCATCAATGGGCAGTATTTCAGCGTTCAATTGGAGGGTTCCGCCCAGTGTATTTATTAGTGTAGCTCCCCCTTCTCCGGTTACTGTTATACTTTCAACCGGGGTAAACTGGTTTGATATTGTTATAACAAGTGTCCCGTAAACTCCTGATCCGTCATTGGCTGTTGCCCTGGCAGTTACCGTTCCATTAGCTATGGCTGTTACAAGCCCGGTGGAGCTTATTGTTGCCTGACCTGTACCCTCTGATATTGACCAGGTAACTGTCTTGTCAGTTGCATTTTGAGGTAATATGGATGCATATAATTGCAGGGTACCATTAACAGTGCTTATTATTGCAGAACCACCCTCTCCGTTTACAGTTATGCTGGTTACCGGAATATCAGAAGGGCCCTCATCCCATCCTGCTATTCTGGCCAGCATCCACCACTGAGCCTTTGCAAGTCTTATAGCTCCTGCCTCCGATATATGACCTACGTAACGGGGAGTCTCATTTGTTGGTGTTATTGATGGAAATACATGTCCATTCCATGTCTCTGTTGTTAAACTTCCGTCATCATCATAACATAAAATATCAGCATAATCAAATAGTATTCTTGATGGATCTGCATTTACATAATCCCTTATGGCCTCATGTTTAATATGTCCCTGATATGCTGCTTCACCCACATAATCTCCTTCATAATCTACGGGTCCGGTAGTGAAAATCATTTTCGTTGCCGGGCTGTTGGCTGCACAATGGGCAATATATTCTTCCATTGCACCGAAATAAGTCTCCAGGTTAACCCTGTTCCCTGTTATTGCATAATCATCCTCATCAAGTCCCCAGCATGCATTTCCATCCGGTCCGCCAAAAGATGCTCCGTACCAGTGTACCCCGTAAACCGGATCCTCAGACGAACTTGCACCATAATCAATTACCATGTCGCCACACCATCCGAATCCGAGAGCACTGAATGGATGACCGTCATTATTATACGATGTTATGGCATTTTTAACCTCTGCCCTTGCAGGATATGGTCGTGAACCTTCCTCATGGGCATACCATGTAAACCATGTGTCTTCTCCTATCCAGCCATAATCATCAGCCCTGAGATATTGATCGGTATATTCTTCACCAGTCGCGATATTACATGCATACTCTGGATACATTGCTTCAAGAAGCTCAAGCCCCGTTCTGAGTGCTTCAGAATGCGACTCGCCCATGAAGGCAATCATCATCTTCTTTACCTCATTTATATATTCCTGGGGAATATCATTAAACTTATCAACTACTGTATGATCAGCTATAATCTGACCGTAATTAGCCAGGGAAATAAATATATAAATTATAACTATTAAGGCCCTTTTCATTGGAAAAAGTTAAATCCATTCAGCACAATTATAACAATAATTACTTTAGACTTGTTTATTATAAACGTATTTTTGACAGATTTAATATAAAAGATAATAAATGCTATATTTTCAGGGTCTAAAGTTATTTAAATCTTGTTATGAGGCCCGCTTTAAATCGTTTCATATAATCCTTCATATCAGCTGATATTTCTGGAGCCAGTATGAGCAGGCCCGTAATATTGGGAAAGGCAAGTGTGAGGACCATCATATCGGAAAAAGCTATCACGTTATCCAGGGTAGAAGAAGCCCCGACTATTGTAAAGAAAAGAAAGATTGAATAATAGATATAGGCCGTCATGTTCTTCATTCCTGTAATACGGTAGATATATTTCTCAAAAAGAAATTTGAAACCATTCAATCCGTAGTATGACCAGGATATCATGGTAGAGAACGCAAAGCACAGTATTGCCAGGACCAGCAAATACGGGAACCATGGAAATACTGATGCAAAAGCGGCTGAAGTAAGTTCGGTTCCCTCAAGGGTTGATGTTGACTCATGGAATCCAGTAAAAATAATTACCAGCGACGTCATTGTACATATCAGTATAGTGTCAATGAAGGGTTCCAGCATGGCTACTATACCTTCCTTGACAGGCTCGTCAGTTTTTGCCGCAGCATGTGCCACAGCTGCAGAACCAACACCCGCTTCATTTGAGAATGCACCTCTGCGAAAGCCTGTTATAATAACGCCAATGATACCCCCCTTAACGGCTACAGGATTAAAAGCACTCTTCACTATAAGCAGGAATACATCATCAATCTTGCCGAAATTCATGAAAATAATAACCAGGGCAGAACCTATGTAAAGGATCGACATAAACGGTACCAGCTTTGAAGTAACACGGGCTATACCACGTATACCTCCAATTACCACCATGCCAATAAGTATTGATAATAATACCCCGAACCAGAAGCCATGAGATTCCATTGCAGGAAAGATAGTCGCAAATTGTACGAATGACTGGTTCGACTGCAACATATTACTGCCACCGAAAGAGGCCAACACCATCATTACTGCACTGAATAATGCAAGGATTTTTCCCAATGCTCCCAGTTTCATGTTTCTGAGAGCCGTATTAAGATAATACATCGGGCCTCCTGATACTTTCCCATTCTCGTCGATATACCTGTATTTAATCCCGAGGGTGCATTCAGTAAATTTTAGCGACATGCCAAAGAACCCGGCAAGTATCATCCAGAAAGTTGCTCCAGGTCCACCCACCGTTATGGCAATGGCAACACCGGTGATATTACCCAGTCCCACCGTGGCAGACAAAGCTGTGGCTAAAGCCTGAAAATGACTTACCTCTCCCGTAGCTCCGGGTTTATCATATTTGCCTCTTATAAGTGCAAAAGCATGTTTGAAAGCCCTCAAATTAATAAATTTCATCCTGAAGGTAAAGAAAACGCCACCAAAGAGTAGCCAGAGGACAACAATCGGCACCTGGGCTTCAATATCAATTCCCAAAGCTTTAACGGGATCCCAGAAAAAGACGTTCTCAAGGAAATTGACCACAGGTTCAAACGCGTTGTTGATACGTTCGCTTATGGTCAATGGTTGAAAGTTGGTTAAAAACATCTGATATTATGTTCAGCCTATCAGTCCAAGTCCATAAATAAATGCCATGGTAATGGCTATAGGAGCTATAAATTTCACTATTACCATGAAAGTACTTACAAATTTGCCCTTGAGCTCACCCCTATTTGATAATTCATCTCTAACATTTTTCTTACCAAGATACCAGCCAACAAAAAGCACTATTAAGATAGCTCCCAGGGGCAGCAATATATTTGCAGATAAATAGTCAAACCATTCAAATATCGTTTTCCCGAAGATCAGGGCTTTGCTCAGTGGTCCAAAAGACAGAGTGGCAAAAATGCCTACTATGCTTATGGCTGCAGCAGCAATTACAGTTGCCCTGCTCCTGCTCATATTGAGTTCTTCAGAAAAATATGCAACCACCACTTCAAGCACTGATACTGTTGATGTGAGAGCAGCTATGGCAAGTAAAATAAAGAAAAGTATAGAAAAGAAATAACCACCTGCCATCTGCTCAAATATATTTGGCAGTACAATAAATACCAGTCCGGGTCCTTCAGCCGGATTAATATTAAAGGCAAACACTGCAGGGAAGATCATCACACCTGCCAGTATGGCAATTACAGTATCAGCTGTACTGACCTGCAATGCTGTAACCGGTAGATTATTATCCTTTTGAATATATGAACCGTAAGTAATAAGGGTTCCCATTCCTATGCTTAAAGAAAAAGCTGCCTGACCAAGTGCTATAAGGATTACATTCAACTTGATTTTTGAAAAATCAGGCCTGAAAAGGAAGTCCAGTCCGTCTTTAGCCCCTTCTAGAGTAAGTGATCTTATGCATATAATGATTATCAAAACAACCAGAAGAGGCATCAGTATTTTTGTGTATTTTTCAATTCCGTTTTTAACTCCCTTGTAGATAATAAATGCAGTGAGAAACATAAATACCAGTTGCCATAAAACAGGTCTGAACGAACCACTTTGAAATATCTCGAATGATCTTGTAAGCTGATCCGTAGTCTTTCCATCAAAACCATTTAATGATGCCTGTACCAGGTATTCAAGTGTCCATCCGGCAATTGTACTGTAGAAGGCAAGTATCATAAAGGCAGCCACTATCCCCATTAAGCCTATCAAATACCAGGGTTTGCCCGGAGCCAGCTTTTTAAACGATCCCAGTGCATTCCGCTGAGCCCGGCGACCAATGGTGAATTCGGCCAGCATTACAGGGAAACCTATTGCAAAAACAAAACACAGGTATATAAGGAGAAAAGCTCCTCCCCCATTTTCTCCTGCCACATAAGGGAACCTCCAGATATTTCCCAGTCCTACTGCTGATCCTGCTGTCGCAGCTACCACACCAAGCTTGCTGCCAAAACTGTCCCTGATCGGTAAATCGATATTTGCCATCATTGTTGGTTTATAATACTTTAATTCCTATTAATTAAAAATAGCGGACTAAATTGGTTAGAATTGTTATGATATGCAAATGTTATAGATGCAGATTTCGCAGATTTTCGCAGATTTCACAGAACATTTTCCAAGGTGCTGGATCTATTGACTCCCCGTTCTATTATATGATGATCGTTTATAAAGAGCGGATAAGATTGATTAAGTCTTTTCTGGAAGATGCTATATTCATAACCCAACAATGCCATTTTGAAGTGGGAGGTGTAACCGGAAGTAAATGTGACGATTATATAATATTTCTATTGGTCTTGCATAGCATATTGATTTATTTCCCAAAGGATATACTTCTAACTGGACTGGCGCGCGGATGGCTGGATATATGGCATAAATATTGAGGTGATTCTTAAAACCAACATGCCATAAATTAGATCACAAGATAATTTGCTTCCATGAGGCAGACACACCTGATTTGAAATTGTCTTTTATTACCAAAAATGTCTTTCCCTGTATAAATTATGGTATTGCAATCAGTAAATTTATTGAGAATGATGAACTGATTCAAAGGCTGGCTCCCTGCTCCCTGCTCCCTGCTCCCTGCTCCATTAGAACGGATACCCTATACTTATATTAAGTGTAAAATCATCCCTGAAATTGAGTTTGCGCCTCCGGAGTATCCAACGTGGGGCATCAGGCAACTGAGGGTCACGAAGTTTCATACCCAGATCAGCCCTGAGAATTACGAAATTAAGATCAAACCTGAGTCCAAGTCCTGTACCCACAGCAAGATCCCTGTAAAATTTATTGAACCTGAATTGTGTCCCCGGACGGTCTTCATCCTCATAGAAAGTCCAGATATTACCAATATCAAGGAATGTTGCTCCTTCGAGTATCCAGAATAATTTGAACCTGTATTCAGCATTGAATTCAAGCTTTACATCTGCAGTCATATTGAAAAACGAGGAGTCAACCGGAGTATATGATCCGGGGCCCAGTGAACGTACATTCCATGCCCTGATGCTATTAGCTCCTCCACTGAAATATTGTTTTTCAAAAGGGACCGCCTTTGAATTGCCATACGGAATACCAACACCTATAAATCCCCTGTATACTAATGAGCTTACTTCATTTAGTGTCCAATTATATCTTATATCCACATCGGCTCGTGCATATTGCGCAAACGGCTGACCGAAGATTTCATAGCTGTTGTCATTTGAAGGTTCAACACCTGCTGCCCTGTAGCCCAGGGCTAATAGATTACCGGCAAGTTCACCGGTCATTTTAATAAACCAGTAATCCCTTGACTTCTTTATATTCTGGTTATTGAATACATATATATAATTGCCCCCGAGAATAAAAACGTCTTTATAACTGTATGCCAGGTATGACGAAGTATCTATATTCATCTCAAAATCAGGATCTATGAATGGCAGTTTTACAACATTGAGCTGAAGGGGGTAAACTGTATGCTGTGTGAAACGGTTGCCTCGCCAGTTATATCCAAATGAAGCATTTGCTACAGTTCTTGTATATACAGGCATTTTCTGATGGTTATACGCTGCGGTTATGACTGTCTTGGGATTGTATTTCTTAATAAATCTCTCCTTTTCGAGGAAGGGTAACATGAACCTTGGAAGTGTAAGGCTCGTTTCAAAACCGTATTCCTGGGTGCTCCTGGAGCCTGTTATCTGTTCTGAAAGGGTCTCGTAAGCTCCCTTCAGCTTGATATTAAGCCGTTCCGCGCCCCTGAACAGGTTTTTATGCTGGTATACAAAATTTACAGCGCCCCCGAGGTTACCTGCTGAATTGGTTCCCTCCAGTTCTACCCTGAATTCCTGCAGTGTCACAGGTGTCAGCCTTATTACACAATCCAACGGCAGCTCATCGAATTCCCAGCCCGGTAAATTACCAGGCTCGGTATACCTTATAGTAACCAGCCTGAATGTTTGTAAAGAATTAAGGTGGTCCTGGCTTCTTTCCATATTGGTAACCTGGAAAAGATCACCCGGTTTAACATAAAGTGATTGTATTATCACATTGGGTTTGACAGCATGCTTTTCCATGTCAGATAAAAAGTAAAAGCCATCAACTAATGAGGTATCCTGTTTCTGCAAATAGGAATCTCCTTCATCCAGAGCTCTCTTTGGATCAAATCCCGTGTAGATGTAAACATTATTTATCCTGTACCTCTGATGCTCTGATTCAATAATCCTGTTACTTTCATCATACCTGAGAAATTTTCTGACTTCGTAAAATACATCAACCTGCCTGTTCCCTATAGTGCTGTCAACTTCGAAATATATATTGTCGCGGCTGAAGCTGTAGAAGCCCATGTCCTTAATAAACCTCTCCAGCCTTATTCTTTCATTTTGTAATAGATCTACATCATATATTTCCCCCTTCTTAATCAGGCAGTTTATGGTATCCATAAAAAACAGGTTCCTGATTTTTGTATCCTTTAAATCATATATAACCCTTCTTATTCTGTAAGGGTTTTTTGCCATGACCTGGTAGATGATATCGGTTTTTTGCTTATGTGTGAAAATATCTGTAGTAACTTCTGCATTGAAATAACCTTTCGAAAAGAGATAATTCTCAATTTGTTCCGATGATTTGCCGGCTGAGAAAGCATCAAATATTACGGGTTCCTCGCCAATGTTCCGCAGCCAGCCATGAGGCCACCCTGTTTTTTCTATATTGGAAAGATTATAAAGACCAAGATGAAACCGGGCACCAAATATTTTCTTATTGGGCTCCTGCTTAATATAAGGTTCAAGATCGGTTTTCTTAATGCGGCTGTTATCTATGTTAATTTCAGATTTATCGAGGAGGGTTTTATCCGGTGGAACATACTTGGTAGGGTTACATGAATAGAAAATCAATACTACGAGTAGCAATAAGGGCAGTTTTAATGAACACAGTCTTTTATATGAAGGAAAATATTTCAACATTTGTATTTACTGGTAGCAAATATATTAAATATATATTCTCTTTCGGTTAAATTAAAACGAGGTAAAATAATGCTCAGCTCTGCAAAAATCAAACTTATAAATTCATTAAGATTCAAGAAATACCGAGACAGGTATGGTCTTTTTGTAATAGAAGGCGATAAACTGGTGGGTGAGTTTCTTGAGAGTGGTAAGCCCGTAAAAATATTGCTGGCGCTTGATAAGTGGATAGAAAAGACAGATAAAACACTGGTATCCTCAGCAGAGGAAATAATAAAAGTAAATGAAAGGGAACTTGTGAAAGTAAGCCAGCATAAGACACCTCAGAATGCTCTGGCACTTGTGCATATTGAAAAATACAGCCCCGATAAATTATCTGTTTCACGTACACTGAGCATTGCACTTGATAACATACAGGACCCCGGTAATCTTGGGACCATAATAAGGATTGCCGCATGGTTTGGTATTGATAATATTCTTTGCAGTCATGGAACGGTGGATCTGTATAATCCCAAAACGGTTCAATCATCCATGGGTGCTCTGCTACACGTAAAAGTGTGTTATACTGATCTGGCTGTCCTGATCCCCCAGCTCAGGGAAATGGGAACTTCCATTTATGCTGCCACCCTTGATGGCGAACCGGTACAGAATATAGAAAAAACCGATACCGGCCTTCTTCTATTCGGGAATGAATCGAGGGGAATATCAGGTGAATTAATACCTTATGTTACGAATAGAATTATCATACCTTCATTCAGGAAAGCTTTACCGGGTATTGATTCACTCAATGTAGCCATGTCAGCAGCTATAGTATGTTATGAATTCCGAAGGAACAGGAGGATAAAATGACGGGTGTTCACTCAAAGTGAAAGGCCAGGATCCATATCTGGGACTTAAGCTTTTCGATAGCATCGACATATTGTGGATAACCGGGTGCGGGATCTCTGACAAGGATATCCTTCAATCCGTTTGACATTTTTATCTCAACCGCCAGTTTGAAATATGGAAGATAAAAATCGAGGCCGGCGCCAAGCTCATAATAAAGGTCCGATCGTCTTAATCGAAGGTATACCTCCTTGTCATCGTCAAAACCTTTCCTCCCGGCTAAATCATGCCTGAAGTTCAGTCCGCCAATCAGGTAAGGCCTGACATTATTGAGCCTCGACCCTTTGTATTTTAATAGCAGGGGAAATTCCAGGAATGATGATTCCACGGTCTGCTCATCATCATAAATAAGTGTTGACTGATAATAATTCAGTCTTCTCTGTCCGAATGAAACTCCTGGGAGGAAACGTATATCCCAGTATTCTGCCGGGTGATAATCAATGATCACCTGAATGTTGATACCAGGACTGAGAAATGCCACCTCTGGATATAGTGAATCTACCGTATAATAATCCTGGTTGGGTGTAAGCCTGAAATCCATTGTGTTGAAACCGATACTGAAACCAAAATGAACCGGTTTTTCATCGTACCACGACCTGTTTAATGGTTTCTTTTTCTGGGCATTCGCAGTACTTAATGCAAAAACCAGAATAACCAGAATAACAATCCCGTATTTTATATACAGCTTCTTCAAATGATGGCATTAAGCATTTACTATACTAAACTGATAAACGTTTATAATATTGCATTACCTGCACCCAGTATATATCGTTGCCACCCCACCCGTTAATCTTCTCATTTTTAATTCTCTGAATCCGACATTCTCCATTATTGCCAAAAAATCACTGCCTTCGGGGAAAGCGGAAACGGAAGATGGCAGGTAAGTATATGCTGACCTGTTTTTTGAGAATAAGGCTCCGAAAAATGGTAATATTTTATGAAAATAGAAATTATATATATGCTTAAACGGAAATTTTGAGGGCTTTGAAAATTCAAGTATCATAACCACTCCCCCTGGGCGGAGCACGCGCCACATCTCCGATAATCCTTCTTCAGAATCTTCAAAATTACGTATACCGAATGATACCATTACCACATCATACGAAGAATCACCAAATGGCAGCTCCTCAGAATCAGCAATTACCAGTTCAATCTTCTCATTCAGTTTCTTCCTGTATAATTTCTTTCTTCCTTCTTCGAGCATCCTCTGAGAAATATCGATAGCCGTTACTCTCTCAGGGTTCAGACGTAGCGATTCAATAGCAAGATCGCATGTGCCAGTTGCAAGATCCAAAACCCATGCAGGCTTAATCCTTTTCTCAATTTCATCTATTGCTTTTTTTCTCCAGAAAAGATCTGTGCCGAACGACAGGAAATGATTGAGGAAATCATACCTCCAGGCAATGCTGTCAAACATTATTCTTACTTCCTCTTTCTTGCGCATATATAATCTCTTACAAACTGCAAATATATAATTTAATATAAGTGACATTTAAACACTCTGTAAATATTAAGATATACCCCTTTAGCATTCCATACATTTTATTTGATGTCAAAGATGATTAATTTTGCCTGTAGTTTAAAAACAAATATATCTATGAATAAAATAGTTTTGATCACCGGTGCAACATCCGGTATAGGTCATGCAACCGCAAGGAAATTTGCAGAAAACAACTACGATCTTATTATTACAGGAAGAAGAAAAGAGAGGCTTGAAAAACTAAAAAAAGAACTTCTGGAAAATAATAAGAAAATAAGAGTGTTGCCCCTTGCTTTTGATGTCAGGTCTCTGAGCGAAGTAGTTGAAAACCTTGGTAATCTCGATCGGGATTGGCAAAATATTGATATACTGGTAAATAATGCGGGCCTGGCCGTAGGCCTGAGTCATATTGACGATGGGGTGATCGACGACTGGGAGAGAATGATTGACACAAACATTAAAGGACTGTTATATATAACGAGGGTTGTCAGTCCGGGAATGGTGGAAAGAGGAAGGGGGCATATTCTAAATATAGGCAGCATAGCAGGCAAGGAGGTATATGAAAACGGTAATGTCTATTGTGCCACAAAGCATGCGGTTGATGCTCTTTCCAGGTCAATGCGGATCGACCTTGTGAAACATGGTATCAAAGTGAGTAATATAGCGCCGGGACTGGTAAAGACAGAATTTTCAGATGTTCGTTTCAAGGGTGATAAAGAGAAGGCCGAAGTCCCCTATAAGGGCATGAAACCGCTCTCAGGCGAAGACATAGCTGATGTTATATTGTATTGTGTGAGTTTACCCGATCATGTTAATATTAATGACGTACTGATCATGCCAACAGCACAGGCCTCAGCTACCATTGTAAACAGAGATTAATATTATGCAATAGATGTTATATTAATTATTGAAAACATGTACAGTACCTCTTATCTCTCCGATGTTATTACCGCTATTTTCTTAAAAATGGGTTGCAGTAAAAATGATGCAGACACCATTGCCGAGATCCTTTTAAGAGCTGAATTGAGAAATATATCCTCCCATGGAGTAATGAGAATAAAAGACTACTTCTTATTGTGGAAAGAAGGAAGAATAAATACTTCACCTGATATACGCATTGTTCATGAAACGCCGGGAACTGCTGTTGTTGACGCCGATAATGCCTTTGGAATGATTGGCGCAAAACGCTCAATGGAAATAGCTATTGAAAAGGCCGCTCTTGCTGGTTCCGGATGGGTTGCTACCCGCAATTCCAACCATTTCGGCATAGCTGGATATTATGCAATGATGGCTCTTAAACATGATATGATGGGTTTTTGCGTAACCAATGCAAACCCTTCGGTCGCCCCAACTTTTTCAGTTGAAAGGCTTCTTGGGACCAACCCGGTGGCTTTTGCAGTTCCTGCAAATAAAGAGCATGATTTTGTGGCAGATTTTGCCACCACACCAATCGCAAGGGGAAAAATTGCATTGGCAGAGAAAAAAGGAGAACAACTACCGGTCGGTTTTGTCCAGGATGAAAAAGGATACCCCAGTGAAGACCCGAGTGTATTGAAACGGGGAGGTGCAATCCTTCCTCTGGGAGGTGACAGGCTGCATGGTTCACATAAAGGCTACTGCATGAGTGCTGTAGTTGATATCCTTTCCGGTGTAGTCAGCGGTGCTAATTTTGGTCCGTTTGTTCCGCCTGCTGTTTCATACCTGCCAAGAAAAGAGAAACAGGTTGGTAAAGGGACAGGTCATTTTTTCGGAGCAATAAGAATTGATGCTTTTATGCCTGCAACTGAGTTCAGGGAAAGGATGGATGAGTGGATAAGAACATTCCGTAACGGTCGTGCAACTGAAGGACAGGAAAAAATAATAATACCGGGCGATCCGGAAAGGGAGGCAGAAGAAAAGATATCCAGGGAAGGAATAAAACTTGTCGGTGCAGTTAGAGATGACCTTAAATCAGTGGCTGATGAACTGGGAGTGGAATTTGAATAATAAGTAAAACAAGATAAAAATATGTTGAATATTCTGAATAACCGCAGGACGATAAGAAAGTATACTGAAGATGATATCAGTGAGGAGCTCTTGAATGAATTGTTACATGCTTCCTGCAGGGCATCAACAACCGGGAATATGCAGGTCTATAGCATTGTGGAAACAAGGGATCCTGAAATGAAAAAGAAACTGGCACCATGTCATTTTAACCAGGCTATGGTTGAGGATGCACCGGTTGTGCTGACCTTTTGTGCCGACTTCAACAGATTCAATAAATGGTGCCGGCATCGCAAAGCGGAGCCGGGATACGACAATTTTCTTTCATTTATGACAGCTGCCATAGATGCTATTATTGTAGCCCAGACCCTGTGTGTGGCAGCTGAATCAAAAGGACTTGGAATATGCTACCTCGGCACAACAACCTATATGGCACAACAGATAATAGATATACTTGAACTCCCTGCTGGTGTGGTACCCGTTACTACAATAACACTTGGATGGCCTGCAGAAAAACCTGAGCAAATTGACAGGCTGCCATTGGAAGCTGTCTTGCACAAAGAAAAATATTGCGATTACTCCGAACATGAAATCGACAGGTTTTATTCTGATAAGGAAGCGCGCAAAGACTCAGAGCAGTTCATTGAGGAAAATAACAAAGAAACTCTTGCTCAGGTCTTTACAGAGGTAAGGTACAAGAAAGAAGATAATGTAACTTTCTCTAAACTCCTTCTCGATGTACTGAAAAAACAAGGATTTATGAACAACTAATACTTATCAGAATCTCTTAACATATCCATGACAATAGGGTGTTGTGCCCTTTGCAAAATAGTAATCCTGATGGTATTTCTCGGCTTCATAAAACTCGCTGGCACGTGTGAGCTCAGTAGCTATATCATATCCTTTATCTCTTAAAATATCCAGTAACTTCCCGGCAATATCCCTCTGGTATTCATTCATGTAAAAGATTGCTGACCTGTACTGCTTACCAATATCCGGCCCCTGCCTGTTAACCTGGGTAGGATCATGTATCTCAAGAAAAGTGCGTACAATATCTTCATAAGATACTTTATCCGGATCGTATACAACTTTTACAGCCTCAGCATGACCTGTGCTGCCGGTACATACCTCCTGGTATGAAGGATTTTTAACATGACCGCCTGTATATCCGGAAACAACTGATTCAACACCTTCCAATTGCTGAAGATAATATTCAACTCCCCAGAAACATCCCCCTGCAAGTAAAGCTGTTTCATACCTGCCATTTTCAAGGTCATCAGCTATAAAATCAACCGACACTGAATTTACGCAATGACGCAGGTTCTTACTTGTGAAGCCTTCCCCTTCGAATACATGTCCGAGATGAGCTCCACAGTTGGAACATACTATCTCTGT
Organism: Bacteroidales bacterium; assembly: GCA_016928075.1. Lineage (GTDB taxonomy): Bacteria > Bacteroidota > Bacteroidia > Bacteroidales > VadinHA17 > UBA9300. The sequence continues at coordinate 20,302 of JAFGLJ010000059.1, read as the reverse complement.
ACGTATTCCATCAGCATCGGGAATTCGTTTTACTGCCCCGGGAACCTCATCATCAAAACTGGGCCATCCGCAATGCGAATCAAACTTATCGTCCGACCTGAAAAGAGCCTGACCACATTTCTTGCATATGTAGGTGCCATCGTCCTTGAGATTGGTGTATTTACCTGTCCATGCCCTCTCAGTACCTTTATTTTCAATAACATATGTCTCAAATTCATTCAGGAAATTATATCTCTTTTCTTCCTGTCCACTCGTTTTATTTGCCATAATAGCCAGTATTATTATTAGTCCAAAAGTATATAAAGTCTTCATCATATAATATCATTTATTCCATATTACTATACAATTATCATACCTGTTTTGTTCTGTACCCCCCTGCCTGTTAACAGATTATTTTAAATCTGTTGTGCAACAATTGCTTTATAAACAGCCGTGAAAAAATTATTGTGTAGCTTTACATAAGAAAAAATATTCAACTAAAATACTATACCTATGAAAGTAAAAAGAATTACCATTCCGGTTTTAATCTTATCTGTAATAGTACTGTTTACAGGGGTGATCAATCCAGTGCAGGCTCAAAGGAGACAAAGAAGTGCAGAACCTGCGCCTGATGAGTTCGCAATCAGTTCATCGATGCTGAGTGCTCTCAAATTCAGATTAATCGGGCCCGCATCATATTCCGGTCGGATTGCTGATTTTGCAGTAAACCCTGAAAATCCCTCCGAATACTATGTCGGAGTTGCATCCGGTGGATTATGGAAGACTGAAAATAAGGGAACAACATTTAAGCCTATTTTCGATGACCAGCCGGTTTTCAGCATAGGTGCACTTGCTATTGACCCGGTTAATCCAAACGTGGTATGGGTAGGTACGGGCGAAAATAATTCCCAGAGGAATCTTGCCTATGGCGATGGAGTCTATAAATCAACTGATGCGGGTAAATCATTTACCAATGTAGGATTGAAAAAATCTGAGCATATTGGCAAAATAATGATCGACCCCAGGAATACTGATGTGGTTTATGTGGCATCACAGGGGCCGGCATGGGGTCCTGGAGGCGACCGCGGTCTGTATAAAACAACTGACGGGGGCAAAACCTGGAACCAGGTACTCTATGTTGGTGAGTATACAGGCATATCCGATATGGAGATGGATCCCAGGAACCCCGATATTTTATATGCTGCAGCTCATCAGAGAGAACGCAGGGTGTATTCAAAAATTAATGGGGGACCTGAATCAGCAATATACAAATCGGTTGATGCAGGCAAAACATGGTATAAACTTAAGCGGGGCCTCCCCTCAGGCGACGTGGGAAGAATAGGACTGTCAGTTGCCCCTGCAAATCCAGATATAATCTATACCATGATTGAACTGTCTGAAAATTCCGGGGGATTCTACCGATCTGATGATATGGGAGAAAGCTGGACCAAAATGAGCGATGAAATTGCAGGAAGCCCGCAATATTATGTTGAGATATATGTTGATCCAGTTGATCCCGACCGGATAATATCAATGGATGTGCGCAACAGGGTCAGCAACGATGGCGGTAAAACATGGGAACCGCTCGGTGAAAAAAATAAACATGTGGACAATCATGCCCTGTGGATCGATCCGGATAATACTGACTACTACCTGATGGGATGCGATGGTGGTATATATGAAAGCTGGGACAGGGGCGAAAACTGGGTATTTAAATCCAACTTCCCTGTGACACAATATTACCACGTCAGGACCGATAATGCCCTTCCGTTTTATAATGTCTACGGGGGTGCACAGGATAACGGCTCCTGGTATGGACCCAACAGGACCACCCGCAGAAACCTTGTTAATGCAGACTTTACATATACTATCGGTGGGGATGGATACCTGTCAATACCTGATCCTGACAATCCTGATATACATTACGCCGAATCTCAATATTGCGGTCTGCAAAGGTATGACCACCGAACGCAAAACACTATATCTATCAAACCACAACCTGTTGAAGATGAAGTATACAGGTTCAACTGGAACACACCTTACTTCATAAGCCCGCATGATAGTAAAACTCTTTATGTGGCTGCAAATAAGGTTCTTAAAAGTACTGATCATGGAGAATCATGGAAAGAGATCAGCCCTGACCTTACCAGGCAGCTGGATGTCGACCTCCTTCCTATGATGGGTAAAATATGGCCTCCTGAAGCAATTGCCAAAAGTATGTCAACATCACCCTTCGGTAATATTTTTGCCCTCGCTGAATCACCAATTATCCAGGGTATGATATATGCTGGAACGGATGACGGACTTATCTGTAGAACAGATGACGATGGGGAAAACTGGGTGAAATATTCAAGATTCCCCGGGGTGCCCGATATGACCTTTGTAAACTATGTACTCCCCTCACAACACGATGCTAACACCGTTTACGCATGCTTCGACGGAAGAAAAAATGCCAGCGATTTTACCCCATATATAATTATGAGCACTGATAAAGGAGAAACCTGGTCCTCAATAGCCTCAAATCTTCCTGATGGAACTATATATGTTATCCAGGAAGATCACATAAATCCGGAAATACTGTTTATAGGTACCGAGTGGGGAGTATGGGTTACCCTTGATAAGGGAGGCAAATGGTTCAGGCTCGACAAAGGACTGCCTACTATTCAGGTTAAAGATCTCGATATACAGGAAAGGGAGAACGACCTCGCAGTGGCAACATTCGGCAGGGGTTGGTATATACTCGATGATTATTCTTACCTGAGGCAACTGAATAAAGAAGTGCTTGACAAAGAAGCACATATCTTTGATATTAAAGATGCTTTGCTTTATTACCCCGGAAACAACCATAATTATCAGGGTGAAGTGCATTTCAGTATACCCAACCCCGAACCTGAAGTAAGGATTGTTTTTAATGTGAAAGAGGGCTATGAAACACTTAAACAGAAAAGGATGGAAGCACAGCGTGAAGCTGAAAGCCAGGGAAGGGAAATATCTTATCCCGGCGATGAAGAACTGCTTGCAGAAGCCCTGGAAGAACGAGCTATGCTGGTATTTACCTTCACTGACAGTAATGGCGAAATAATGAGAAAAATACAGGAGCCGCTTCGTAAAGGTGTCGGTACGGTAACCTGGGATATGAGATACATGGATCAGCGGGGTCCATCAGTGCCTCCGGGTAAATATTCTGTTTCCATGGAAAAATATATCAAGGTAGAGTATACAGACCTTGGTGAAAAAAAGGAATTTATCATAAATGCCCTTGATGATAATGCGCTGGGCGCACCCGATTATAAAGCCAAGTTCGAATTCCTTAAAAAAGCATCTGATAGTTATAGCATAATCAATGAGGTTAACTCCTATACAAATGATCTTAAGAATGAAATGGAAAATCTCAGGTCAGAACTGATGAGAACTCCTGCTAATACCAATGATCTGATGCTGGAAACTAAGAGTATTGAAAAGATCCTTGATGATATAATTCTTGCTGTCAGCGGTCGCAGAGCGGAGGGTGTGAGGATTGATGCCACGGAACCATCAATAATGAACAGGATTAGATTTGCGGTAACTGCTACATCGGGTTCAGAAAACGATATTACCGGTTCCCAGGAAGAACAGTACGAGATTGCAATGACCAAGTTTGAACAAGAATATGATAAACTTGAGCAATTGTATGCTGATGAACTGGTTAAGCTGAAGAATAATCTTAAAATGGTGGATATTGACTGGGCACCTAATATCTTGCCATTATTTAAATGAACAAGATAAATACCAAAACTGTTTTTTTAATGTAAGGGGAAATGTTATTGATCCAACATTTCCCCGCATTTATAAAAATTTGATTAATTTTATACTTTTGGTATAAAGCTTGTAGTTAAAATACTTGTATTTTTGATTTAAAGTTTATTTTTGTAGGAGTAAAATTATCAAGATGAAAAGATTGGCAGTAATTATAGCAATGGCTTTTATTCTGGCGCTGGCATTAAGCTCATGTAATAATGAAGTGTGTCCGGCTTACAGTGATGCAGGCACCGATACAGAGCACATTGGTTAAACCCGGTTAATCCACCGTTTTAATTTTTCATACACAGATACAATTGAGCATGAATAAACTGCTGACTATATTATTTATAGTGGCCGTTTCTAATTCTTTATTTGGCCAGGGTGAAATAGATGACCAGGAAAAGATTTTTTACAGGAATGAACGTACTGTTGGTCTTTCCCTTAATTCTAACGGGATTGGAATTAGCTATCGCGAAGGGAAACGCCTTGATTTCCTCAATAAAAGAATTATTGATATTGATTTTAATATAGTAAAACATCCCAAAGAAATAAAACTATCAAATCCATATGTACAGGCCGGTGGTAGTTTTGTGTTCGGGAAAAAAAATGAACTGTATTCTCTAAGAGGCTCGATAGGTCATCAGCATGAAATATTCAAGAAGATGGATCTTGGTGGAGTGTCCATCAGATACTTCTATTCAGGAGGTGCGGCACTTGCCCTGGCAAAGCCAATTTACTATAATGTGCTTTATTATACACCCGGCGCTACCTACGAGATAAGACAGGAAAAATTCAGTGAAGACATACAAGACCCCATTTATATATATAATAAGGCATCATTTTTCAAAGGAATGGACGAAATCAAAGTATACCCCGGCTTGTTCGTCAAGGGTGGTATTAATTTTGAGTATAGTAAAGAGGATAAAGTTATTCACTCGTTAGAGCTGGGAACGGCATTTGAAGCTTATACCAATAAACTGCCTATTATGGCTACAAATGATAACCGTGCTCTGTTCCTTACCCTCTTTGTAAGCTACAGAGTAGGCATAGTCATTGACCCGCTCAACCCTGAAACAGAACGTATACCTACCCTTTTCTTCAGGAGATAAAACTGAATCAATTTAATAAAATGTATGATTCTTACAGACGCACGGCCGTGCGTCTGTATATTTGAATTCCTTGTCATCTTATTACCTGACACAAACTCATTTTCAATTCATTCTCAACTTATTCTCAACTATATTAAACTATATTCAACTTTTTAAAATGGCATCTTGCTCTGCTTCCTAATATTCATTATCTTTGCGAATTCATAAATTAAAAACAAATTTTCACTGATATGTCTAAAACTAAAGTAGCTATTAACGGATTCGGCAGAATAGGAAGAAATGTCTTCAAAATTGCTCTGGAAAGGCCTGATATTGAAGTTGTTGGTATTAACGATCTGACTGACACCAAGACACTTGCGCACCTCCTGAAATATGATTCAACACAGGGGAAATACCATGGAGTGAGCCATGATAGTGATGATATAATTGTCAACGGAAAGCACTACAGGGTTTCTTCTGAAAAAAACCCTGGGTCTATTCCATGGAAAGAAACACCCGATGTGGTTGTTGAATCAACCGGTGTGTTCAGGGTTAAAGAAGGACCAAAAGGTGGTTATGGCGATCACCTGAAAAACGGCGCAAAGAAAGTTATCCTCTGCGTACCTTCAAAAGACGAAATTGATGCAACAATAGTACTGGGTGTTAATGATGATCATCTAAGACCGGAACACCAGTGTGTATCAAACGCATCATGCACAACCAACTGCCTGGCACCCGTAGCAAAAGTGCTTAACGATGAATTTGGCATTGAACAGGGCTTTATGACTACAATACACTCATATACGAATGACCAGGTTATACTTGACCTCCCTCATAGTGACCTCAGAAGGGCCAGATCAGCAGCCCTGTCACAAATTCCCACAACGACAGGTGCAGCAAAAGCTGTGGGTATAGTTATACCTGATCTTAAAGGGAAAATGGACGGTATGGCCATAAGAGTTCCAACACCTACTGGATCACTAGTTGACCTGGTTGCCGTGCTAAAGAAAGAGGTGAGCAAGGAGGAGATAAACAATGCGATGAAGAAAGCAGCAGAAGGACCAATGAAAGGTATACTTGAATATACTGAAGATCCCATAGTCTCTGTTGACGTTATTCATAACCCGAGCTCATCAATATTCGATTCGCTGAGCACAATGGTAAATGGCAGGATGGTTAAAGTACTGGCATGGTATGATAACGAATGGGGATACTCCGAACGTGTGGTAGACCTGGTAGAAAAACTTATGGAATAATAATTATTAAGGATAAGATTTAAAGATAAAAGACAAAAGTTAAAAGATAAAAGTGGTTTTTCCTTTTGTCTTTTTCCTTTTGCCTTTTTACTTTTTACTTTTACCTCCCCTCTGTCTGGCTCCTCTCTAAATTTGCCCACCGGGCAAATTATTTACGCTCGGCCCTCTTTTGTCTTGTATATTAAGTTTCTCAATTGCCATAGGCAAGCCTGAGGTGTCTCGGAAATGCTCCCCCAGCTCAAGTATTGATTCGTCATCCTCCTCATATAACCATTTGATTTTCAGTTTTTTGCCATGATTATAATAAGCTCTCAATATCTTCAATACATCCAGCAGATGTTTTGAGGAGCCGCTGTTAATATATTCCAGAACAATTTTAATATTCAGACTGTCCGAATCATTGAAATAATTCTTAATCCATTCTTTAACCGGCTGGTAGGCTGAATCGGCATTTTCGGGTATCGACCTTCCTTCAATAGTAAGCAGGTTATCATCCGGATCATAATACATCCCCGGGCACTTTTGACTCTTCTCCTGGATAATTATTATTTTCATAATATGATCTTATTATTCATATCTGAGGGCCTCTATGGGATCAACATTTGCTGCTTTCACTGCAGGAAAATAACCCGAAATAACTCCAACCACAAAGCAAACAGCTACTCCCCCGATTATCCACTTCCAGGGCAGGATAAAACTCGATTGTAATGCACTTGATATAATGTTCCCAATTAATATCCCCAGGATAATGCCAAGTATACCTCCCATCTGGCCTATTATGACGGATTCATAGAGAAACTGGTTTTTGATGGTGGAGGTCTTTGCTCCCATGGCTTTTCTGGTACCTATCTCCCTGGTCCTTTCAGTGACCGATACAAGCATTATGTTCATAAGACCCACAGCGGCACCTGCCAGTGTTATTAAACCAATAAGAGTAGCTGCTATAGTGACAAACTTGATGTTCTCAATCAACAGTTCAGAGATGACATCACTCTTAGTAACAATAAAATCGGACTCATCCCGGGCATCGAGTCCGCGTACAAGCCTGAAAATACCCTCTGCTTCACTTGCCATCATGTTAACATCTGTTTTTGCATAAGGCTTAATCGTTACTGTGAAATCCATACTTGGTCTTGAGAAATAATGCCTGGCAGTGGTAACAGGCATAAAACAAACATTGTCGCTCGTTAAAATACTCGCACCTTTGGCTTTTAACAGTCCAATCACTTTAAGCTTGCAGCCTCCCACATTTATTATTTTTCCTATTGGATCAACATCAGATTTGAAAATAGCTTTGGCTACATCTGCACCAATAATGGCCAGGTTGCGAGTCGAAGCCACCTCTTCTGCAGAAAAACCCCTTCCCTTCTCTATTTCGTACCCGCCGACCTGCAGATAATTTTCATCAATCCCTGTTAACTGGATGATGGGATTGGTCTCCTCACTACGGTAACTCACTGTAGCCATACCACTGGCAACCACCGAAATACTGACATGTGCAGGTTCCCGGAAACGCTCCTTGAACTCCATTGCCTCACGGTACGAAATATATGCATGGTTTTTTATCCGTGTCTCACTGGGACCCATTACTATGGTCATCCCCCTGCTGGTAATGGAGAATGTGTTGGCACCCATCATTGAAAACTGGTTGGTAAGTGATCCCCTGATGGCGTCTATAGCTGTCAGAATCCCGACAAGAGCCATTATGCCAAATGCGATAATAGCCATCGTGAGGATGGCCCTAACCCTGTTTGAACCTATTGCCCTTAGGGAAACTCTTAAATTCTCGGTGAATAATCCTTTCTTTCTCATTAAGCTGCATACATTGTAACTTTAAAAATACAACAATTTTACTACAATCCCCTATTTAGAATACAAAAACAATTGCCGGGAGATTAATAATGCATCCTTCTTAATTACCTTTTTTTACCCGGAATAAATCACACTTGCTTCAGCGAGCTATTTTACGCTCCCGATGATCAGTCAGGGATATCGTTCCAATAAATCACGGAACGCCAAACCACCTACCACAGCAACACCTGTTGGTAGGGTGCCAAAAAAATAATCAATCACCGCTGGAGGCGGTGAATAGTAATAGCCACAGTAACACCTGTGGATAAAGGAATCAACCCTCCCCATCCAGACGCCGCGCGATGGAGGGCTGTGTGTATTTCCTTCATCCCCGGGTGTTACCGGGGCTATTGCCTTTAATCCACTCCGTGGGTTTTATCTGCAACATGCCACAGAATTGGGTAAACTGTTAAAACAATTTGCATGATATATGACTTTTTTTAAAAATAATTAACTTCTTAGTTGTATAACTAAATTTTTCGTTGTATATTTGTTATGATGCAAATTCAAATAGCATGAAAGAACTTACAAAAGCTGAAGAACAGATAATGCAGATACTCTGGGAAATCGAGAGAGGATTTGTAAAGGATATACTGAAGCATTTCCCTGAACCCAGGCCTGCATATAACACTGTAAGCACAATAATCAGGATACTACAGGAAAAAGGGTTTGTCAGTCACAGGGCATATGGCAGAACTCATGAATACTACCCTGTCGTATCAAAGGAAGAATACACTAAATCGAAAATGTCGAGTCTTGTTAAGAACTATTTCTCAAACTCATTCGAAAAAATGGTCAGTTTCTTTGCCCGTGAGAAAAAGATCAGCCTTAAAGAGATGGAAGATATTATTAAGCTCATGGAAAAAGAAATTTCACAGCAGAAAAATAAAGGGAAATGATACAATACCTGATTATATCTTCAGTGTACCTGGCAGTATTTTATTTAATATACATACTGCTTATAAATAAAGACACACGCTACAGGAGAAACCGGTTATACCTTCTCGGGAGTATCTTTTTTTCACTGATTTTACCTTTTACTAAAATAAATACGGGTTCAGGAGGTTTAGTCGCTTCAATCAGTGAGAGCTTTGATAATATTGTAAATATTCCCGGAGTCACTGTTTATGCTGATGATCCAGGCCAGGTTCATGGTGGTCTGTTCTCATTACCTTTTGTTATTTACCTCACAGGCTGCCTTGTTGCATCTATAATTCTTCTGGCTAATATTCTTAAGCTATCGGGGTATATAAAAAAATACAGGCTTGGCGGATCAAAGATAGTTCTCACACCTCCGGGTAAGGAATCCGGCTTCTCAGCCATGGGATATATATTCATAAGCAGTAACCTTGATGAGGATACCAAAAATACCATACTGGACCACGAGCAGTTACATTTACAGAACAAACATTTTATTGATATTTTACTTCTGCGCGTTATTGGTATTTTCTTGTGGTTCAACCCTTTCATATATCTGTATGAGCGCTCACTCAAGGAATTACATGAGTTTGAAACCGATCAGCAAATGCTCGATTCGGGTCGCAATGTGGTCAGTTACCAGCGACTTATACTGAACCAGATATTTAATACAAGCATTTTCACCTTACAGAATGGCTTTTCAGGCCGTTCTCTGATAAAAAAACGTATGATCATGATGACAAAGAAAAAAAGTAAAAAAATGTCGTGTCTCAAGCTCTTGCTTGCAGTGCCATTTATATTGTTTGTATTCGTATATTTCTCTTGTACAAGTGAAGAGATTACACCTCTTGAAAAAGTAGATGAGTCTGAAGCAATAATAGAACCAATTATCATTTTTGATTTCGATAAAGGGGATGATTCGAAATCAAAACAGATAATAAAGACTCCTCAGGAGATCCGGGAAGACGATCCTTCCCTGCAAAAAAAATCAAATACAGGTAATGATGAGATCTTCGTGGTGGTTGAAGATATGCCAACATTCCGCGGTGGCGATGTTAATTTTTTCCGCGAGTGGGTGCAGAAAAATGTAAAGTATCCTCCTGAGGCTGCTAAAGAAGGCATCCAGGGTAAAGTGTTTGTAATGTTCGTTGTTGATGAAAAAGGCCAGGTTACCCGGGCTGAAATAATGAGAGGAGTAGACCCATCACTTGATAATGAAGTTTTGAGAGTGGTTAACTCCTCCCCTTCCTGGTCCGCAGGATTGCAAAGAGGAATACCGGTAAAAGTAAGATTCGCAATTACTGTTAACTTCCAGTTGCAGTAAAACCCTCCGGTATGTTCATAATACCGAAGACGCACACCGCTGCGTCTTTTTGGGTGCTGGGTAACTGGGTAACTAGTTTGCTAAATTTTGCAGTAATATTTTATTCCATTATTCCATTGAAAGTGACAATAATTTCTTAAACGCGCTTCAGCGCGTCTCTACTCGCTTGCTATCTCAAACTCGTACTGCTCGGTTCGATATTCGATATTCATTTATCTTTGTTGTATGACAACGTTGCAACATAGAATAAACGCATTCACTGAGCTGGGTTACATAATGCATGAAGCAGCCTCCCCCACCCCATCATCACCTGTGGCAGTGAGGCTGAGAAAGCAACTGGACAATCAGGAACAACATAATAAATGGTTCACACCGGATAATGTACAACTGTCAGTTAAGTCCATAGCTCAAATGCTTGAAAGAGATAAGCTGGAAAAATGGCTCGAATCCTATAAAATTCAAGATAATACTGAGATAAAAAAAACCGTTGCCGTGATAATGGCCGGTAATATTCCCCTGGTGGGATTTCATGACTTCCTCTGTGTGCTGATAACGGGAAACAGGCTTCTGGCCAGAACAAGTACGAAAGACAGTGAACTTATAAAGAAGGTGGCTGATATCCTTAGCATAATAAATCCGCATTTCAGGCAACAAATTATATTCACAGATAAGTTATCAGGTAATTATGATGCTGTAATAGCGACCGGCAGCGATAATACCTCCAGGTACTTTGAATACTATTTCGGCACAAAACCACATATATTCAGAAAGAACAGAAACAGTGTAGCTATAATTGACAGGAACACAACAAAAAAAGACATCAAAAAACTTGGCAATGATATTTTCACATATTTTGGCCTTGGGTGCAGAAATGTATCAAAAATTTATCTGAAGGAAGGTATGAATCCTGAAACAATATATACAAACTGGACTCAATGGTCTTATCTTTTAAATCACATCTCTTATTCTAATAACTACCTGTATAACAAATCACTACTAAACCTCAACAAAACATTCTACCTGGATAACGGTTTTCTATTATTAATGCGTGACAAAGGTTTTTCTTCACCGGTGTCGGTGTTATTTTATGATTTTTTCAGCAAGAAGGAAAAATTAGTGTCTGAACTGAATCTGCATTCCGAAAACATTCAATGCATTGTTTCTGAAAATCACACCGTTTTCGGGCAAACCCAGTATCCTGAACCCGGCGATTATGCCGATAATATGGACACTATAGAGTTTATCACTTCTTTGTAATAAAATATTTTTGAATATTTCATTCTTATAAAAAAATAATTACATTGCACAGGTTCAAAAACGGTATATATGATTTTTAAGTTTGTGGTAATATCAAGTGAGGAAGAATCTTTTCTACGGGAGTTTGAGCTTGATGAGAATAATACTCTTCTTGATTTTCATAATATTTTGCAGGAAGAACTTGAGTATGACAGATCGCAAATGGCCTCATTTTTCACCACATCAAAAAAATGGGAGAAGGAAGAAGAATTTACTCTTTTTGAAATGGGTGCAAACACAACACCCATGGATGAGGTCATAATAGATGATATAGTCATCGAAGACAACCAGAAATTACTTTATGTTTTTGACATGTTTAATGAAAGGGCATTATTTATTGAATGTGTAGGTACTGTAAATCGGATAGAAAGTAGAACCTATCCCGTATGTACTCGCTCACAGGGTAAACCTCCGCAACAGGTGCTCTTCTCAAACTTTACAAAAGTTGCTGCCCGTATTGATGATGAGGAGGAGGAACCCGACGATGAATACCTTGATGAAAATGATCCTGACCTCTCTGAATTTGAAAATATGGAGGACTACGACGAGTCCTGAAAAATTGCCTTTTTAACAAATGAATAACACTCTTGTTATACTCCTGGGTCCGACAGGTATAGGAAAATCGGACCTGGGAATTGATATTGCTCTTCATTTCAACACTGAAATAATTTCATGTGACTCCCGGCAGTTTTACAGGGAGATGTCAATAGGCACAGCTGTTCCCACTGAAGAACAACTGGGAAAAGTAAAGCATCATTTCATCAGAAATATATCGATTGCTGATTATTATAGTGCAAGCAGGTTTGAGCAGGATTTTATCTCTTTGGCAAGTAAGCTTTTTACCCGTTATAATATCCTTGTGATGGTCGGAGGTTCGGGGCTTTATATTGATGCTGCCTGTGGAAAAATAGATCAAATCCCCGATGTCGATCCTTCAATAAGGGAAAAATATCTTCGAAAATTCAGGAAGGAGGGACTCGGAAGTATAAGGTCTGATCTGAGGCTCCTTGATCCTGACTATTACAGCATCGTAGATCTGAAAAATCATAAACGAATTATCAGGGCACTTGAAATATGTGAATCTACAGGTAGGCCCTATTCCTCCTTCCTTGAGAAAAAAGGGACAGCAAGGGATTTCAATATTTTAAAAGTGGGAATCAGCATGGAGAGGCACGAACTTTACCGTAGAATTAATAAGCGTGTGGACAGAATGATAGAGGAAGGACTTGAGAAGGAAGCTGCAGAACTTCTTGAACACAGGAATTTTAATGCACTTAAAACAGTGGGTTATCAGGAATTCTTCAGGTATTTTGATGGTGAGATAAGCAGGGAGAAGGCAATTGATCTTATCAAAAGAAATTCAAGAAGGTATGCCAAGAGACAGATGACCTGGTGGGCCAGGGATTATGAGATTAAATGGTTTCACCCTGAGGAGAAAGATGAGATAATCAGTTATATTGAAGAGGCACTAACACACTAAAGGCTAAGGCTAAGGCTAAGGCAAAGGCTAAGGCTTAGCCTAGTTCTTTCAGCTTCCTGATCGTTCCTTCCGGGTCATCGGATTCAAACACCGAAGTGCCGGCAACCAGTACGTCGACACCACTGTCAAGAAGTTTTTTTGCATTCGTGGTATCTACTCCGCCATCAACCTGGATCATGACATCATTACCTGATTCATTTATCATTTTTCTAAGTGCCCTGATCCTGGCAAAGCTGTTTCCGATAAACTCCTGTCCGCCATAACCGGGATTTACTGTCATGATAAGCACCATATCAATATAGGGAAACACCCATTCAAGTACTGAAAGGGGTGTATGAGGGTTAAGCGACACACCTGCTTTCATTCCCAGTCTTCTTATCTCATTTACCGTACGGTTAAGGTGTGGGCAGGCTTCATAATGAACGGTCAGTATACTTGCCCCTGAATCCCTGAAACGCTCAATATACCGGTCAGGATCGACAATCATAAGATGTATATCGAGCGGTTTCTCTGATAATAAATTAACATATTTGAGTACTGGAAAGCCAAAAGATATATTAGGAACAAAAACACCATCCATGATGTCAAGGTGCAACCAGTCGGCTGCACTTCTGTTAACCATTGCAATTTCTTTATCCAGCCGGCCAAAGTCGGCAGCCAGCAGTGATGGTGATACTAAATGATCCATTGTTTGCTTAATCAGGTAATTTATCCGTTAACCCAGGTAGGTCTTTAGAATTTTACTCCTGGTTGTATATTGTATTCTCTTAAGAGCTTTCTCTTTTATCTGCCTCACCCTTTCACGGGTTAATCCAAGTTCTTCCCCTATTTCTTCCAGTGTAAGAGGATGCTTCATATTTATTCCGAAATATAACTTTATCACTTTTGCCTCCCTTGGCGACAGTGTACTCAGAGCTCTCTCGATTTCGTATGTGAGGGATTCATTAATAAGATGCTTATCCGGACTGGGACTATCGTCGCTCTGCATCACATCATACATGTTATTATCTTCTTCGCTGCTTATTGGTGCGTCCATACTGACTGTACGTCCATTGGATTTCAGAACTTCTTTCACCTCGTCAGGGGCTATCTGCAGAACATCGGCTATCTCCTGTGACGAAGGTTCCCTCTCAAATTCCTGTTCAAGTCTTGCAAATGCCCTGTTAATCTTATTTATTGACCCTATTTTATTCACCGGAAGTCTTACGATCCTTGCCTGCTCTGCAAGGGACTGGAGTATGGCCTGCCTTATCCACCATACTGCATATGAAATAAATTTGAATCCTCTTGTCTCATCAAATCGTTGTGCGGCTTTTATAAGACCCAGGTTGCCTTCATTTATCAGGTCGGGGAGGCTCATACCCTGGTTCTGATATTGCTTGGCCACAGAAACAACGAAACGTAAATTTGATTTTACTAGCTTGGCTAAGGCCTCCTTATCCCCGCTTTTGATCATTCTTGCCAGTACTACTTCTTCCTCGGGGCTAATTAAATCCACTTTCCCTATCTCCTGCAGATACTTGTCAAGGGATGGCGTATCACGGTTAGTGACCTGCTTTGTTATCTTTAATTGCCGCATATATTTAGGATTAATCCGTATTCCGCCCAGTGCCAAGCACAATTATAGTAATAAAAATGCTTAACAACAATAGATGAGAAAATTAAAATCATTATAAAATAGCTTTTTTTAACGCTGTCTTTGACCTGATAAACAATTTTTTACATTATGTTTTTGATATTTAACCTTTTTTTAGGATATTAGTGTTGTATTATATGCAGGTTTTGATTATAATTGCAACGGTTTTAGCCGCATAGAATATTAAATTATCCTTGCGCATCTGTTTTCATATCTGAAACAGGTTTTTCTGGAAAAATAATATCAATACAATTTTTCTTTAACATTTTCCTACAATATTAACTATGTATGACATTCTTGAGTTAAACGAAAAGCTCCTCCCTGAACTGAGGGAGATAGCCAAGAATCTTAAGATCAAACGAGTAGAATCATATCGAAAACAAGATTTGATATACCTTATCCTTGATCAACAGGCAATAGATGAAGCCTCAGAGAACAAATCTTCAACCGGAAAGAAGTATAAAGTACCGGAAAACAAAGAAAATATTTCGGAATCAAAAAAAAGAAGGGGACGCAGACCAAGAACAAAATCTGATTATGTAAAAGTTCCACAGGAACCAGCCGGACAAAAATCAGAAAACCCTGGTGATACAACGGTCATTGTTGATGCCACTCAGGAAAAAAAGGCTGATATAAAGGAAGCTGAAAGCCGACAAAGCGGGAAAAAAGAAAGGCAGTTTAAAAGGGAGCCGGCTGAAAAAAGTCCTGAACGACATAAACAGGAAACCACTTCCATGGATACTTCCAGGGATACAGCCAGGATCAATACCGCTGTAAAAGATACCGACAAAGGCACCGATAAAAAATATAAGAAACAGGACATGCAAAAAGATAAGGGGAGGGACAGCGAACAGCGAGAGGTTATCAAAAAGCATGATAAGGAACCTGTAATGAAGGAAGAGGAATTTGAGTTTGAGGGAATTATTACAAATACCGGCGTACTTGAAATTATGCCCGACGGTTATGGTTTTCTGCGTTCAGCTGACTATAACTATCTCAACTCACCTGATGATATTTATGTTTCGCAATCCCAGATCAAGTTGTTTGGACTTAAAACAGGAGACACGGTGGAAGGTACCATAAGGCCTCCCAAAGAAGGTGAGAAATATTTCCCCCTGATAAAAATCAGGATGATCAACGGACGTACACCCGACTTTATTCGTGACCGGGTACCTTTCGATTATTTGACGCCGCTGTTCCCAAACGAAAAATTCACACTCTGTACAGCGGGCGAATCCACTCTATCGGTAAGAGTGGTCGATATGTTTGCACCTATCGGTAAAGGACAGCGGGGACTTATAGTAGCCCAGCCAAAAACCGGTAAAACAATCCTTCTTCAGGAAATAGCCAATGCAATAGCCAAACATCATCCCGAGGTATATCTCATGATACTGCTCATAGATGAAAGACCTGAAGAAGTGACTGATATGGCCAGGAGCGTCAATGCAGAAGTAATAGCTTCTACTTTCGATGAACCGGCTGAAAGACATGTGCGCGTGGCAAATATAGTACTGGAGAAAGCCAAACGAATGGTCGAATGCGGTCATGACGTCGTTATACTGCTCGATTCAATTACCAGGCTGGCCAGAGCTTTCAATACAATAGCTCCTGCCTCAGGGAAAGTATTGTCGGGTGGTGTAGATTCAAATGCCCTGCATAAACCCAAAAGGTTTTTCGGAGCTGCCCGTAATATTGAAGACGGTGGTTCTTTGACAATTCTGTCAACAGCACTGACAGAAACAGGTTCAAAAATGGATGATGTGATCTTTGAGGAATTCAAGGGAACAGGTAACATGGAACTTCAGCTCGACCGTAAACTGTCGAACAGGAGAATATTCCCCTCAATTGATATTCCGGCATCCAGTACCAGGAGGGAAGACCTGCTGCTTGATAAAAATTTCCTTAACAAAATATGGATCCTGAGGAATTACCTTACCGACATGAATGCCGTTGAAGCAATGGAGTTCCTCCGCGACAGGCTTCGTCAGACTCAATCCAACGAGGAATTTCTTATCTCCATGAATGGAGAATAATATACTTAATAACTGTTTATAGTATAGTAAATTTTTTATGTCTAATTTTCAAACCAAATAAGATTTATTCAGACATGGGAACAAACAAAAAGTTTATAACACTTGACGGTAACCAGGCAGCATCACATATCGCATATATGTTCAGTGAAGTTGCATGTATCTACCCTATTACACCATCCTCAAATATGGCCGAATTCATTGATGAATGGGCCGCTTACGGCAGAAAAAATATTTTCGGGGAGATAGTAAAGGTCGTGGAAATGCAATCCGAAGGAGGTGCATCAGGTGCTGTTCACGGTTCATTACAGTCAGGAGCCCTTACATCTACCTTTACAGCCTCACAGGGCTTGCTCCTGATGATACCTAATATGTATAAAATGGCAGGTGAATTATTACCGGCTGTATTTCACGTCAGCGCCCGCTCGGTAGCTGCTCACGCACTTTCAATTTTCGGCGATCATAGCGATATATACGCAACCAGGCAAACTGGTTTCGGCATGATAGCCACCGGGAGCATACAGGAAATAATGGACCTTGCAGGAGTGGCTCACCTGTCAGCAATAAAATCACGTGTGCCATTTATGCATTTCTTCGACGGATTCAGATCTTCACACGAGGTACAAAAGGTCGAAATGCTGGAAACAGAGGATATGAAAAAATTAATGGACTGGGATGCATTGCAAAAATTCAGGAATAATGCCCTCAACCCTGAACACCCTGTAACCAGGGGCACAGCACAGAACCCTGATATTTATTTCCAGGCAAAAGAATCTGTCAACCCATTCTATGAAAAACTGCCCGATATCGTTGCAGAGAATATGAAGAAGATATCGGACCTTACAGGAAGAGAATATAAACCATTTACTTATTATGGAGCCCCCGACGCTGTAAATATTATAGTGGCCATGGGATCAGTTACTTCAACAATAAAGGAAACTGTTGACTACCTGAATGCCAGGGGTGAAAAATTAGGTCTTGTTACGGTGCACCTTTACAGGCCATTCTCAGGCAAGTATTTCTTCGATGTCCTGCCCGGCACCGTTAAGAAAATAGCAGTGCTTGACCGTACCAAAGAACCTGGAGCTAATGGAGAACCTCTCTATCTTGATGTACGCGACTTATTCTATGAAAGAGAAAATCGCCCTGTTATAGTAGGTGGACGATATGGTCTTTCTTCAAAAGATACAACCCCGGCTATGATAATGTCGGTTTTTGAAAATCTTAAAAAAGATAAGCCAAAAAACCTTTTTACGGTGGGTATAAATGACGACGTCACAAATACCTCGTTACCCCTGTTGCCTGAAATAAGTATGTCAGATGAATCTACCTATTCAGCCAAATTCTACGGACTGGGTTCAGATGGCACAGTTGGTGCCAACAAAAACTCAATAAAGATCATAGGTGAAACAACCGATAAGTATTGCCAGGCATATTTCGCTTACGATTCCAAAAAATCAGGTGGACTTACTGTTTCTCACCTCCGTTTCGGTGATAAACCCATAAATTCTACTTACCTGGTCAATACACCGGATTTTGTAGCATGCCATGTTACACCTTATCTGGAAAAATATGATATGCTCAAGGGACTGAAAAAAGGAGGTACATTTCTGCTTAACAGCATATATGATGAGGAAGAGATAAAAGAAAAATTACCCGGATCCATGAAAAAATACATGGCAGAAAATGATATCCGGTTTTATATAATCAATGCCACCAAACTGGCAGAAGATATCGGATTGGGTACACGTACAAACACCATCATGCAATCAGCCTTCTTTAAGGTTTCTGAAGTCATTCCTTATAATAAGGCTGTGGACGAAATGAAGAAGTTTATAGAAAAAACATTCAGACGTAAGGGAGAAAATGTGGTGAACATGAACTATGCAGCAGTGGATAAAGGAGGGGAAGAAGTGAAAGAGGTTAAAATACCGGGTGAATGGAAAAAACTGAATGGGGAAGACAAAAAAGAGGAGCGTAATGTTCCTGACTTTGTTAAAAATGTGTGTGACCCCATTAATGCCCAAAAAGGAGACGACCTGCCCGTAAGTGTCTTTAAGGGAAGAGAAGATGGTACCTTCCCTCCTGGCACAACAGAATATGAGAAAAGAGGAGTGGCTGTTAATGTACCGAGATGGGTACCCGAAAATTGCATCCAGTGTAATATGTGCGCTTACGTTTGCCCGCACGCTGTTATCCGCCCCTTTCTGCTTACCGGTGAAGAAGTGCAAAAGGCACCCTCAAAAATAGATGTACTGGAAGGCAAGGGGAACATTAAAGGCTATAATTACCGTATACAGATCAGCCCTCTCGATTGTACCGGCTGTGAGGTTTGCGTAAATGTATGCCCCACCAAAGAAAAATCACTGGTAATGGAACCACTGCAAACACAGACGGACCAGGCTAAGATATGGGACTATCTGGATAAGGAAGTTGGTTATAAAGGAAATGTAGTTCCCATAAATGCTAATTTGAAAAACAGCCAGTTTGCACAACCTTTATTTGAATTTTCAGGAGCATGTGCAGGCTGCGGTGAGACACCCTACGTTAAACTGGTAACCCAACTGTTCGGTGAGCGTATGATGATAGCTAATGCTACCGGTTGCTCCTCTATCTGGGGAGGATCGGCGCCTTCCACCCCTTACCGGGCTAACTCCATTACAGGTAAAGGCCCCGCATGGGCTAACTCCCTGTTCGAAGATAACGCTGAATATGGATTTGGAATGGTTACAGGAGTAGAGAAAATGCGTCAACGTATCCGGCTTAGAATGCAAGCTGCCCTGGATGAAGGTAAGATCGCAGATGACACAAAAGAAGCTTTCCGGGAATGGATTGACAATATGCTCGATGGGGAAAAATCAGTGGAAGCCAGTGAGAAAGTGCTAAAGGCTCTGAAAAATGAAAAAGAACGTGTGGCAAAAGAGATCCTTGACCTTAAAAATTACCTGATTAAAAAATCAATATGGAGCTTCGGAGGCGATGGATGGGCTTATGATATCGGTTACGGCGGCCTCGACCATGTGCTGGCATCAGCTGAGGATATTAACATACTGGTACTCGATACCGAAGTATATTCAAATACCGGTGGACAATCTTCCAAAGCCACACCGGCAGGCGCTGTGGCAAAGTTTGCAGCTTCCGGGAAAAAAATAAGGAAAAAAGACCTCGGAATGATGGCCGTGAACTACGGCTATGTTTATGTTGCACAGATAGCAATGGGAGCTAATATGGCACAATGTTTCAGGGCTATAAAGGAAGCTGAAGCATATCCGGGCCCATCCATTGTTATTGCTTACGCCCCATGTATTGCCCACGGATTAATAGCCGGGATGGATAAAACAATGGAGCAAATGAAATTTGCTGTAGAATCAGGATACTGGCACCTCTACAGGTATGATCCCAGGCTGGAAAAGGAAGGTAAAAACCCATTCCAGCTCGATTCCAAGGAACCGGATATTAGTAAGTTCCAGTCCTTCCTCAGATCAGAAGTGAGATACACCTCCCTGACAAAATCATTCCCTGAAGAAGCAAAAGTCCTCTTTAAGGCAGCCGAGGAAAACGCTAAATGGAGATATAACTCCTATAAGCGCCTCGCCGAAATGAAATACTGAGAATAAAAAAGCGGATCGAGTATCCGCTTTTTTATTAGGCTAAGCCCAAGGCT
>JAFGLJ010000058.1 GCA_016928075.1 Bacteroidales bacterium | reverse complement strand
TGGAATATTGGAATTTTGGAATATTGGAATGATGTTTAGGGTACCTATCTGTCCATTATTCCATTATTCCATCATTGACTCATCCCGCTGGCGCAGGTCTCTGACCTGTGCCGCGGGGATTCGTCGAGCTCGTCACCTTCTCCCGAATTCTCGGGATCAGGCTCCTCGGTTCCATTAATTGAGTTTCCTGATGATTTCCATACCCCTTTCAAGGGCTTTCTCATTCATTGGAAGAAGGTGATGATATCTTTCGGGAAGTGATTTTTTAAGACCAGTAATTACATTCTCCATCTTTAGTACGGGTTTTATCTTCAGATATCCTCCGAGTACCACCATGTTGAAAGTTTTTGAGCTCTCCATTTTAGTGGCCTCTTCAGTGGCATCTATCCTGTATACTGCAATATCATCCCGTTCAGGATGTCTTACTATACCGTGTCCGTCGTATATAAGTGTGCCACCGGGTTTAACTGATTTTTCGAACTTATCAAGTGATTGCTGGTTAAGAATTATTGCAGTATCAAAAGTCCTCAATATAGGACTGCTGATTCTTTCATCGCTCAGTATCACTGTAACATTTGCTGTACCGCCACGCATTTCAGGCCCGTATGAAGGCATCCAGCTAACTTCCATATCCTGCATTATTCCTGAATATGCCATTATCTTACCCATCGAAAGGACACCCTGTCCACCAAATCCTGCAATTATTATTTCTTCTGTCATAATCTATCAGTTTTCAATTATTGAGTATAACTATTATTCTTCTGGTACTTTAAAATCACCCAGAGGATAAAATGGGAACATATTTTGTTCCATCCATTCATTAGATTCCACCGGTGTCATTTTCCAACCTGAAGGACAGTTAGATACAATTTCTATAAAGCATGTACCCTTATTCAGTTTCTGGTATTCAAATGCCTTGCGGATTGCTTTTTTCGTTTTTCTCACGTTACCAGGCTTATGTACACTCTGCCGAGTTACATAATATGTACCGGGAAGCGTAGCTACTATATCAGTCATTTTCAACGGATTACCCATCAGTTTAACATCCCTTCCATAAGGGGTGGTGGATGATTTCATCCCTTCGATTGTAGTGGGAGCCATCTGGCCGCCCGTCATTCCATATATGCCGTTGTTAATAAAGATTATGAGTATATTTTCACCCCTGTTGCAGCTATGAATAGTTTCTGCAGTACCAATTGCTGCCAGGTCCCCGTCTCCCTGGTAGGTAAAAACGAATTTTTCAGGTAATAATCTTTTGATTGCGGTAGCCAGTGCCGGTGCTCGTCCGTGTGCAGCTTCCTGCATATCAATATCCAGGTAATTGTACATAAGAACCGAGCAGCCTACAGGAGTTATACCTATTGTATCCTGCTGGATACCCATTTCTTCAATAACTTCGGCAACAATCTGGTGGGTAGTTCCATGTCCGCAACCCGGGCAGTAGTGCATGGTATTTTCCGTCATCACCGATGATTTCTTATGAACAAGGTTTTCGGTTTTTACTATGTCCTGTATATTTATATTATCTGTCATGCTATTATCCTCCAATAATTTTTGTTTTCAAATTTTCAACAACTTCTTCAGCAGTAGGAACTATACCTCCCATCCTGCCAAAATGTTCAACCGGCACTTTTCCATTCACAGCTAATCGCACATCTTCAACCATCTGCCCGGCACTCATTTCAACTGAGAGAATACCCTTAACCTGGTTTGCCAGTTCATTTATCTCTTTTTTAGGAAACGGGAATAGAGTAATTGGCCGTAAAAGTCCCACCTTAATACCTTCATCCCTGGCCATCTGAATGGCTTTTTGTGATACACGTGAACTGGTACCATAAGCCACCAGAAGGTATTCGGCATCGTCGCACTGGAATTTTTCATACCTCACCTCTTTTTCCTGTATTTCATGGTATTTCTTCTGTAGTTTAATATTGAATTGTTCCTGCCTGTTGGGATCGAGATCCAGTGAGGTAATAATATTTCTTTCCCTGTCTGGAGTCTTACCTGTGGTAGCCCAGGAAGGTGATTCTTTGGATCTTTCTTTCTGTGGTTTAAGCCATACTTTTTCCATCATCTGTCCTATTGCCCCATCGGAAAGAATCATTGCCGGGTTTCTGTACTTAAATGCCAGGTCAAAGGCAAGTTCCACGAAGTCAGCCATTTCCTGCACTGAAGCTGGTGCAAGGACTATTAGTTTATAATCGCCATGCCCACCACCTTTTGTAGCCTGAAAATAGTCAGACTGTGAAGGCTGTATTGTACCAAGTCCGGGGCCTCCTCTTACCACGTTAATAACCAGACAGGGCAATTCGGCACCTGCAATATAACTTATACCTTCCTGTTTAAGTGAAATACCGGGAGATGAGGAAGATGTCATCACTTTTTTTCCGCAACCTGCGCCACCGTATACCATATTAATAGCGGCTACCTCACTTTCAGCCTGCAACACTACCATTCCTGTTCTTTCGTGAGGCTTTTCCGAGGTAAGATATTCAAGAACCTCACTCTGAGGGGTAATGGGATAACCAAAATAGGCATCGGTACCGGCTCTTATTGCTGCCTCAGCAATAGCCTCGTTACCTTTCATTAATCTTAATTCCTTTTCCATATTTGATTTCATACTTTTTATTAATTAAACCTTCATCCGGTAAACGGTTATTACTCCATCAGGACAAACTACCGCGCAGTTTGTGCAACCTGTACATGCATCCATATTCACTGCTTCTGCATAATTATAGCCCTTGCCATTCACCTCGGATGATAGTGCAATAACCTCTGTAGGGCATGCAGTCACGCATACGCCACATCCTTTACACAGTTCTTTGTCGATAACAATCGCTCCTTTAAGTTTGGCCATATTCTTTATGTTAATTTATTAATCATTTATTTGAAATCTTCATAAAATCGCTGTAATCTTTCCTGCAAAACAGGTAACATATTGCGGTGTACCTGTGATACACAGGCTCTCAATCCCTCAGTCCTGTCGCTTCCTGTTATATTTAATGTTATGGCACTGATACCATAATAAAGCAGGTTCTCAAGTAATTCACCGCTGCTCATCCCGGGGAATGAGATAGTAAAATAGAAACCATCAGCTATCGGGCTGTCAATATCAGTATCATAAACGATATCAAATCCATTGGCAATGAACATCTGCTTCATCATTCTTGCTCTCTCCCCGTACTCTTTTACATCCTCAAGATAGTTATATTCTCCGTCATTAACTGCTTTAAGCATAGCATGAAGCCCATACTGGGCTGTGTGTGTAACACCGGCCGACAAGGCATATAATGCACCGAAGACCATGGCATGCCCGATAAGATCACTTGTATAATACCTGCGCAGGTCGGGGTAACGGCGGTTATACAGGTGGTCGGATATCACGAGCATACCCACGCGCTGACCGGCATAACTGAAAGCTTTCGAACTGGATATAAGCAGGATATAGTTATCACAATATTTAGCTACAGTTGGCTGATACGGGGGCTGACCCGGTTTGCCATATTGCTTGCGGAAATCCATTCCAAAGTATGCCAGGTCTTCAATAACAGTAGCATCATATTCAGTAGCCAGTTCACCAATGATCTTCAATTCTTCATGTGTAAAACATATCCATGCCGGATTATTTGGATTCGAATATAATATACTTGAGACTTTCCCGGTTTTAAGGTAAGACTCAAGTTTGTCACGTAACTTCTCTCCCCTGTAATTATACACATCAAAAGACATATAGTCCTGACCCAGTATTTTAATCTGCTGCTTATGTACCGGGAATCCCGGGTCAATGAAGAGGGTTCCCTCCTTTGTCCTGTCGTTCCTGTTTATCACCAGGTAACCGGCCATACTACCCATTAATGATCCGACAGTGGGGATACATCCTTTAGGATTAACGTCTACATCCAGAAACAACTTTATAAACCTTGATGTTTCTTCCTTAAGCTGAGGTAAGCCTTCAATATTCGGATATATTGATGTCACTCCATCATCAAGTGCTGCCTTCTCTGCCTGGATCCCCACCAGTGGAGATGGCAAGCCCGGCACTCCCATTTCCATCCTAACATATTTCTCACCTGTTTCCATTTCGATCTGGTTGACAAGCTTTACTATTTCCCTTATACTGGCATTATCCAGGGAAGACAGGTCACTCTCTTTAATTTTAGCTGCAACTACCGAAGAATCTATCGGGGTGTTTCTCATAAATCTAATTTTAAGCCAGGGTTCAAAAATCAACAGGGGCAGTCTGTCCAAACTGCCCCTGTTTTTTATTTAATACTTTTCCATTAGAAATACAATAATCCCCATAAGCAAGATAACAATAACCGCCAATAATAACCTTTCACAGGGATTGTATGTGTTCAACTTAATATCGTGTTTCATTATTGTTCTGCGCTTATAAGGACTTTAAATATACAAAATCTAAACTCAATTAAAAACATGTTAAATATCACTTCCTGATAGGGCAGCAAAGGCAAGTATAATTCCAAGTATTATCCCATAAACAGCCGCAATAAGGACCCTGAACTGTTCAGGCATCAGAAAATTAATTGTCTGTGCCGGTATCCAGAAATACACTATAGTTTTTTTCAAAACAAATCCATAATGTGTGTCCCAGTCTATCTGCCTTAGAATATGACTTACCTTTACAGATGAAAAAAAACCTCTCACTGTACCACCATTCATTTCAATATGAGAATCGGTAATCTTATGTACGGTCATCAAAACAGGTGCATAGAAAATATTCAGAAGCAGGCTTATAGAGAAAGCTACTCCAATCTTGCCCGCGCTGAGCGGACCTTCCATGGCAGCAGCTGAACCGTGTAAACCGGCAAATTCCAGGAGTAATGGCACCCCGCGTGCAAAAATGATAAAAGCTGCCTGTATAGTGATCCCAAGGATTCCCCACACAATGGCACGTGGCAGGATGCCGAAGCCCGGTGCAAAATATTTTCCCGTTCGTATCCGTAATCCTATCAACTCTCCGGTCGTGGCCAGGATAGCAAATTTAATAAAACTTGTTACGAAGGGGTAGCTGGCGTAAAACCTGTCGTAATAATTATAGATTGTATCACTTATTATAAAAGGGCTAAAAATGAGACCCAGAAAAAGAACAAGAAATATATCAGACCTCTTCATAACTCATAACTCATAATAACTTATCGTTCTATTTTTATCCTTGCGTCGACAGCCACGACCGTTTCTGCATTACCAATAAGGGGATTAAGGTCCATTTCAACAATTTCCGGTGCTGCCTCCAGCAATGCAGAGAGGTGAATAAGAACATCCGCAAAGGCTTTAATATTAACACCTTGCTGGCCCCTGACTCCCTTTAAAATATCATAACCTTTCAGGGTGTTGATCATGTTTTCCGCCTCATTTTTGCTCAACGGGACAAGGGAAATATTAACGTCTTTCATAATCTCAATGAATATACCCCCCAGCCCTGCCATTACCAGGTGTCCGAAGTCACCTTCTTTTATTGCACCTGCAAACAGTTCCAGTCCTCTTACCATAGGTTGCATAAGTACAGCTTCGACACTTTCAATTTTCATAAGTTTTTTATATTCAGAAACGGCCTTCCTTGTGTTGTCGACATTAAGAACCACTCCTCCTACATCAGATTTATGTACAGGCCCGACGGCTTTCATAACCAGAGGGAATCCCAGCTTGTCAGCTTTCTGCAGTGTTTCTTCCTCCGAATAGGTTATTTCCTCTTCAACCCTGGCAATGCCTGCTGCATCAAGCAATTTCTGAACATCATCAGGCTTAAGATAGCCATTATCGTTATCATCTATTATCTTCCTGATAACTTCATTATTTATCTCCTGTTTGTCAAAAATATCATCACCAGGATATCTTGTATTCATAACCTTAACCAGAGCACTGGCAAAAACAACTTCATCGGGAAAGTTTACATTTCCCTTGGCAATAAAATCATTGACTTCTCTTCCTGCAGTTATCAGAGAGGGCAGTATGGGATAAACCGGTTTTTTACCTGATCTCATTTTATCATTCAATACATTGTATACATCATCCACGGGAAATAGTCCAGGGCTGCCAAAAATAACTGCAATAGCATCAATTTCATCAAAATCTGCCTCGCATGCATCCAGTATATATGCCAGCTGTTCGGCATTACCTGTTGCAAGAAAATCAATCGGGTTTGCCACCGATGAGCCAGGGAACAGCTTATCAAGCAAAGCTTGTGCCTTATCCCCCTTTATCTGTGGAATTTCAATTCCCCCCTTTGACATGGCATCAGTCATCATTACTGCCGGTCCTCCCGCATGTGTTACAATAGCCATTTTCCTGCCCTGAGGAAGAGGATTCATCAGCACTGCTGCCACCGCTGCCAGCTCATGACGGCCATGGCATCGTATAATGCCTGCTTTTCGGAAAAGGGCATCAACAGCCACATCGGGACTGGACATGGCACCAGTATGAGACGAGGCTGCCCTGCTGCCAGCCTCTGATGATCCTGCTTTTATTGCCGCAATTTTACACCCTTTTCTGATCAGTGATGATGCATGCCTCAGAAGCATTTCCGGTTTATTAATGCTTTCGATATAAAGTAGTTTCACTTTAGAACTTTTCCCTTGCTCGTAAGTCTCGTCCATATATTTGAGCACATCTTCCACACCAACCTGGGCACTGTTACCAACTGAAAAAACACTAGAAAAAGGTATCCCATTAGGAATTGCTGATTCCATAATAAAAACAGCAGTGGCCCCGGAACCTGAGATAAAATCAACGCCCGAGGGATTGAGTACAGGGATAGGGGTGGTAAAAACACCATTATAAACGGGCGTCAATACCCCAATACAATTGGGACCTATAAGGCATCCGCCAACTGAATCAATAATCTCCGCAATTCCATGTTCAAGTTTTGCCCCTTCTGCATTCTCCTCGGCAAAACCTGCGGAAAGAATAATAAAAGCCCTGGTGGATTTCTGCCGTGCAAGGATATCCACAGTATCCCGGCAATATTTTGCAGCAATAGCAATTATCGCGAGATCGGTGTCAGGAATATCAGCAGGGCTGCGGTAGCATCTTATACCCTGTACTTCATCTGCTTTGGGATTAACTGCATATATGTCCCCTTTGAATTCCCCGTCAAGAATATTCTTAAGAACTTTACCCCCGGGTTTTGTAATATCCTCCGAACCTCCTACAATAACAATACTCCGGGGGTTCAATAAGTAATTGTTAATCATTTCGTTATAATTTGTCAGAAAAAGGGTTCATTGATCAGTCAATGTATGAAAATCAAATAAATCATACAATGATTGTTTGTAAATTGTTGAATTGTTGAAGAAGTGCCTGCCTGGGTCATTCGCCAATTGCTGTGGACACCTGATGCCGGCAGACAGGTTAAATCACTGAGGTTATTTCCAGCCCGGGTGCAATTTCTATTACAACCTCGACATTTACCATCCCTGTTTCGTAAGTTTTGACGGTACCTTTTAATACGTTACGTGCACTGATTTTCATCTTATTGCCTGATATTTATTATTAAACCAAGAGTCTACAATAATAAACTGTATAGTATATCTATTGAATCGCTGATACATTTTTCACATACTCGTTCAAAGACATTATTCTCAACTGCCCTGTCATGATCTTCCGGGGAATCCAGAACATAGCCTATAAGTTCCATACAATTAGTTGTTTCATGCAACTTCTTAAACTCTGAATCAAATTTCTTGATAAGCCTGTATGCTTCATCAGTTCGTTCATTATTATCATGATATTTATTACCGCAATAAAGACTTATTGTCATAAAGCTTCCTGTCACCGCTCCGCATGTACCCTGCATATGCCCCATCCCTCCGCCAAAGCCTGATGATACTTTTTCAAGAAAAGAGACATCAACATTAAGCTTACCTGCCATAGAACTTAAAACTGATTGTGAACAATTGAAACCTGATCTGAACCTTTTAATGGCTTCCTCTTTTATCTTTTCTTTTTCCTCCATATTTTGTTTTGTTTAAAACAAATTTACTTAATAAAGAAGTTAAAGTAAGTACTATACAAAGTAAATTCATTATTTACCTCACATTAACGGAAAATATAATGATAGTATTTAAAGACCTGTTAGAGTTAAAGCTGCATTTAACACACTGCCGGTTATCAATGCCACCAGGATCATTATTAAAGTAGACTTCAGCATATCCACCAGCCCGAGTTCTTTTAACAAAACGGCAAAAGTAGCAACACATGGGAAATACATAGACAGAACAACTGATGCAACTATCAATTGTTTTAAGCTCATATTCAACGGGATAAGCATCCCTACGGCCAGATCTTTCCTTAAGAATCCCATTATCATTGCCCCCACGGCATCTGGTGGCAAGTCCAATAAATGATTGAAAACAGGAGCGGTTATCCCGCTAAAAAATTGCATAATACCTAATGAATATAAAAGGTTGGCTATCAGAACACCCAGTAACATGAAAGGGACAGCCTCTTTTATAAACCACCTTAATCTCATCCATATTTTTTTTGCCAGACCCCTGAGGTATGGAATCCTGTAAGGTGGAATATCAACAAAAATTTCCCGTGATGGTCCTTTAATTATTTTGTTGAGAAATAAGCCCAAAATAAACCATACAATAATCAATGTGCCGAAGACAATTCCCAGCCCTTTAATGCCATACGGACCCAGTAAGCCGAATAACATCGCCTGCAAAGCCATGCATGGAACAGTAATTGACATGAGGGTAGCTGCAATGAATTTTTCCTTCCGGCTTTTCAGTAACCTTGTTGCCAGAGCTCCCGGCACATTACATCCAAACCCTAAAAGCATCGGAATAATTGCAGTGCCATTCATCCCGGCTTTACGAGTTATATTATCTACCATTACAGCTACCCTCGGCAAGTAGCCCGAGTCCTCCAAAACAGCCAGCACCGTGTAAAATGCAAATACATAAGGAAGCACGGCACCCAGGGGAATAAATAAACCTGTTGTTAATAAACCGAATGACTCACCGTAATCAATATCACCACCAACCAGTTTGCCTATTAATAAATCATGAAAAAACCCAGACTGTCCTAATAGTTCTGATAACCGGAGTATTAGCGGCGACCATGCTTTTTCAAAAAACGGCTCGAACACAGCACCAATTAAACCTTCACCTATAAACCTTATAAGTGCGAATGTGAGCAATAAAACCAGAATCAATATTGGGATGCCGGTAATGGGCCTGATGGTAGCATCTCTTAATTTTTCAGTGATTTTAGGGCTATGGTATTTGATTTCCTGTACTTCATTGATGATTTTTCCAATTTCATTCCATCGTTGTGAATAATCAAAAACATATTCAGATATGGTTGCATCTCCGATTTTTGACTTAAGCTCTTTAATCCCTTCACCTGTCAGAGCACAGGTTGCGACACAGGGTACTCCCAGTATTTGTTCAATTTTTTTTATATCAATGGATACCCCAAGGCGCCTGGTTTCATCAAATAAGTTAAGCACAATTAATAAAGGCTTTTTGTATTGAATTAACTGTAGCGCGAGATTAAGACCACGTTCAAGGTTAGTGGAATCTATAATATTAATAAAGACATCGCCGTTCTTAATTAGCTTAACAGCAATTTCTTCTGTTTTACATGTGGGTTCTAACGAATAAATACCCGGGACATCAATTAATTCTGCCCGTTCACCTTGAATATTGAAATATCCTTTAGTGTAATCTATACTTGTACCTGGATAATTTGAAGATATTACATTCAGTCCTGTGAGCCGGCTGAAAATAACACTCTTACCTACATTAGGATTTCCAACCAGTAATACCTTCATAATAAGCCTGGATTAAATCAATTCCACCATTATTCTGGTAGCCATTCCGTAGCCTAATGCAATTTCATTGTTCCCAATACGAATTGTTACCGGACCCCTCATCCATTGCTTGCTGACTTTGGTAACTTCTATACCTGTATGTATGCCCATTACATCCAAATTATGCGTTATTCCGTATCCGCCATCTATATCTTTTATAATTCCTTTCTTACCTACCGGCATATTTGTGAGTGCTATCATCATTTATAATTTATACCGTGAATTATCCTATAAACGGCCTGGAATATCCTGATTTTAAATCTTTATACACAAAGGTAACATCTTATATTAATTTATTCTTATTTAAAATAATTTTTTTAGGCTCAGCCGCAAAGTAGACAATGATTTTTTTATTTAACCTTATCTTTTTCTAACTATCTTTGGTGCTTCAATTAAATAAATGAAAAACAAAGTAAGTAACATACTGAAGCACGGCAAATTAGGTCTGGAGGAAATAGTCACACTGCTCAGGTCAGACGGGGCAGAACGTACTGAGCTCTTCAGCGAATCAGCGCGTATTAGACGTAAGTATGTGGGGAACAGGGTATATTTTCGGGGATTGATAGAATTCTCGAATATATGTGATAAAAACTGTTACTATTGCGGTATAAGAAGAGACAATAAGGAGGTTGAAAGATATAGCCTTTCCGACAAGGAAATTCTTGATGCTGCTCTTTATGCCTTTGAGAATAAATACGGTTCCGTTGTGTTGCAGTCGGGAGAACTCAGCAATTCCCGTTTTGCTTCCAGGATAACCAGGTTGCTCAAAGAGATAAAAAAGCTTTCGGGCGGGAAATTAGGTATAACTCTATCGGTTGGTGAGCAAACGGAGGAAGTATACCGTGAATGGTTTGAAGCAGGGGCTCACAGGTATCTCCTGCGTATTGAAGCATCAAACCCTGGCCTTTATGCAAAACTGCACCCTGATGATAATCTCCATAGTTACCAACGAAGACTTGAGTGCCTGTATCTATTGCAAAAAATTGGATATCAAACAGGTACGGGTGTTATGATAGGTTTGCCCTTCCAGACATATGAAGATCTGGCAGGGGATCTTTTATTTATGAAGAATTTGGATATTGATATGGTAGGCATGGGTCCATATATTGAACATGCCAATACTCCAATGATTGATTACAAAAGTGAATTACTTCCTATTAAGGCCAGATTTGAGCTGTCGCTTAATATGATAGCTGTACTCAGGATTTTAATGAAGGATATTAATATTGCTGCATCCACTGCCCTGCAGGCAATAGATCCTATAGGTCGTGAAAAAGCTGTTAAAATTGGGGCAAATGTTATAATGCCAAATATAACACCCGGCATATACCGAGATAACTATAATCTTTATGAAAACAAGCCCCTCAGCACAGATGAAGATGATGACTCCAAAGAATGCCTGGAGGCAAGATTGAAAATGGTTGATGTTGAGCCTGGCTTCGGGGAATGGGGCGACTCTAAACATTACTTTGAAAGACGAAAACCTAGAGGATCGGTCCGAAAAACACTGCGTTCATAAATATCTTGCTGGTGCCAAACCAGATAGCCCTGAAATTAGTATCATCATAAATGGAAATGATATTCCCTCTTCCTGAAGGATGGACAGTGCAAAAAGCTGAGCCTGCTATTCTTTCAGTATTTTCATCAGAGCTGTAACCACTTAACAATGGACTATCGGTATATACAGCAGGATTGGTAAAGAGATTATCACTTTTCTCAACAGCAGCAGAACCAGACTTGAATACAGGTATAAATTCATCTTTGTAACCGTAAAAAAGAGGATGTGTTTTATCTATCCTGATCCGGAATATTGATCCGGGTATCCTGTGCAATGAATACTGTGCATACCTGTCAGCATATTTAATATCATCATTAACTTCAAATCCAGGATCAGGAATATAATTAATATCAACCAGTTCATTGGATCTTAAGAATGAATTCCCATCCTTATATGCAATTATTAAACCTCCTTTTCTATTCCAGTTAACCACTTCCTGAAGCTGCAAATCTGAGAGTAAGGGGTTGCCTGCCATAATCAGTACATTATATTCTGACATATCAAGTGATCCTATCTCTCGTACATCAGTCATAGTCACAGGCATTTCAAACCTCAGGTCGAACATATGCCATATCTCTCCTGCATCCCTGCTGCTTATTCCGTCACCCACAAACATAATGACCTTCGGTTTTTCAAGTACCTGAAAACTATTACTCCCAAAATCAATTCCTTCAGTGGTATAGCCTGTTCTCATTCCGTAAACTGTGACTCCGAAATCCCCAACAATTTCTTTCATCAGTTCATATATTGCATCACGGTCAAGCTCCTGGTTATAAGCCGGAACCATTATAGTCCCATTACCAAATTCTTTCTTAAATTCTCCATCATCATAAACAAACCTTTCAGTAGCCACCCTGGCTTTTAAGCCTTCATTAAGCAGACGATAAAGAGCACCGGGTGTATAGTAGTCATTCCATTCAAAAAGCCATGCATATGCATCCCTGTTACCTCTAAGGCTTCCTTCCGGATAAGGAGGGAAAACGATCTCAGGGCCCAGGAGATCATTAACAGAACGGGTCCTGTATTCTGAATAATCTATATTAAATGACATCGGGAGAACCCAGGTCGAGATATCATAAAAGATATTTTCCTTGAATTCCGTTATTGTCTCAAACATACTCTTGATAAATAAATATTCAGGTTGCTCGAGAGGTACAATATAGCTGTCTTTTGCTTTATATTCCTTTCCCCCGATATTTATGTCTGAACCGAGCCGGTATACTTTTATCTGGTGCCTTAAAAGGTTTTCTATGAAATGAGCTGTTCTTGACAGATCGTAAGGTTCACTGAAAACATAGGCCTTCAATGGATCATCCTGTGCCCTTTCCAGTGCTTCACTGTAAAAGTCGGCCTGGTGCTGAAGAAGCTTTTCTCTCAAGCTAAGTCCTGCTTCAAGTGTGGAAAGAGTGATTGTAAACTGGTTCTTTATAGCAAAAGGGAAAGACAACAAGCCTCCTGGTGTTTCCCTCAGATGGCCCTTAACCCCGGCCTGCTCAAAAAGTATACCTATCGAGCCATGAATATCAGGATAGGCTGAACCTTTGCCCAGGTAGAAATCATCAAATCCTTCTTCTGAATAATAAAGGCTACCTATTTTATCAAGGTGTTTCTGATGATACCGGGCAATATCATAATGAATATCATAGGCGTATTCAGGAGTAAGCGGATTTTCCCTTGTTTTTACCCCTGGCTGGAAAAAGAATGTCGAACCAGCACCCATTTCATGATGATCAGTGTTTATATTGGGCCTCCACCGGTAAAAAGATGCTACTCTTCCAATGGTTTCGGGATGCTGAAGCATAATATAATCACGGTTAAGATCAAACCAGTAATGGTTGGTGCGACCGCCTGGCCACACTTCATTAAACTCCCTGGAGTTATCATCGGGATTAAGGTTCATACTCTTGTGCATATTAACCCAGGTTGAATGCCGCTGCATTCCATCCGGGTTAAGACAAGGATCGATGAGTATCACCGCATTATCCAGCAGGCTATCTATCTCTTCCCCTTTACCTGCAATCAGGTAATAGGCTGTTATCATCGATGCATTCTGAGCACTCGATTCATTACCATGCACACCATACCCCAGCTTGATGAAAACCGGCATGGCCGATACATCCATTGAAGAAGAAGTTGAAGGATTGTTTAGCTTAAGATGTTCCTCCCTGAGCTGTTCCAGGTTTTTAATATTCTCGGCTGAACTTATAATCAAATTACCCAGGGGACGGTTCTCATGACTTAAAGCATATTCCTCCCAAACAGCTCTACCCGATATTCTGGCAAGTTCGAGCATATAATAATAAAGCTTATCATGAGTGATATGCCACTCCCCAACATCATGACCCACGAATTCTGAAGGTGTTGGTATCTCAGGGTCGTAGGATATATGTTTTGGAATATAGTAACTTATAGGCCATTGTGCAAAGACACAGGTATAGAAAATACCAATGATTGAGAGCAGTAAAATTCTCTTCATAATAATCAACATTTTTAAAGTATCACAATTTGCTAAAATAATTCATTCATTGGAATTTCATAAGTATTGTTTTACAGCATAGACGTATGTCATTACTGTTGAAATGCCTTATCTTGCAAAACATAAAACAATAGCGGGATGAAAAAAAGAATTATTGTACTTGGCACAGGGCTGGTTGGTTCAGCAATAGTAAAAGACCTTTGCAGTGATTACCTGGTTACTGCTGTTGATTTATCCTCGGAAAGCATCAATGTGCTCAAAGGTTTGGATAATGTAAAAGCAGTAACAGCCGATCTGTCTGATTCCTCGATACTAAAGGACCTTGTCCGCAATCATGATCTTGTTATTGGAGCACTTCCCGGCTCAATGGGCTATAAGTCAGTTAAGGATACAATTGAAGCAGGTATAGACATGGTGGATATTTCTTTCTTTCCCGAAGATCCGTTTGCGCTGGATAGGATAGCCAGGAATAAAGGTGTAACAGTTGTTACTGACTGTGGTGTCGCACCTGGTATGAGTAATATAATACTTGGTTACCACCACTCTCTTATGAGTGTGGAAAAATATGAGTGCTATGTAGGTGGACTTCCTTTTAAGAGGGAATGGCCATGGCAATACAAAGCTGTTTTTTCTCCGATTGATGTAATTGAAGAATATACCAGGCCTGCTCGCTATATGCTTAACGGTAAAATTGTTACAAGAGATGCCCTGTCTGAATCCGAGTATATTGAATTTGATGAGATAGGAACCCTGGAAGCATGGAACTCAGACGGATTGAGAAGTCTGCTGTATACTATACCTGTGCCAAATATGATAGAGAAAACATTGCGTTATCCGGGAACCATTGACTACCTGAAGATGCTCAGGGAAGCAGGTTTCTTCAGCGAAAAAGAGATTGAGGTTAAAGGCAACAAGGTCAGGCCCCTGGATCTTACATCAGCTCTTATGTTTCCCCAATGGCAACTAAAATCCGGCGAAGAAGAATTTACAGTAATGAGGATAATACTTGAGGGGATGGATAAAGGAGAAAAATACAGGTATCAATATGATCTTTTCGACCGCTATGATAGTGCCAACAATATTACTTCCATGGCTAGAACAACAGGCTACACCTGCACTGCGGTTGCAAACCTGTTGATGGAAGGCATGTACGAATCTCCAGGCATAAATCCGCCGGAATTTATAGGAAAAACAGAAGGGCATCTAAAGTTTATTCTCGGGTATTTGAAAGAGAGGGGCGTTGTTTATAATGTAACGAAGGGAATATAATATAGGCTGAGGCTAAGGCTGAGGCTGAGGCTGGAAACGAACAGCATGAAGAGGCTGTGAGCCTGGCGGAAATTGGGCACAGGTCTGGAAACCTGCGCCAGCAGCAAGCAAGGCTCGCGCCTTCAGATATCTTCTAGTTGAAGGATATTACTCCAACAGATACATTATTAATGCTATTCAGTCTATCGACAAGTCTGTTCATTTCTGAATGTTCACCAACAAGTTCAAGCAGGATTAGTCCTGAATCTTTTGTTTGATCGTCCTCGTTGATGCCCAGCCGCGTCCTGATAGAACAACCATATGAAGTAAGGATTTTCTGGATTTCACCTGTAATATCAGACCGGTTTTTTATTATCATCCCGACTACAGCAATAGTTGATTCAACCGGTATTGGATACGGCTTTTCTGCCTGAGGTCCTAAATCCATTTGCTTCAATTCAATGCCATAAATCTTATCAAGATCATTCAAGAGAGCTTTTATTCCTGTTTCATCATTCTTCAGATGAAGCAGGATGTAACCTTCCCGGCTGCAAATATCCTCGTTTAATTCATGAAATCCTAACCTGACCTTTATTACTGAAGAGTGTTTACTGAGTATATTCTGTGTAAGGCCTGATTCTTTGACCCTATCCACAACTCTTATTGCTATTATTCTTATCATATCAATTGATTCAGAAGATTTTTTAAAAGTACAGGTCTCTTTCTCCCTGCCTGATTCGTTCAATCCTTGCTTTAGTTTTTGCGGCCACATCATCATCAAGCCTTAACAATCCTTTCTCTATAGCTTCCCATCCTTTTTCGGCAAGCTGTCCATCTGCATAATCTACCAGGTATTCAGCGAGGGTAAGAACCGCATTTGGTGAACAATATCTTTTAATGAAGCCGGGAACTGAAAACTCCATAAAATGCTCACCTGTTCTTCCTAACCGGTAACATGCTGTACAGAATGAAGGCATAAAATCGTCATCCAGCAGTTCATCTATTACCTCGGCCAGCGACCTTGCATCATTGATCATGAATTGTTCCCTGTTTAGATTCTGCTCCTCATTCTTAATATCTGAGTATGAACCCAGCTCAATCTTTGTGCCCCCGTCAATTTGAGAAACCCCGAATTTTATCACTTCCCTCCTGACGTCATGACTTTCCCTGGCGGTAAGAATCATGCCCGTATATGGCACTGCCAGCCTGAGAATAGCCACAAGCCTCTTGAATTCATCGTCCTTAACTTCGTAATCTTTATTCATATTAATTGTTGAAGCATCTTTCAGGCGAGGAAAGGATATTGTATGCGGACCCACATTATAACATGCCTCGAGGTGGTTTGTATGTCGCACCAGTCCCAGCACCTCAAAACGCCAGTCATATAAACCGAACAATGCACCGATACCCACGTCATCAACCCCGGCTTCCTGTGCCCTGTCAAGCGAGGTCAGCCTCCAGTCATAATCGCTTTTTTTCCCTTGGAGATGATACCATTTGTATGCCTCAGGATGGTAAGTTTCCTGGAAAACCTGATAGGTACCTATGCCTGCATCACCGACTGTTCTGAACCCTTTGATATCAAATGGGGCGGCATTAATATTTACCCGCCTTATTTCACCCCTGCCCTTTTTAATACCGTAAACTAATTTTACTGTATGAGCGATATATTCAGCGGAATATCTTGGATGTTCACCGTAAACCAGGATCAGTCTTTTCTGGCCATTATCCTCCAGTGCTGATACTTCTTTTATTATCTCCTCATCAGATAATGTCCTTCTTATAGCCTCTTTGTTACTTGATCTGAAGCCACAATATTTACAGTTATTACTGCAATAATTACCAATATAAAGAGGGGCAAAAAGTACTATCCTGTTACCATACACTTTTTCTTTCAGTGCCCTCGCACCGGCCTTTATCTCCTCAATAAGATCAGGATCATCAGCATTAATCAGAACGGCTGTTTCTTCAAGTGTTAATCTGTTTTTATCAAGCGATTTGGCAATTACATCACGTACCCGGGTCTCGTCAGGTTTGGTTCTGTTTATTATGCCCCATATCTCATCAGGGTCAATAAATGGCTTCATCCTTTGATCCCTGATCGATAATCTTTCAGGATTAAATTTCATATCATCATAAAAGCTTAAACCAATTAAATTCAATGCAAAGAAAGTAAATGAAAGTTTAGCAGGAAATGAAAAAAATCATGTTCATCTTTCCCTCATTTATCCTTCTTTGACAAAATATGCCAGTTTTTCAATTGAAGTGATCATATCATATTCCTCAAGGTATATATCAGGCGGAACATTCAATGGCACAGTGGTGAAGTTAAGTATACCTTTTATACCTGATTTTATTGCTGCACTGGTGGTAGATCGTGCAAAATCCGGCGGTATTGTTAGTAAAGCAATGGTTATATTTTGTTCCTTTACTATCTCTTCAAGTTGATCAACATGATAGCAATGTACCCCGGCTACTATCCTGTTAACTTTCCCGGGATCATTATCAAAGGAAGCCACGATATTAAGCTTCGATCGTTTACCTTTGAAATACGAGGTTATTGCCTGCCCGAGATTCCCGATACCTATAACTGCAACATTCTGACCCTGACCAGAATCTATTATGTTACCTATTGTAGCAATAAGTTCCTTAACATCATATCCCTTTTTCTGAACACTTGAGTAGCCTATGAGCATAAGATCTCTTCTCACCTGCACTGCTGTAATATGAAGAAGTGCAGCAAGTTCATGTGAATATATATATTTATTACCGGCATCAAGGTACCCTAGGAGGTTTCTGCGATAGCCACTTAGTCGTTCAACCGTCTTTCCTGGCAGATTTTTCATCTGTATTGATTTGTGCATAATACAAATATAATAATTAGATACATTTTCAGCCTGTACTATCCTTACAATTGACAGTAGTGGACATTTCCGGTTATGTTACATGATCTTTCATTCTTTTTTCAAACCTTCCTGTTGATCATGCAATAATATGTAACTCTGTGAAAAAGATTACTACTCTGCGTGAGTGGAAATGCTTCAAGTTAGTTTACCCTGGATTTACCTGATTCGAAAAGTACTTTTGCAGGTAATCAAAAAGGACTGCCTGAACATAATGAAAACTAAGCATTGAAGGCAGGCTATCGGATAATATTATATCATCTATCTCCTTTTCATCCTTTTCCTCTCCTATAGTCTCAATTTCAGCATAATACAATCTTCCTGCCCTCAGTTTATTATTTTCACATACAGTATATGTTGAGATACATTCTATTTTATAATCTTTTGCGCCTGTTTCTTCCTCCAGCTCCCTCCGGGCTGCTGTCTCGGTATCTTCTCCTTCATCAATATGACCTGCGGGAAGCTCATAGCCTTTTCTTTGCTTATGTTTTATAAATACCCACTTATTCAAATATCTGGCTCCTATAATTACATAGATCAGACCACAATCAGGATAATAGGCAGGTGAGTGAAAATCTACGGTCAGCATTATGTATATTGTTTTTTGTCAAAAGATAAAAATAAGCTTCCACTCTAACTCGGGAAAAAGTATCTTTGAAATTATAAAAAAAATCATGGAGCAAAAAGCTGCAGGCAGAAGGACTAAAAGAATAAGAATAATATTATGGATTTTTGCATTAATATTTTTTGTCTTCATCATCATCTTACTGATAGGTGTATTCCACGGACGTTTCAATTATAAGTATGAAACAGTAGAGATTGAATATACGGGACTTCCGGACGGACTTGACGGGTTTACAATTGTGCATATTTCTGATCTTCACCTGGATAGTTTCAGTAAACATAAGAAAAAGTTAATCCCGGTTATTGACAGCATCAATTCTTATGAGCCTGATATCATAGTCAATACCGGTGATTTTGTAACCTTTATATGGAGAGAAATGACACCTTTCACTGAGATACTTGCTTCAATGCAATCAGAATACGGTGTTTATGCTATTCCAGGGAACCATGACACGGGAATTTACAGCGCTGAGTACAACAGCGAGAATTATGAAGAACATCTTGATAAAATGGAGGACTTGCTGAACAGTGCAGATCATACCTACCTTGAAAATACGAGCACCATAATTAGTATTGATACACTGATTATATCCCTTACCGGAGTTACAACCTATGGCATGACACCGAATTTCGACTATGGTGATGTCGACAAGGCAATTCAGGGTACTGACAGTTCTGACTTCAGAATACTTCTTACCCACGATCCCAATCACTGGATTGATAATATTCAATATCGTAATGATATTGATCTTACATTAGCGGGTCATACACATGGTATGCAGATAGGCATCCTAATGCCGGGATTTAAGATCAGCCCTGCAAAACTGTTATACCCGGCATGGAATGGCCTTTACGGTAAAAATGATAATTATCTTTATGTAAATCGAGGACTGGGTACCATAGGCCTTCCTGCGAGAATAGGCATGCCCCCGGAGATAACGGTAATCAAGATAAAAGGCAAAAAATAAAAGTGGCTTTCTCTAATTCCTTCTTCGCATATTCTGCCTCAATTCCTGCATTTTATCATTATAGGTTGTGAATCGTTCTTCGCCCAGGATTCCTTTCAGCTCTTCGTTCTGCTTATTCGTCAATTCCTGAATCTTTTCCCTGTTGGCTCCAGGTTCACCACCGCGTTGCATCTCGCTGAACATTTTCTGCCTCTCTTTAGCATACTTGAGGAACACCTCTTTAACAGCCTTTTCTTCCTTGTCATTCTTCAGCTTTATAATTTCTTTCATCTGTTCAACCTGGCGATTTGCCATTGCTTCGGGGTCAACCTGACGCATCCCTTGTCCCCTCTGCTGTCCCAAAGCGGTTGTTACAACCAGTGAGAGTATAAGCACCCCCATGCTTTTCATTATTGTTTTCATGAGTATTTGTTTTATAGATTCTTTAAGATTAGACAACCGGTATTACTTATTTATTCCTGGTAGCTATGTCATCCTGCGCTCTTTGTCATCCAGAGCACAGCGAAGGATCTCTCGCACCTGCTATCCTTCGCTGCGCTCTGGATGACAATTTATCTGAAGATGAATCCTTCTTTCAGTGGATCATCAGCATCAACCCAGAACTCATTGCTGCCGGTATAGTATGCTTTACCACTAACTTCGGGTATTACTGCCTTATAAGGGCCATAATCCAGCACATCTTTTATTTCAACATCCATAGTGGTACCCAATATGCCTTCTATTGTAACCTTATGATTAACTGACAATTCACCTTTAGAATAATGCAGGCCGGCCCTTGCACTCACACCGGTCCCTGTAGGAGAGCGGTCTACTTCACCGGATGCAAAAATGCATACATTACGACTCCAGTTATCCAGATCATATGCTTTACCAGTAAAAATAGTACCATAAAGGAAACCAAGCTCGGGTTCAAAAGGATGGTCAATCCTGAAATTTTCCATAACTGCCGATTTAATTTTTTTACCGTAATCGATAAGTTTATTATAATCCGATCTATCCAGGTTTAGCCCAAGTTCATTTGCATCACAGAAAGCATAGAAAGCCCCGCCGTAAGCAACATCAAAACTGATACGACCTATATCTTTAACTTCAACTGTCTCATCGCGGATAATCAGGAAAGAAGGAACATTTGTGAAAGACACTTTGTCAACCCTGTCATTCCTGATATAAGCTTTCGACCTTATCCTGCCTGCAGGAACATCAATTTCGAGGACAGGAGTCCTGCCTTC
The DNA here is from genome assembly GCA_016928075.1 of Bacteroidales bacterium. Lineage (GTDB taxonomy): Bacteria > Bacteroidota > Bacteroidia > Bacteroidales > VadinHA17 > UBA9300. Next base: position 51,454 of record JAFGLJ010000058.1, on the reverse strand, counting down.
TTTCTTTATTAAGCCTGTCTCAAGGACAAAGCGTGTAATTGCAATTATGGCGTGTCCGCACATGGTGCTGTATCCTTCATTATGCATAAAAAATGCTCCAAAGTCTGCCCCTCCGGTCAGTGGCTCTGTGAGTACAGCACCGTACATGTCGGCATGACCCCTGGGTTCAAACATCAGTGCAGTACGGATATTGTCATGATACCGCGCGAAATAGTTTTTTCTCTCCAGGATGGTATCTCCCTTTAACTCTGGTAATCCTCCCGTAATTATTCTAAGTGGTTCTCCACAGGTATGCATGTCGATAGTCTTAATTACCCTCCTGTCATCCCCCCTGGTAGTGCTGCTGTCTATGGTTTGAATTGTCATGATCTGGTTTATTTCAAGGTTTCATAATACAAAATACGATTATACAAGTAATTATCATCAATCATACGACCTTTTTTTCAGGCTTGAAATGATTTACTATCTTGGGTAAATATTTGTAAAACCCAGTTATTAATATGAAAAAGACAATATACCAGGTTGATGCTTTTACCTCGGAACCTTTTAAGGGGAATCCTGCCGGAGTATACATAACAGAAAATGCTCTTCCCCCTGAATTGATGCAGAATATAGCCATGGAAATGAATGCATCTGAAACAGCATTTGTAAGCCCCCTGGGAGAAGATTTCTCAATCAGATATTACACTCCCGTGAGTGAAGTGGATCTCTGCGGGCATGCTACCCTCTCAGCTTCACATATATTATACGAAACAGGCAGGTTGAGCCCGGACAAGCCCATTAAGTTTCTATCAAAAGCCGGTGAATTGAACATCAGGAAAGAAGGCCACAATATCATAATGGATTTTCCTGTTTACAGCCTGAGGAAAATTGATATCCCTTTCTCATTCAAAAAAGATACCGGACTCAATGCACTGGAGTTATACCAGAGCGATTATGACTGGAAACTGGTGCTCGTACAATCAGAAGATGAAGTCTTTAAAGCAAATCCTGACCCTGGAACGATAAGAAATGCCGGGCTGGGAGAATTGATGGTAACGTCTGTATCATCAGAAGACAAGTACGATTTCGTAGTAAGGTGCTTTGTGCCTGACCTTGGTATTGTTGAAGATCCTGTTACGGGTTCAGCACACTGTGCCCTGGCTCCATTCTGGAATATGAAAACGGGTAAGAAAGAATTCAGGTCTTTTCAGGCTTCAAAACGATCGGGGGAATTAAATATCAGGCTCTCAGGTAATCGTGTGGAAATAGCCGGCCAGGCAGTTACGGTTCTCGTGGCAGAATTGCTTATTTGAGAATAAGGCTAATTTTAGTAGATTTGCTGACCATATAATAACCCTGTTCATAAAAAAGAACCTCAATAAAATCAAGGCATGAAGATAACTATTGTAGGTACCGGTTATGTAGGTCTGGTTTCCGGTACCTGTCTGGCTGAAACAGGTGTAAATGTTCAGTGTATTGATAAAGACGGTACAAAAATAAATAATCTGAACAAAGGAATAATCCCAATCTATGAGCCAGGACTGGGCCCCATGCTTAAAAGGAATGTAGAGGCCGGAAGATTGAAATTCTCTACAGATCTTAAACAGGCTCTTAACGATTCCCAGGCTGTATTAATAGCTGTCGGGACACCTCCTGATGAAGATGGGAGTGCCGACCTGAAACATGTAATGGCTGTATCTGAAGAAATTGGCAGGCATATGACCGATTATATTCTGGTCATAACAAAAAGCACCGTTCCTATAGGTACAGCAGAGAAAATAAGAAGCAAAATAGCTGATGAATTAGCCAAAAGAAATGTTGTAATTGATTTTGATGTTGCATCAAACCCTGAATTTCTAAAGGAGGGTGATGCCGTAAATGATTGTATGAAACCCGACAGAATTATTGTGGGGACAGATTCAGAAAGGGCATTCAAGATTATAGAGAAATTATATAAACCATTCGTTCTGAATGGTCATCCCGTAATATACATGGACATACCATCTGCTGAGATGACCAAATATGCAGCAAATGCCATGCTGGCTACAAAGATAAGTTTCATAAATGATATAGCTAACCTCTGCGAAAAGGTGGGTGCAGACATTAATATGGTAAGAAGGGGTATAGGTTCCGATTCAAGAATTGGCAACAAATTTATTTATGCAGGACTGGGATATGGCGGATCATGCTTTCCTAAAGATGTTAAAGCTATTATCAAAACGGCATCAGATTATGGCTATGATCTGAAAGTGATGAAGGCAGTGGATGAAGTTAATGAAAGCCAGAAGGAAATGATCTTTCATAAAGTATACAAATATTTCGGTGAGAATATCAAAAACAGGAAAATTGGACTGTGGGGGCTTTCATTCAAGCCAAATACGGACGATATGAGGGAAGCAGCATCATTAACCCTTATCAGTAAATTCCTTGAATATGGAGCTGAAATAACTGCCTATGACCCTGTGTCTATGGATGAGGCAAAAAAGAGGCTGGGTAACAGTATCAGTTATTCGGAAGATTCATACGGTGCCCTTATCGATGCTGATGCCCTGGTACTGGTAACAGAATGGAACGAATTCAGGAATCCAAACTGGACCGTTATTTATAAGATTATGAAAAACAGGGTTGTTTTTGATGGCAGGAATATTTATGAAAGGGAAGTACTTGAACAAGCAGGATTTGATTATTTTGGAATAGGCAGGTAAAATATGAGCAAGATACTTATTACAGGAACTGCTGGATTCATTGGGTTTCACCTTGTGAATAAGCTTATATCCGAAGGCCACAAAGTGACAGGCCTGGATAATATCAACAATTATTATGACGTCAATCTTAAGTATGCCCGCCTGGCTGAAACAGGAATAAGAAAAGAGGACATAAAGTATAACAGGATTATTAACAGTTTGAAATACAAAGACTATAGTTTCATCAAGCTTGATCTGGAAGACAAGGAATCCCTCACTGATCTGTTCAGATCATCGGGATTTGACTATGTTGTCAACCTTGCTGCTCAGGCAGGTGTGAGGTACAGTATCGATAACCCTATGGCTTATGTGAATAGTAATATTGTTGGATTTGCTAATATACTCGAAGCCTGCAGGCATAATAATATTAAGCATCTTGTTTATGCAAGCAGCTCGAGCGTTTACGGATTAAATGAAAAGATGCCTTTCTCAACAGAGGATAATGTGGACCACCCGATTAGTCTATATGCGGCATCAAAAAAATCCAACGAACTGATGGCACATACTTATAGTCACCTTTTTTCCCTCCCAACCACCGGCCTGAGGTTTTTTACAGTGTATGGTCCGTGGGGAAGACCCGATATGGCCCTTTATATTTTTACTAAAGCAATTACCGAAGGCAGAAAAATTCAGATTAATAATGAGGGTAATATGCAAAGGGATTTCACCTATATTGATGATATAGTGAATTCACTCTCGAGAATCATTGACGTTATTCCCGAAGGAAATACTGACTGGTCGGGTTTGGATCCCAAACCATCATCCTCGCCTGCAAGTTACAGGTTATACAATATAGGTAATAATTCTCCTGTCAAATTAATGGACTTCGTGGAAGCTATCGAAAAGGAACTGGGGATTACAGCCAGAAAGGAATTTCTGCCCATGCAGCCGGGTGACGTGCCTGCAACCTGGGCAGATGTCAATTCACTTATCCGGGCAATCAATTATGAACCTGCCACACCGGTAAAGGAGGGTATTAAGAATTTTGTTAAATGGTATAAAGAATATAACAGGATTAAATAGAGTATACCAATATTATTTACTAGAAACTTGCCATAATGGACATCTGATACCTTTTAAACACACTTCAAATCCCGCCTTTTCAAATAATCGGGCTTTAGGTTAAATACATGATAATGGATTTACTGAAAAAAGCTATAAAGGCAGCAATTGCAGCAGGCGCAGAAATAAATTTTGTGTACGAATCAGGATTTATTGAAACAACCTTAAAAAAGGATAAATCCCCCGTGACAAATGCCGACCTGAAATCCAATAAGATTATCAATGATAATTTAAAAGTTACCGGGATACCTGTATTAAGTGAAGAAAATAAAACTGTTCCTTACAATGAAAGAAAAAGTTGGAAGAGCTTATGGATTGTAGATCCATTGGATGGAACAAAGGAGTTTTTAAAAAGAAATGGGGAATTCACTGTTAATATTGCCCTTGTTATAAATAATAAACCCGTTTTGGGTGTTATATATGCCCCTGTAACAAAGGAATTGTACTTTGGCTGCCCAGGAATGGGTTCGTTCAGAGCAATTGTTGAGGACAAAGACCAGGATACGGAAAGAATAATTGAAGGTGCAGTAAGACTGCCTTCTTCTAATCAAAACTCAACTAATACCATTGTGGTAAGCCGTTCCCATATAGACGGAGCTACTGAAGAATATATCAGGTCAAGATCAGGGCCGTCAGAAAAAACCGTCCTGGTTTCAAGGGGCAGCGCTCTGAAAATATGCATGGTTGCTGAAGGAACTGCCCGATATTATCCCCGGTTTGGCCCAACTATGGAATGGGATATAGCTGCCGGTCACGCCATTGCACAATATGCAGGAAAAACAATCAGGAGAATAGATGATGGAGGTGAGATAAGTTATAATAAAGAAAATCTTCTTAACCCTGACTTTATCGTTGAATGAATTATCTTTGCAGACCGGATCAGGAAATTAGTATAATTGAAGCTCACTACTAGAGATACAGAAATAAAGAAATTGAACTTGTGTATTAATGTCTAAATCACAGATTAAAGAGAAAAATAACTTTATACTGAACCATCTGCGAGAACTGGAAGCAGAGTCTATTCATATTATCCGTGAAGTGGCATCGGAATTTGAGAACCCTGTGATGCTTTATTCAATCGGTAAAGATTCATCAGTAATGGTAAGACTTGCTGAAAAGGCATTTTACCCTGGCAAGGTGCCTTTCCCGCTGATGCATATTGATTCAAAATGGAAATTCAAAGAGATGATAGCTTTCAGGGATTCATATGCAAAAAAGAATAACTGGGACCTTATTGTACATTTCAATGAAGAAGGATATAAGCAGGGAATTGGTCCGTTTACCCATGGCAGCAAGGTTCACACCGATGTAATGAAAACAGAAGCACTCCTGGGAGGGCTTAACAAATATAAGTTCGATGCAGCATTCGGTGGAGCAAGAAGGGATGAGGAGAAATCAAGGGCAAAGGAAAGGATATTTTCATTCAGAGACAGGTTTCATCAATGGGATCCTAAAAACCAGAGGCCCGAACTATGGGATATTTATAATACCCGTGTGCACAAAGGGGAATCTATCAGGGTGTTCCCAATAAGCAACTGGACTGAGCTGGATGTCTGGCAGTATATCCGCCTTGAGAAAATTCCTATTGTACCACTGTATTTTGCCAGAGAAAGGCCGGTGGTGGATATCGACGGAAGCCTGATACTTGTTGATGATGACAGAATGCCCCCTGAACTGGCAGCCAGGGCTGTAATGAAAAAAGTCCGCTTCCGTACCCTTGGATGCTACCCACTGACAGGAGCTGTTGAATCGGATGCCGATACCATAGAAAAAATAGTTGAAGAGATGATGACAATCACAAAATCGGAACGTACAACCCGGGTTATTGATTTTGACCAGGATGCAAGCATGGAACAGAAAAAACGCGAAGGATACTTCTGATGAAATGATGGAATAATGGAATGATGGAATATTGTATATGATACTTGCTTACCCAGTATTCCAGTATTCCAACATTCCATGATAAAACAAGAACAGGAACTTAAAAACTTTGTACCGCGAAGAATGAGTACTGATACACTAAATATTAAAGAGTTTCTCGATCGGGATGAAAAGAAGGATATGCTTCGTTTCCTGACAGCAGGGTCCGTAGACGATGGTAAATCCACACTGATAGGCCGGCTGATGTTTGACAGCAAGAAACTTTATGAAGACCACCTGTCAGCATTGATAAGAGACAGTAAAAGAGTAGGCCATGCAGGAGAAGAAATCGACTATGCCTTGCTTCTTGATGGACTGAAAGCTGAGCGCGAGCAGGGTATAACAATAGATGTGGCTTACAGATACTTCTCAACAAATAAAAGGAAATTCATCATTGCTGACACACCCGGCCACGAACAGTATACCAGGAACATGGTAACAGGCGCGTCCACGGCAAACCTGGCTATCATCCTGACCGATGCCACCAAAGGAGTAGTGACCCAGACAAAACGACACACATTTATTGTTTCATTACTGGGTATAAAACACATTGTGCTCGCAGTTAACAAGATGGATCTTGTAGATTACGATGAGGGAATATTTGATAAGATATCAAATGACTATAAACGGTTTATTACACAATTAAATGTACCTGATGTTGAATGTATCCCGATTTCAGCATTGAAAGGAGATAATGTTGTGGATATTTCTGACAAAATGAAGTGGTATCACGGTAAGAGCATGATGGAATATCTTGAAACTGTCCACGTGAGCAGCGACCACAATTTTGATGATCTGAGATTTCCCGTACAATATGTTTTAAGGCCAGACAGGGATTTCAGGGGGTTCTCGGGAAGGATTGCCTCGGGAGTGATAAAAACCGGAGATGAAGTAATGGTCTTGCCATCAATGAAAAAATCTCTTGTAAAATCAATCACAACCTGTGAGGGTAAGAGGGAATATGCCTTCCCCCCTCAATCAGTCACTATCACACTGAAGGACGAAATTGATATTTCAAGGGGTGAGATGATAATCCATCCTGATAATGTACCGAAGATTGACAGGCATTTTGAGTCGATGCTGGTATGGATGGATGAGACGATGATGGATCTTTCAAAGACTTTCTATATCAAACACAATACCAATACCTCAAGGGCACGCATTGATATAGTCCAGTATAAGATTGATGTAAATACCCTTAAGAGGCAGAAGAAGGATAAATTTGTTTTGAATGATATCGGTCGTGTTGTAATAACAACCAACAAACCACTGTTTTTTGATCCTTATAGGAGAAACAGGAATACTGGCTCATTCATACTGATTGACCCGGTAACTCATAACACCTGTGCTGTAGGCATGATACTGGATAAAAGGGCAAGTGATAAGCTGCCATCCAGGATAACCGATATTGACAGGGAAAAAATACGCAGGGGTAAAAGCCTGATAAGCACAGAACAGCGTATCAGGCGCAACAGGCATAAAGGAAGCACTATTTGGATAACGGGCCTGCACGGATCAGGTAAAAATGATCTGGCCTATACACTGGAGAAGCAACTTTTTGATATCGGGGCGTCTGTTGTATTACTTGACGGCAGCACAGTGCGAAGCGGTCTTTCAAGAGAACTTGACTACTCCCCTGCTGACCGTGCTGAACACCTGCGGCGCGTTGCACATATAGCAAGAATACTTAATGACCAGGGCATAATTACTGTCTGCTCATTTATCTCACCCAACGACAATATGCGGAACCAGATAAGAGAAATTATAGGAGGAGAACGATTTATCCTCATATATATGGATGAAGATATTGACTATTGCAGGGCTAATAAACCAGATCTATATGAACAGGCTGATAATGGTTTAATATCAAATATTCCTGGTGTAGATATTGAATACGAAGCTCCTGCAAAAGCTGATTTTATTATAAATCACAAGAATATTGAAAGTAGTATCCTGAAAATAGTGCATGCAGTTTACCCTGAATAACAACCTTAAAACCTCAGTTCCCGGCCGGGTTCATAATCACGGCTAATTTGTGACTTTGCTCCCTCGTCCTTTATAATGTCTCCCGTCTTTACATTTATCCGGAGCATTCTTCCCACATTATGTGAGATATTACCAGGGTAACAAAGGTGTACTTACCGCTCTGTCATCCACCGGTGAATGAAGTTTTGTGTCTTTACGTATAGCCTCCAGGAAGTTATACAAATGCAGCACCGCAAGACTGCCTGAGTCCATGGTACACTTCTACATGAAATCCCGACTATTGGTTTTGATAATGGTAGTTTATAGCTCTTTTATTTTGATACTTCTGAATGACACTTCAGTACCATGATCCTGTAACAATATATGACCTGTTTCAGCTTCACCGAAACACGGTACATCCCTGAATTTACTGCCGGCAACCATTTCTTTCCATTGTTCAGTACCTCTTTCGTATTCAACAGTCATCTGGTTATTAAGCCAGTGTTCCACGTTACGGTCTTTAACCACAATCCTCGCTCTGTTCCATATGTCAGGACCATTGTCCCTCGGGTTTGAAGGTTCAATAAGATCATACAGGCCACCTATCCGTTCCCTGCCGGGAAGTTCAGGTTCAGAGGCGTTTCTGTTTCTTATCTGGTATTCACATCCAATATTATAATATGGGTCATTCTCCTTGTCACCGCTGATAAAGTATTTTATTCCGCTGTTACTCCCCTTACGGTATTTAAAGTCAAGAATAAGTTCAAAATCAGTGAAAATATCATCCGTGATTATATCACCCCCTGAACCAAGTCTTTTCAACTCGCCATCTTCAATAACCCACTCTTTCTCCGGGAATAAGGTACTATCCACTGACCGCCAGCCTGTACTGGTGCTACCATCAAACAACAATCTCCATCCTTCTTCTTTCTCCCTGACACTCAATTCATTTACCAGAAAACTGTTCTGGGGAATATCCTTATTGTAAGGGGTGACATATGATGCCGGGTTGTCAGTAATAATCTTAATATTTTTCCATATAACTTTTAAGCCCACTTTTGAGCTGTCATTTCCTATGCTGTGCACCTGCAGGCCAATAAATCCGGATGCAGTCATGGCATCAATAAGGTCGGAGCATGGAATCCCATTGCACCATGTCCGTATGCTGTTTCCGACAGCTTCAACCCTGAAATGATTGAATTCACCATTAATAAATGCTTTCTTACCTCCGGGATTGCGGTCAAGGGGATACAACCACATACGCCGGGCTTCATCATATATACCTCCCGACCATGCCCTGTCAGTCGGGTCAACTTCAACCTGGTAACCATGTACCCTCCCATTCTGGTATTCAGGCAGACTATGGCTCCTTATCTGAACACCCGAATTCATTTCCGGATCAACCAGTACATCAAATTCAAGAATGAAATCACCATAATGATCTTTTGTGCACAGGAATGAATTTGGTGAATTAAGTACGCTCGAGCCTTCAATTGTGCCATTGACGAGTTGATAATCTGCATTTCCGTTAAGCTGTTCCCAATTATCCAGGTTGTCCCCGATAAGATCGATCCAGGTTTCCTCGTTCCTGCAGGAGGTGATTACTGATAAAAGCGCTGCAAATACCAGTATTTTTGACTTTTTCATTACTTGTTTTTTTTTCTGAATGGAAGTATTACGACGAAAATAATTAACCTCACCAGCCATAGGAGCGCATATAATAACAGGGTTAAAATAAATACAACATGCAGCTGGCTCAGCATCTCAATCCATCGGGTATCATGTTTTACTATACCTATAACATTAATTATTACCGCGGAAAGAAAGAGCACTGTAAGCACGATAAGTTCTCTTTTTATCCACTTTCCTTTTATAACCAGGTCTTTCATAATTACAATTTTTATAAAATGTATTCTTCAGGGAATGTTACCACTTCACCTTTTTTTATTGCCATATTCCCAAGCAGAGCAGCTATAGCAGCATAATAAGCTTCCCTGAGGAGGACATCACTGTGACGGTTTTCTCTTATCATCTGTGCAAATCCTTCCATTTCAAGAGCTGTTCCATCATCTTCCAGGTCAACCTCATAAATATATTCCCCCTTTTCTTTTACTGCTGTTTCGGGGATCCAGCTTTTGCCCCCCAGGGGCAGCGGGTCAAATATTTCATGCTCTATATTATTCAGGAGCTGCAGGATACCGGGTGCCGGAGGGGGATTTTCAGAATACATTTTGCCCGCTTCAAGCTCCATGGTACCTTTCGGACCCATTATCTGTTCTTCATAGCCATAATGTGCATTACTTATCATTGAGTCATATATGAGTGATGACCCATCAGAATATTCATATACCATATTTACATTGTCGAACACTTCCCGGCCATCGTGCCAGTAATTAATACTTCCTGTGCCGGTTACCCTTCGCGGAAAATCTTTCTTAATAAAATTCGCTACCTGGATCTGGTGGCTTCCCAATTCAGTCATCAGGCCTTCGGAATAATCCCAATAAAGCCTCCAGTTAATTTCCCTTTCAAGACCTGTTTCGGGAACCTCCCTGCGCCAGTCATTGTTTCTGTGCCAGTAAGCTCTTATCTGGGTAATATCTCCAAGCTGTCCCCTGTTTATCATCTCAAAAGCTTTCAGGTACCTTGGGTTGAACATTCTCTGATGTCCGATAAGCAGTATTTTTCCCGTCTCCAGTTGAGCATTATACATAGCCAGGCATTCAGCGGGTGTTTTAGCCATTGCCTTTTCACAGAATACATGGAAACCTGCCTTCAATGAATCTATTGAAATCACCGCATGCAGGTGGAGAGGGGTAGCAATTATTACCCCGTCAATATTTTTTTTCTCAAGTAGCTTCCTGTAGTCATTAAACGCTTCAGCTTTACCCCCGGTCATCTCCACCCCCTTATCCAGGTTTGGCTGGTAATTATCACATACAGCCACAATCTCAATTCCGGGAATCAGGTTTATGTGTGTCATGAGGTACTGCCCGCGCGAGCCACTACCTATTATGCCCAGCCTTACAGTATTGGCCATATTTTCCTGATCATTGGCCAGGGTTCTTATGTCCGGGAAATGGGATCCCAGGAATAATCCCCCTGTAAGAAGGGCTGTTTTCTGTAGAAAGATCCTTCTGGATTGTTTATAGGTCATAAGGTTATTATTGAGTTAATGTGTAAATATAAACTGAAGGTAAGAATTATAAAATTTCCCTTACAATAAAATTCATATCGTTATCATATATGACCGCAAAAGCTTCTTTACCTGAGGTATCAAATACTTCAGGAAGACATCCCCTGTCAATCAAAAGAGAGGTTGAAAGAATCTCTGCTTCAATTGGATCATCTGAAATAAAAGACACTGTCATGGGGTCATTAATCGTATTCCCTGTACGGGGGTCAAAAATGTTAAAAGACGGCCTGAAAACCCCCGATACATCTACAAATCCTGTGCCTGATGTCGAAATGCTTTGATCTACAAGGCTGGCCACCCTGGCCACTGATTGTTTCTGAAAGATCCCTTCAACTGCAACCGGCCAGTAATTACCATGAGGGTGTTTACCCATTGCAAGTATCAAACTTTCTCCAAAGCTTATCAACGCATTACCTAAACCTTCAGATATTAGAACATTTTTTACTTTTTTCATAGCCAAACCTTTACCAAAGCCACCGGAATCTATTTTTACATTTTTGCCATGGTATCTTATAGATTTATCCTTTTCATTGATCTCAACCAGGCCAATACCGGATGATTCCATTAAAGTGCTGTTATCCCTTTGTGTATTTCTCCCGTCCCTGCCTGATGAGCCTGTTAACTTAGCCCGACCCGCATCGAAAACACCATTGGTAAGTTTATAATAATCAAGGCACAAACGTACAGCCTCATAAAGATCTGGGCTTACTGCAGTATCCTTTTTATATGCTGTCCTGTTCAGCATTGAAAGTTCACTATCAGTTTTGTATATACTTAATACATTTTCAAGTTTATTAAGATCATTTTTTATTCGGTAAATGAGATTATCGGCATGCTTTTCATTAACATTAATGAATACAGCATCCAACCGCGTTCCCATGGAGAAGAAATTCCTGTACTGTGTATTCATTATATTATTGTTTCGTATTACTCACATTTCTGTGCGAATGATCATTGCATGTGATGTACTTTGCTCAGGGGTATGCTTGATTTGTTTCGAAGGTGCGGATCTTTAAATCCTCTTCCTCAACCGGCAAAGAACAAATAACCTATAAATATGGCAGCCGTTATCCCTGCGAAATCTGCTATGAGTCCACATGTTACAGCATATCTTGTATTTTTTATGCCCACCGATCCAAAATATACCGCGATTATATAAAATGTGGTATCGGTTGCTCCCTGCACCGTAGAGGCCAGCCGTCCCACAAACGAATCAGCACCGTAAGTACTCATTGCATCAACCATCATACCCCTGGCTCCTGCACCGCTGAGAGGTTTCATAAGGGCAGTAGGTAATGCTCCGGTGAACTTTGTATCTATGCCCGCACTGTCAAGTAGGTATTTTAACCCATCTATCAACATATCCATAGCTCCAGAAGCCCTGAAGACACCAATTGCAACAAGTATAGCAACCAGAAAGGGAATTATCCTTATAGCAATCTTGAACCCATCTTTTGCCCCTTCAATAAAAGTCTCATACACGTTGATTTTTTTTATGAGGCCCAGTACGATGAAAGCAATTATAATAACAAACAGTATGAAATTGGCAGCAAAGGTTGAAATCCTTGTTATATCCTCTTTTGGCAAGGTACTGAAGTACCAGATGACTCCTATAATAATAGCTGTCATCCCGCCCAAGTAAGCCAATACCACCCTGTCAAAGAGTTTTATTTTTTGTACCAGGGATACTGCCACCAATCCTGCAATAGTAGAGAAAAAAGTGGCGAGCAATATTGGAATAAATACGTCGGCCGGATTGGCGGCCCCGAGCTGAGCCCTGAAAACCATGATACTCACCGGTATGATCGTCAATCCCGATGTATTCAATACCAGAAACATAATCTGCGCGTTGGAAGCTGTATCTTTATTACTGTTAACCTCCTGCATCTCACCCATTGCTTTCAGACCCATGGGTGTAGCTGCATTATCCAGACCCAGCATATTAGCAGCCAGGTTCATAATAATAGAACCATAGGCAGGATGCCCCCTGGGCAGATCTGGAAATATACGGTTGAAGAACGGTCCTATAGCTTTTGATAATATCTTTACCAATCCTCCTTTTTCACCTATTTTCATCAGTCCCATCCATAAAGTCAGGACACCTGTCAGGCCCAGTGAAATCTCAAAACCCGTTTTTGCACTGGAAAATGTTTCATTCACCATGTCAGAAAATACCTGTGTATTACCTGTAAAGATCAGTTGCCCGAGGGCAAAAAGGAAAGCCAGAACAAAAAAAGCTATCCAGATATAGTTCAGGACCATCTAAATTGAGTTTGCAGCGAATATACCAATTAACCTATAATATTCAAATAGCGGCAGGGGAAGGGGATACAAGACAAAAAAGCAAATGTTTTGCACAGCATTGGGATTATAATTCAATTTTGTTCTGGATTACACGGTACCGGGGTGAGTAAAGAAAATATTACCTCTATCATTTAAGTAGGGATCTAATACGTTTGATAAGGTCGTCAGTATCAAATGGCTTAACAAAATAATCACTAATTCTCAGCTCCATGACCTCTTTCTTTACCTGAGGGTCACTAAAGGCAGACACAATGATAACGGGTATGTCACTGCGCAGTTCAGTGCGCATGTATCTAACCAATTCCAGTCCGCTATGGTAAGGAAGATTGATATCACAAATCACCAGGTCAGGCTTTCCTTTAGTAACCTTTTCTATTGCTTCATTACCATCCGAAGCAGTTTCAATGTCGTAACCCTGTCTTTTCAGAACAGTTGATATTACAAGTGAAGAAAGTTTATTGTCTTCGCAAACCAGTATATTCATCTCAACAAGTATTTGCGCTTAAGCCTGATCCGCCAAACATAATGTAAATCTCATAATATTTTCAAAAAGTGTAATATACAAGTGTAATATTATGAGAAATTAATCTTTACAGTCGAATATGTATAGATTTATACGTACAGTGATTATCTAAAGTTCTTTAATTCTTATATTTCTGAATTTTACTACTGATCCGTGACCCAGGAAGCCAATATGTCCGCTGCCGCGCTTTAGCCCCGGGTGATCCTGTTTATCCAGTGTACCATTTTCCACTGCATGAGATATATCTCCATCCACTATTACTGTTCCGTTGAGCACCACCTTTATACTGCTGCCTTCCACAATCACTTCCTGCTCATTCCATTCTCCAACGGGTTTCAGAAATCCTCTTTTTGCAGGTATCACCCCATATACTGACCCATGGTACTGGTAAGGCTGAAGGTTTGCATATATTTCAGCCGTATTATCAAGGATCTGCAGCTCCATTCCCACATATGCGGCATCTCCGGTCAAAGGTGCACGAATACCCAGCCCGTTATTGGCCCCGGGTGTAAGTTGAAATTCAAATCTAAGGATAAAATCACTGTATTCATCCTCTGTATATAAATTTCCCCCGTTGCCTTCTAATGGTTTTACCATTATCATGCCATCTTCTACAATATAAGCTTCTTTGTTACCAGTCCAGTTATCCAGGCTAATCCCATCGAACATTGCAACAAAACCATCAGCTTTTTCCTCTTCAGGCAAAATATATTTTTGAGATTCACTGGAAACATTTTCCTTTATTTCAGAAGTAAGTGATTCTTTTAAAGCATTTATCCTGTCTTCCAGCATCTTTTTCTGGGTATCGGTCAATGCATAGGGTAAGATTTTCTCCAGCAATTTTATCTTCTGGGCATCATCAATCCCTGCCTTATAGACTTTGTCAACATAATCATTGAAAGCCCTGTCAGAATAATTTTTATTTCCTGATGCACATATTTCATACAGAACATATGAGGCTTCATATCCTGACCAGTCTGATAAAGTTTTGTATGCCAGGGATCTCATCTCTGCATTTCCTTTTACGAAAAGCTGGTTTACGGACTGCAGGGCTTCCTCTCCGCCGATCTGGGCAAGCACGGGCAAGAATTTTTCTTTTTGTTCTGAATCTTCCATTCCTTTAATAATCATTGAGGCTTTTACCTTTTCATCACTTATTTCGTTTGCGGCAATTACAAGTGCCTCCTGTACATGCTCAACCTCAGATTTTTCGGAAGTTATGGTAAGAAGGTTGATCAGTTGTTCCATGTTTACCGGATCAGCCACTGATTTTAGTTCAGTAAATGCAATTGAGCGGAGCTTTGGGTCGGGCGATGAAGTATAATTAAGGATTGAGTTGAAAAACCTGTTTTCACCTCCCATGGAAATTAATATAAGCATGGTTGCTTTTGTATGATTTCCTGATCCTTCAAGAGCGTCAGCTATCATATCCCTTCTCTTTGTATCGACTACTGTCTGGAGGGCCTGGTAACCTGCTATCTGATCATCAGCTGTTTCATAAGATCTGATATAATCGATAAGCTCAGGAACTGATTCTCTGCCCTCCAACCTTGACAGAGACAGGGCTGCAGCTGACCTGGTCTCAGGTGAAGCCGAGAAAAGAGCATCCTTTATGATGGGGGCAGCCAGCAGGTCGCCTCTTTTACCCAACATATCGATAATCTCTGCTTTCCTGGTATTATCTACAGCTTGCAGGAAAACAATCCATTTACGGGTTGCAGCCCTGCCCGGGATATCTCCTGCCAGGTTAAGAATTGCTTTCCTGTACTCCAGGTCTCCTTCCCTGAATTCTGTAAGGAGGTATTCCATGGCCTCGTATCCCATATAATGTACCAATGCTTCGAGAGCGGCAGTTTTATATTGCACAGCACCTTTAGTTAATACATCCCTGCATATTTTCTCCATTGCAATAACCTCACCTTTATCCCCGATATTTCTGGCATATTGCACCAGAGAGGCTGTTGCACCGGTAGGATCCCAATTATAAGAGACATCATCGGCAGCAGAAGCCAGCATTTTATAGACATTTGCATGTGCACTTTCAGCCATAGCATTAAGAGCAGCTGCTTTAAGATCTTTATCACCCGCAAGATACCAGTATGGATATTCTTTTATAGCCTTATCTGACTTCATCATTGCCAGGGTATTTATGATTGATTCCACACATGGCAATGTTTTTATCTGGAGGCTCATAGCCAGTATATCTTCCTTCTCATGAGAATCGCAGGAAGAGATAACAGAGACAGCAGATTCACACATATCCTCATCAGTTAAGAAGCCCGAGGCAAACTCCACAGACTTTTCTGATCCTATGTACCTTAGCTGGGAAAGGAAGAAGGATCTGACCATCGGATAGCCTGAAGCCAGAACGGCATCAATGCACTCTGATTCCCACTGATATTTTTCATTTTCGTGACCATATTCTGAAAGGTATCGTGAATAACTCTCGATGGCAAACCTGGCCCTTGTATCATCTCCGGTTCCTGGCGGCACAACCATTTCAGTTATTTGACGCCTTCCCCGGGGTTCCAGGATACTCATTTCCTGCATCTGTTTTTTGAGATCATCAGTATTATTAACCGGCATCCTGGCGAGAAGATCGGCCACTTTTGTCTCTGTGGTTCTAATATCCTGGGTATACCCGATAATTGAAGTAAATATAAGGAATGATATAATTAAAGTGTTTTTCATAGCATGGCATATTAAATTGTCCAGGGACCTCTCATTGGTTGATAAATCAATCTATTAGCCCCTTCATCATCAACAAACCTTTGTTTGACAGGATCATAGGTTAAGTTACGACCCAGTCGTACGGCAATAACTCCAAGGTTGACTATTGTTGCTGACCGGTGACCATTCTCTTCATTCAGGGCGAACTTATTTCTTGTTTTTACAGAATCACTGAATATTGTAACCTGTGGTTCAGGTTCAGGCTGGCTATCAATCAGTTTTTGAAGATCAGGTATGTTTGACCGGAAACCCCTGTATATTTTTCCATAAGGCCCTTCAACATATGCCGCATCAGTATCAGCATTTGCACCATCAAGCACTATTTTGCAACCGTCGTCATAAGTATATTCAATCCTCCTCCACGACCCCACAGCATCATAGTGTTGCTGAGGAGCATCCACTTCTATATACACGGGGCTGGTATTATCCTTCCCAAGCATATATTGAACAGGATCGAGATAGTGCTGTCCCATATCGCCCAGTCCTCCCCCGTCATAATCCCAGTAACCACGAAATTTAGAATGCACTCGTTCGGGGTTATATGGTTTATACGGAGCTGGCCCAAGCCAGAAATCATAATCAAGGTTGTCAGGAACAGGCATGGGTTTAAGGTTATGCTCACCGCTCCAGTAAAATTTCCAGTCAAAACCTGTAATTCCACTTATTGTAACTTTCAGAGGCCAGCCCAATGCGCCACTATCGATAAGTTTTTTCAACGGCTTAACAGTAGTGCCCAGACCATAGAACTGGTCTTTAAACCTGAACCAGGTATTAAGCCTGAACATACGACCATACTTTTTTACGGCCCTCACAACTTCTATCCCTTCACCAATAGTACGGGTCATCGGCTTCTCGCACCAGATGTCCTTTCCTGCTTCTGCAGCCATTTTAGCCATTATACCATGCCAGTGCGGAGGTGTTGCAATATGAACTATGTCAATATCCGGCCGTGCGAGCACATCCCTGAAGTCATGGTAGGCGTCTACTCCCGGACCTGCCTGCTCCAGTGCAAGGTTCAGGTGATCTTTATCAACATCGCATACCGCAAGGACCCGCGTTGCTTCATATGGTATATGACCACGCCCCATGCCACCTACCCCGATAATCGCTTTCGTGAGCTGATCGCTGGGAGCGGTAAATCCCTTTCCCCCAAGTACATGTCTCGGTATAATGGTAAAGGCAAATGCAGCAGTAGCAGATTTCTTAATAAAATCTCTCCTGCCTGTTTTAATAATGTCCATATATAGTTCTATTTGTTATTAGTCAGTTAAAATCTTTCCAAGGACGGTTTCAGGAGCTTTATACCAAGGCTGGTATATATATACTGATAATCCTTAAAAATTATTAAACCGCAATTTACAAAAAAGGCTGTATATACGCTAATTAAATAGGATAAGGCTGAGGCTAAGGCTGAGTACTTCTCAGTTCGGCGTTCGATATTCATTATTCGACATTCAAGACATGCCTAATATCCTGGTTATTTGCTGTTTAAGTTATAGTGAGATAATAGAGATGAGTGATGAGTTATTATGTTAACTCTTCTAAACATTCCATCATTCCAGTATTCCATTACTCCAGTATTCCAATGAGGTTTTATTTAACAAAAGCTTTCACAACCACTGCCGGCTTCTCTGATTGGTTAATCAGGATATACTCTCTTGCTGCAGCAGGTAAAATAAAAGTTTCAGCATAGTTTATATTCATAGTGATACCGTTGAGTGTCTCAACCATAATACTCTCTCCTTCAACCAGGTTGAGTACATGGCACTTATTCTCCGTCCTTATCAAAACCCTGCTACTAAATTTGTACCTGTGAACATCATAAAGATGGGTAGGATGTGTTTTAAGATGCTCAAGTTCCCAGTCATCACCCCTGTCAATGAGTACCGGTCTGCAGATCAGTTCATCTTTAACTGCTTTTCCTTTTCTTTCGAAATAAACGTTTTCCATACCCCTGTCAATATTCAGCGATCTTGGTTTTCCATCAAGGTCAGGTCTTAGCCAGTCATACATCTTAAAAGTAAATATATAAGGTGTGGAACTGATCTCAAGCACCAGGTTATTCCTGCCCGACCCGTGTATTGTTCCATAAGGTATCAGGAAAAGGTCATGCCTGGAAGCCGGGTGGGTCTGGACATATTTATCTATATTTACGGGAATTGATTCATCGTAGCTCCGCTCAAGCTCATTCCTGAACATTTCAGGATCAATATTCTCATTAAAACCCAGGAAAACAACAGCATCGTCCTTTGTATCCATTATATAGTATGATTCCTCCTGCGTGAAATTCTCACCGAATTCATTTCTGATATATTGTGGTCGGGGATGGCACTGAACTGATAGATTGCCACCATTATATGTATCGAGGTAATCGAAGCGTATGGGAAACTCCTGCCCATACACTTCATGGCAGTCGCCCAGTATATTCGGAGATTCCTGTATCATCAGCATGTCAAACGAGAGCTCGAGCATCAGTCCACCGCTTTCAAGTATCAACCCATTTTCAGGGCTTATGAGCTCAAATGACCATGCATAGTTAGGAACCTCCTTATTCAGCCCATTTATATTATCTTTCAGCCATGACCCGCCCCATGGGCCAGGTTCAAACCAGGGGCGCACCCTGAAAACATTCCTTGAGATTTCACTGAGGGTATTACGGAGATCATCCCCTTTTATGAATGTTATTTTTCCGGGCCTCTGACCGTCAACAAACAGGTCAATATAAGCCAGTATATCTTGCATATGTTTCCGGAGAACAACCCAGTCAACAAAATAATTCCTTTTATAATCATATTTTGGATTAACCGGGGGTGTCCCTATATGTGTTTTTAAACCGGCTCTTGACCTGAACTGCACTTCGTTTTTTGGCAGATCAATATAAACCAGGAATGCATTTATATCGACAAGGGAAGCGCCGGGTCCATATATTATTCTGAATTCATTACCGCCCTCTTTTCTCAATTCATTAATTGCATCACCGTTAAAGAACTCACGGATGTCCAGACTGGTTCTGGTGCCAAAAAGCGGATCATCACCACCGGTAAATTTCAAAACTGCATCTTTAATTTCAGTACTGCTTAATAATGCATCTTCTATATTTATAAACTCGGGTAATGACTTATGTAGCTCTTTAAAGATTTTCTTAATGTCGTCAACGACCTGTTCAAAAAGTATACCTGCAAAGCCATCAATAATGACAGTACCACTTCCGGGCAACATTGACACCAGATCTGACAGAGAGCTAAAAATCTTTCCCTCCAGAATACTGAATACGGGATATATATCATAATTTCCCGGTTCAATATGATCTTTCTTCAGGGGCAGAATATACTGTGAAGTATTTCGTATAGTATCCTTCATCTAGCTGCGCATCTGATGGAATCTGATTGCATACACAGCCGCAGCCAGGAGGTAAAACATACATAGCAGGAGAACTGACATTCCAATAAGATTAGTGCTTATATCTGTTATCCAACCCATTAAAAGGGGTATGACCGCACCACCTGATATGGCCATCATCATAAGGCCAGAAATTTCATTTTTCCTGCCGGGATATTCTTCAACAGCTATTGAAAACACCAGAGGGAATATATTTGCGATGGCAAGCCCGATAAGAAAGGTCAAGGCCCATGCTGAAGCTTCTGAACGCAAAAGTAATATTGCAGCAAAACATAAAATGCCAAATATCGTGGACCATACGTAAAATTTTCGTGAGGCCACTCTTGTCAGCAATAATGCACCACCGAAAGTGCCCAGCATTTTTCCGAAGAAGTATACACTTCTTCCTGACTCCGCAGCTGTTTGTTCCAGTCCGAAGCTGTTCATGAAAAACTGCCCGGAGTTAGAATTAAAACCCACATCAACTCCAACCACCACAAAAATTGCAAGAACCATCAACAGTACAAATTTATTGCCAAGCAGTTTAAAAGCAGATGCAAAAGATGCTTTAATTTCACCTTCCCTTGTTTCATCAATACTGACCGATCCGAGCCATACAACCGTTATGACAGATACAATACCAAATACAAGGAACAATACTTTCCAGTCGCCAAACCAGGATGCAAAAACAGCAGCAAGTGGGGCTCCCAGCATTGAGCCTATTGATTTGATAAACTGTGAAAAGCTCAAAAAGCTTGATGCCCTGTTACCCGGTACAACATCAACCAGTAGAGGATTTGCAGATACCTGTACAATAGTGTTACCTATTCCAAGAAGTGCAAATCCTATCAGGACCATTGCAAAAGAATAGAAATAAGGAATAAATAATCCTAATGCAGGAACAAGTAATCCTAAAGCAGTCACAAGCATTCCAATGTTAAGCATAAACCTCTTTCCCAATCTTGATTGAAGAATGCCAAAAGGCACTGAAAGAAGGAAAAACCATAGGAATGCAGCTGAGGGGATAAGCTGTGCCACCGTAGGACTCAGGTCCATATCAAGGCTAACCCGGTCGACTCCAATGCCTACCAGGTCGACAAAACTCATTACAAAAAAGGACATCAAAACAGGAACTACCCTGTATAAATTGATTTTTGAACTCATGTCATTAGTTTTTTCTGTTACATATATTGAAGTGATCCCCGTACGGAGCTCCAGAAATAATCATCGAGAAGATAAGCACTGCCTAACAGGGCTGCATCCTCCTTTAGCTCTGACAGCAGTGGTATTGTACTGCAATTTTGTTTTTTCATTTCCTCCTCCAGTGAAGGACCGAATAGATTATATGCACGGGAAATATTACCGCCCATGACCAGCACCTCAGCTCCGAAATTAATAAGATAAGGAGAAAGGAATGAAGCCAGGGACGTCCCGAATTCAATGAAGATATTTCTTACGCGATTGTCCGACTTGGCCGCTTCAGCAATGTCTTTAACTCCGCTGCTGCTTTTGCCTGTTATCTCTTCATACCTTTTTGTAAACCAGCGTGTACTGAAATAATCGTCAGCTATCCCATCTTTGAAGCTGATATGATAAACACATCCGAGATCAGGAACCAGGTCACCGGTAACTACCGGCACTTTGTCAGCCACAAATGCGGATCCCAGTCCTGTACCCAACGTTATTGCCATTGACCTGTGGCTGTTTGCTGCTTTTCCTGCCCAGGCTTCCCCTACAGCAAATGATGATGCATCATTCATAAATCTCACAGGAATTTCAGGGGATAAATCAAGTGCCTGTGATACAGCCTTACCAACACTGGTACCGTAAAGCTTCTCGTATTTAGGTACTCCCTTGATGAGGCATATCCCGTTTACATAATCGAATGGTCCGGGCATGGCAAAACCAATTCCTTTCATCCTCTCCCTGCCTTCTTTTTCAAGTGTTTCAGCAATTGCTTCCGACCAGGTGCTGATTATTTCATCTGCCGTGCCTTTATTATCTACAGGCCTTTCAGCAAGGGTGTCCCTTTTAATTTCTCTTTTTCCCAGATCAACAGCAGCACATGTTATATGACTACCGCCTATATCAACACCAATCGAGATATGTTTTTCCATTATTGCTATTTTCAAAATAATCAGGCGTGAAAATATCCAAATAAATTATTATCACCAAATGAAAAAATAAGCTGGGGCTGAGGCCCACTCCAGCATAGGCGGGTTTACCATCATTTCGGAAATATGAGAAAGCCCCGGGATGTTCCGGGGCTTTCTTATAATTTAGAATCGGCTTATTAAAATGATTGTCGTTAAATATAATTACAGCCGGTCAGATCATGCTCATATCTTATCTGTTTCAACAACCTTTCCCAGGATGTCTGCATAAGGAATCATCAGGTATTCTTTACCGTCAAATTCTATTTCATTACCTGAGAAGTTCTTGAAAAAGACCAGGTCACCAACACTGATCTCCGGTTTCTCAATGCCACCAAGTGCGACAACCTTTGCATATTTAGGCTTTTCCTTAGCAGTATCAGGAATAATGATACCTGATGCTGTTTTCTCCTCTTTAGAGCTTTCAAGCTCGAGGAGAACCTGTTGATTAATTGGCTGTAACTCTCTCATTCTTAGTTGTTGATTTTATTTTTCAATAAAACTTGATCTATTGCCTGTTCAAAAATTTCCCTCGTAGCTTCTTCTGTCTGTCCTATACCGCTGAATGCCTGTGGCCTTTCATTCATGGGAATGAGCAGGAAAGTGGGTATGCTTCTAATGCCGAATGCAGCAGCAAGTTCCCTTTCTTTCTCAGTATTTACCTTGTATACATAAATCTGTCCATCATATTTATGTGCCAGCTCATCCAGGATAGGGCTGGCTATTTTACAAGGCTGGCACCAGTCGGCATAGAAATCAACTATCGCAGGTTTGTCACCTTCATAAACCCATGAATCAGTGTTTTTCTCATAATTATATACTCTGGCAAGAAATTCTGCCTTTGTAAGAGGAATTGAACCTTTCTGTTCTTTTAAAGCTGAGGCCTCTGTTTTCTTTTCATTCTTATCATTCTTATCATTCTTTTCGCCCTTTTCAGCTGCAGTGCTTGTTGAGCATCCATTGAGTGAAACCACTATGAAGAATGCCAGAATGAAATAATTGATCTTTTTCATATCGCGAATTTTAAATTATTATCCTAATTCAAGTAAACTGTCTATTTTTTTCTTATCGAAGCCAACTATAATATGGCCATCTATATCTGCTTGTGGAACACCTTGATGACCACTTTTGTTTACCATCTGCTCTGCAGCTTTCTGATCAACAGACACATCTACGTCTCTGAATTGTATCTTTCTTTCTCTAAGATAGGTCTTTAGAGTATTGCACCAGGGGCAGGCCGGAGTGGAATAAACTATAACATTTTTCTGCTTCTTCTCCTCACCTGTGGAATAAGTTCCCGGCATCGATCCGTTTATTGCGTTTATATAAAATTCTCTACTGTTACAGCCTTTAAAAACATTCATAAGGCTTCCTGACCTGAATTCAAGCAGGGCAGGAACCGACTCAATGCCGTACACGGGATGGATATCCCTTACCTTCTGAACATCGGCCTTCAGAAAGGTTATATTACCTTTTATTTCACCATCCAGACCACTGAGAGCATTAATGATACATTCACTCTTTTCTGTACCACCCTTAAACAATAATAGAAATGCTCTTTCTTGTTTTCCGGCTATCATCTTTAAATCTCCCAGGGATGCAATTTCCTTTATGTTCATCTATCATTGATTATGAAAGTATCGACATATTTACATATATCGTGCCACAAAAATATAAAGATTTTTTGACATGTGACACAGGCAGTTTTGTCATGTATTTCTGGGTACTGGGTAACTGGGTCCTGGGTTCTGGTTGCTCGTTGCTCGTTGCTCGTTGCTCGTTTACTCGCTCCCACTTGTCCACCTTAGCTTAAGCGAAGGCGGACCTGCCACAATCACTGACCGCTCGCGAACTCACAGGCCTCGAGTGCTTTTAGCACACTCATCCTGTTCGTTTCCATTATTGCATAAAAACATGTTATCTGACATATTATCATTTACCGGTTTTATTTCATAGTATCCATTTAAATTGTAATTTAGTATCAGTAATAATATACTATTATTCTGATCTTAAATCATTGTTTATTAATTACTAATGAAGTTCATTAAAAAATTATTATTCCTGATGATTGATCAGAGGGTTTATTTCAGGATAGTAAGTTTTTTCTTTTTCATTCTTTATTTTTCAGGACTCCTGAAGATCTCGAAGAAATTCAAAATGCACTATTTTGTTTCTAACCTGGTCAGAAAGGGGGACACGATCATTGACATTGGAGCTAATCTCGGGTATTACACAAGGATCTTTGCAAAAGCAACGGGAAGCGAAGGAATTGTTTATGCTGTTGAACCCGTTCCTTTATATCGTGAGATACTCAAGAAGAACCTGGCTGGAACCTTAAACATAATAATACTCCCATATGCTCTTGGTGATAAACAATCTGTTGAATATATGGGCATACCCGGCAATCAGCCATACAGGCACGGGCTCACACGTATTATTTCACCTGATGAAAAGGAAGATAGGATCAATTTACGTGTTGAGGTAAGGACTCCCTCCTCTCTTTTCAGCAATCTTGATAAGGTTGATTACATCAAGTGTGATATTGAAGGTTATGAAAACAGGGTTATCCCCGGGTTCATTGAAATTATCAGGCATCATCGGCCCATACTGCAAATAGAACTGGAAAGTGGTAACCGCGCCTTAATTAATGATATGCTGTTCAAAGAGGGATATCTTGCATACATACCATTTAAAAAAGGCCTCAGGAGGATAAGCATATCAGAAAAATATAATGACGACATAATATTCATACACCGTGACAGACAAGATTTTTTAAGAGACTTAATAATCAACTAAAGTATATAATCTAATAAATCCAAACTATGCCAAAAGTTACAAAAGAACATGCCCTTAAGTACCACAGTACGGGGCGTAAAGGAAAGGTTGAGGTAATTCCCACAAAACCTTTCGCTACCCAGTTTGACCTTAGTCTTGCCTATACTCCGGGAGTAGCCTTCCCATGTAAAGAGATTGAAAAGAATCCGCTTGACGCATACCTGTATACAGCCAGGGCAAACCTGGTTGCAGTGATATCAAATGGTACCGCCGTTCTGGGACTTGGTGACATAGGTGCCCTTGCGGGTAAACCAGTAATGGAGGGCAAAGGACTGCTCTTCAAAGTATTTGGTGATGTCGACGTTTTTGACATTGAGGTTGATGAGAAGGATATCGATAAGATGGTCGAGTTCTGCACAAAGATTGCACCAACATTCGGAGGTATTAACCTTGAGGATATAAAAGCACCCGAGTGTTTTGAGATTGAAGAAAGACTGAAAAGAGATCTTGACATTCCTGTTTTCCATGATGATCAGCATGGCACTGCTATCATTTCAGGGGCAGGGATTCTGAATGCCCTTGAAATTACCGGTAAGAAGATAGAGGATCTTAAAATGGTTGTATGCGGGGCTGGAGCAGGTGCTATATCATGTACAAAACTGTATGTTGCCCTGGGAATCAGGAAAGAAAACATTGTAATGGTCGACTCCAAGGGAGTGATCAACAAGAAAAGGACTGATATTAATAAATACAAGGCTCAATTTGCAACTGACAGGGATATTTCAACACTGGCTGAAGCATGTGTTGGTGCTGATCTCTTCCTCGGTCTTTCAGTTGCTGACATGATGTCAAAGGAGATGCTGGCCAGCATGGCTCCAAATCCAATTGTTTTTGCCATGGCCAATCCCAATCCTGAAATTACATACGAAGATGCTATGGCCACAAGGGATGATTTGATTTTTGCCACAGGAAGATCGGACTATCCAAATCAAATAAATAATGTCCTCGGTTTCCCCTTTATTTTCCGTGGTGCCCTGGATGTTATGGCCAGAGACATAAACGAAGAAATGAAGTTGGCAGCAGCATATGCACTGGCTAACCTGGCAAAGGAACCTGTGCCTGATGAAGTTAAAGAGGCATATAATGTTGATAAGCTTGAATTCGGAAGGGACTATATTATTCCCAAACCACTTGATCTGCGGCTTATCTCCTGGGTAGCATCGGCAGTAGCAAAAGCAGCAATGGACTCAGGTGTGGCAAGGAAGGAAATTACTGACTGGGATGAGTATAAGAACAACCTGGATAGCAGGGTTAGGAAACATATCCAGGACCTGGCAAGTGTATGTATAAAACCTATTGAATACTAAAACTGGCTGTTATAAAAAGAGGATATCCCGCGGGTATCCTCTTTTTTTATCCATAAGCATCCATCAGTGGACCTTTACCTGACTGAAATCCCTCGGATGATACAGCATCCATCTTCTTTTTATAGAGTACACACAGAGTCTCGGCAATCTGTTCAACAGAAAAGGAACTCCTGTTCATAGTAACATCAAAAAGATAATCAAGGGTTACAGGTTTTTTATCAAGGAAACTGATTATGAGGTTATGTCTTTTTTCATCAGTATCAACAACAAACTCTTCAGCGGCTTCTATATCAAGTTCCTTTTTCTTAACAATATTTTCAACCCTCCAGTAGAAAGGTGCCACTAGTCGCACATGAAGAGCTCTTTTAACAGAACCTGTCAGGGCTACTCCCGCCCTGCCTACTATAATTACGTACCCTTCCCTGGATATTGAAAGAACCACCTCCTTAATAGTCTTCCTGACCTTATCGTCACTAATATGTCTACCTGATATAGCCATAAGCATTTCTGAGAAACCGGAAAGATGGTGCCTTTTAATATAACTTTCGACATCAGCCGCACCTGTATCCAGTTCACGAGCAGTACTTAATAGTATTTCTTTATCAAGCCACCTCCACTTTGTAGTGTTGTACTCTTTGTTCAAGCATTTAACCATGTATTTTGCAACAGCTACAGCATCACAACCTGTTTGCCTGGATATTGTTATTATGGGGCCAAAGTTTTCAGATGTATGCTTCATAGCATCTCCCCGATACCTCTCATCAAAGTATTTAAAGAATTTCTCTGCCATAATTTATGCGATAGTCATGAACTCGTAAAATATAACAATGGTATCCCGGAACGGCCGGATAAGAGCATGTATAAGTTACGAAAAAAAAGGAAACCGGGAAAATAAATCAGATATATGATATATAAGGCTAAGGTTAAGGCTTAACCTTCGACCTTTGCTATGACTCTATACCCTGTGCCATGTGTCCTGAGCCCTCCACTCCGTTCACTGCTCACTGCTCACTGCTCCCTGCTCCCTGCACTTATTACAGTGGCAGATCTTTTGCACGTTCTGCCTCTACATCTTCAATGGATTTAGGTTTGGGTTTACCCAGAATTTCATAGCCTGACTCAGTAATGAGAATATTCTCCTCATTCCTGATGCCACTGAAACTTTTAAATTCGTTTACCTTTTCAAAATTGATGAATTCCTTGTTATTACCTGCTTTTTGCCACTGGTCGATCAGTTCAGGAATAAAGTAAATTCCTGGTTCAATAGTTAGCACAAATCCCGGTTCCAGCTCGCGTCCCAGTCTTAATGATTTAATACCAAATTGTGTTGGCTTGGGTTGTCCGGCCCATCCAACATAAACCTCACCCAGGTCTTCCATATCATGAACATCCATACCCATCATATGGCCAAGTCCGCAGGGAAAGAACAGTGCATGTGCACCATTACTTACTGCATCATCAACATTCCCTTTCATAAGACCCATGTCTTTCAAGCCTCTTACAATGACCCTTGCTGATTCGAGATATACTTCCTTGAACGGAATACCTGGTGTTAGCATACTTATGGCAGTGTTATGACTATCAAGAGTTATATTGTAAACATCTCTCTGCAATTGCGTAAAGTGGGGATCAACAGGGATTGTACTCGAAAGGTCGCCGGCATATCCCGATTCCACTTCAGCACCTGCATCTAGCAGGAACATCTGACCACTCTTCAACACATTGCCATGATAATGGTTATGTAAGGTTTGCCCGTTGATAGTAGCTATTATAGGAAACGCGATCCTGGCTCCCACTGACTCTGCTGCATTATTTACCGCGGCCGCTATTTGTGCTTCAGTCACACCAGGTGCAACCATACGCATTGCCGTAAGGTGCATATCAACGGATATATCGACAGCTTTCCTTATTTCCTCTATTTCTTCAGGGGTTTTGTAATTACGCTGTGCAATAACTGCCCTGACAAGTTCAATTGATGATTCAGACTGAGATTCAGCAGGTAGAACACCAAGCCACTCAAAAAGCTTTATCTTGTTCTCCGGCCTGTACGGGGGCAGGAAATGAATGGTCCTTTTGCCTGCTCTTTCTGTTTGAAGTAACTTTACAAGTTCTTTAATGGGTGAAGCCTTGGTGATCCCAAAGGCCGAAGCCCTTTCTTTAATAGTCGGCTGGGGCCCCATCCAGACAAAATCTTCCACGGTAAGATCATTACCGAATATGGTATCGTCTCCGGTATCGCAGTCCAGTATGCAAGCCAGGCCGGGAAAGTTGAGCCCGCAAAAATACCTGAAAGTACTATCCTGATGAAAATGGAATGGATTATCAGCATAATTCATAGGGCTTTCGTCATTACCCAATAACAGGATAAGACCTGAACCAACTGTTTTTTTAAGTTGTTCTCTTCGCTGTATGTACACTTCTTTCTTAAACATAATATTATTGATTTGTTACAAAGATCCGTGTTCTGTCCTTCTTATTATCTCATTCTGCAGGTCTTCGCCCAGGTCATTGAAATAATCACTGTAGCCTGCAACCCTGACAATAAGGTCTCGGTAAAGTTCAGGGTGTTTTTGAGCATCTCTGAGGGTATCTGCATCAACAACATTAAACTGTATATGATGACCATCCAGTTTGAAATAGCTTCTTATTAATGCTGTCAGTTTTGTATAACTCTCTTCATCTTCAAAGAAACTTGGACTGAACTTCTGATTGAGCAATGTACCTCCTGTTTTCAGGTGATCGATTTTTGAAGCTGATTTAATAACTGCTGTAGGACCAAGCCTGTCTACTCCCTGGAAGGGTGATATACCTTCTGAGAGTGGAAGGTAGGCTTTCCTTCCATCAGGTGTTGCACCTATTACCGAGCCAAAATAAACGTGTGATGTTGTAGGTAACATATTTATCCTGTGAATGGCGCCACGCGATGTTGGCCGGCCATTAACTGCATCATAGAATGTTTCAAAAACCATAACAGCATGCTTATCGGCATAATCATCGTCATTACCATATTTGGGAGAGTTATAAATCAGATCATACTGCAATTCATCATAGCCCTCAAAATTATTATCCATAGCTTCTAATAATTCTGTCCATGCATATTTTTTCTGATCGTAAATATTGTACCTTATAGAACTGAGCATATCAGTTATGGTGCCCAGTCCCACTCCCTGTATGTAACTGGTATTATACCTGGCTCCGCCGTCATTATAATCCTTTCCATTGGCAATGCAGTCTTCAATCAACAGGGAAAGGTAAGGTACGGGCAGGTTAGTGGCAAAAATCCTCTCAATAACATTATTGCCACGTATTTTCGTGGATGCAAAATATTCAAGTTGTGTTTTGAATGCGTCAAAAAGTTCATCAAATGTCTTAAATTTTGTCACATCGCCTGTTGGCAACCCTATCATTTCACCTGTACGTTTATCTATACCATTATACAGCGTAACTTCAAGTATTTTGGCGAGGTTAAAATATCCCGTCAGCCAATATGATTCAGTTCCAAAAGCACCTGTTTCAACACATCCTGAAGCACCTCCGTTACGTGCATCGACAATCGATTTTCCCTGCCTTAGCAGTTCCTGGATAATAGCGTCTGTATTAAAACACGAAGGCTGTCCAAACCCTGTTTTTATTATATCAAGGGTTTTGTGAATAAATTTGTCCGGGTTTTTCTTTGATATTTGTACCATGGTACTTGGCTGCAATATCCTCATCTCTTTCACCGTGTCGAGCAGCATATATGTCATTTCATTCACAGCATCCGTTCCATCAGGCTTCACTCCACCCAGGTTTATCAAACAGAAATCGGTATAGGTATTGCTTTCCTGGGCAGTAACACCAATCTTTGGGGGAGCAGGATGGTTGCTGAATTTTACCCAGAAGCAGCCGAGTAATTCGTGAGCTTTATCCTTTGTTAATATTCCCTTTTCTATATCTCTCCTGTAAACTGGGGAAAGATGCTGATCAAATCGTCCCGGATTGAAGGAATCCCAGGGATTAAGTTCAGTCACTACCCCGAGATGAATAAACCAGTAATGCTGCAGCATCTCATGGAAAGTATCTGGGGCATTAGCTGGCACTTTACGGCATATTCTGACCATCTCCAGCAATTCCTTCTTTCTTTCAGGATCGTCAGTTTTCCTTGCTATGCGCTCCAGTTCATCGGCATTCCTGTTGGCATACATAATTATAGCATCACAGGCAATATCCATAGCCTTCAATTCCTCATGCTTATCATAGGCATGGCGGTCATTAAAATAATCGAGAGCCTGGATGGCATCACTTATTTCTTCTTTCAGATCCAGGAATCCTTTGCTAAACATTTTATATCCCAGTACGGTATGTCCGGGAGCTCGCTGTTCCTGGAATTCAGTAAACACCCCTGCATTATATGCCTTTTTCCATGCCGGAGTCATAGCTTCCATTATCTTATCCCTGTTACTTTTTCCCTTCCAGTATGGTATAATATCATTTTTATAAATCTCTCTTACCTCATCACTGACCTTAAAGGATACTTTTTCTCGTGAATCAAGTATATCGAGATCTTCCAGGGAATGCACAGTAACCTCCGGATAAGTTGGCGTGGCCTTAGGTGCAGGTCCCCGTTCACCAACGATTAGTTCACCCTCATTGATGCATAGCTTTTTATTCTTCAATATATATTCAAATGCCCTGGCCCTTCGCACAGGTGCTGACAATTCTCTTGCATGGTCACCTTTATAAAATTCAGTAACCAGCATAGCCCTTTCCGCAGAAATTGTTTCAACTGCATTCAGGCTTTGTTCCCTTAGTTTTTTTACACGGTCTGTGAGTATCATATCTGATATTTTTTTATTATCCACTTACTTTTACATTTATTCCACTTTCAAAGAAGTATTTTTTTAATTCATCCATACGAGTCGTTGAAGGTTGTTCAACTCCCTTCATTTTGTCTTCAAGGCTAAGTTTCCTGTATTTTGCAACTCCGGACCGGTGAAAAGGCAACAGGTCAATTCTTTCTATATTGACACCTTGTTTCCCAAGCACGAAATCCCTTAGTGCCTTCAAATGATCAGGATCATCATTGAAGCCCGGTATAACCGGTATTCTTATAATCACTTTTTTCCCTTTGGTAATAATATAATCAAAATTTTTCAATATCAAATTATTTGATACACCGGTATATTTCTTATGTTTTAAAGGATCCAGATGCTTGATATCAAACAGGAAAAGGTCGGTAAAAGGAATAACAGCGTCAATTGCTGACACCGATGCATAGCCACTGGTATCAACAGCAGTATGTATTCCTTCAGACTTGAAAGTATTAAGTGCTTCTACAAGAAAATCAACCTGTAAAAGAGGTTCTCCTCCTGAGAACGTAACTCCCCCTCCTGATTCTTCAATAAAAACAAAATCCCTCATGGCTACATCAAGCAACTCATTTACAGTATAGTATTTGCCAACGGTTTCCTTAATCCTGAATTCTCTATCTCCTATTTTATCTATGCGTTCAACTTCCTCTATATTCGGACTTATACCCTCGGGATTATGACACCACCAGCAAGACAATGGACATCCTTTCATAAAAAATGTTACCCTGATACCCGGCCCATCATTGATCGCATATCTTATGATATTGAATATCAAACCTTTCATATATGTAAATTGGAAATTTTAATTATGTGTTGATTAAAAAGAATGATAAGCTTATTAGCCTATAAGCCGTTATAGAACATACGGCACTCATATAAACGTCTGCCCAGACGGTTATACATAAATCTATGTGAAAGCTGCTGAATCATACTTCCTGCTTATATGTTGCAAGATACGAAATTTTATGATCGGAAATATGTCTTATCATGCTTTTAACAATAATTATCAGTATTGAATATTTTTAAGCACATGTACCTCGCTTTGTAACATATTGTAGCTTTTACTATCATTAACATTTAATTAACAAAAAAAATTGCAACAAGAATGTTAATAATACGTCTATTGTATGAATGGAACTAATTCACAGTTTTTTGGACAGATTATACTGTGATTATATAAAATCAATACAGTGCAGCCATGAAAAAATTCTTGTATTTATTCGCAATTTCTTTAATCCTGAGCCCGATAGGGTTTGCAAAGGGTCCGGTTGCAGAAGGTAAAACCTACTGCTGTCTGGGCAATTATGTAGTTGATAATGCCATTGATCCTGTTTATGTTGATGGAAAAGCTCTCAAAACTTTCATAGTATCATATGAAAATTCAGATCTTACTGTCAGAGTTGCCATTGATAAGTCTGACAGAAAATGCACCAGGTTTGTAGTATTGTCAGATGAACTCGAAATACTGTACCAGTGCAACGGGAAATACTTTGGCGTGAAACGGCTTGACAGGGAATATTTGAATGACGGAATGTCTACATCAGACCTGTCACTCGACCGTTCCGAATATTTCCACCAAAAGGTTATAACCCAGACTAAAATGAGCGATATAGAATATGTTAAGCTCATATCGGTCTATTTCCCAAAGCTTGTTAAAGACTATGAAAAAGTATTTGCCTTCAAATAGCTCCAAAGGCTAGTCGGATAGTTTCTTCTACGATCAAGTTTCAGGTTTTGTTGTTTAGGATGGACTTACTTTCGTAAGCCCATCCTTTTTTTATTTCATATGTGATAATGAGATAAATTATTTTTATTATGTATCCTATTTTGATAATTTTGGGCAACTTATGATACTATGAAGAGGGCTAGAGCTGTTAAAATAATTTTCATTCTCCTGAATTCCATTATATTAATTTTCTTCGCTTCAATCTCAAATGCCCAGAAGAAAGTTGAAAACGGTGTGCTTGACCTCAGGTATGAACAATTCAGTAACAAGATATTTAAACTTAACGGCGATTGGGAGTTTTACTGGAATAAGCATCTCAGTCCTGCAGATTTTACGGGTGACAGTCCGCCATCTCCCGACACATGGGGTACTGTACCCTCCTATTGGATTAAATATGCTGATGAAATACCGGAAATAAAAAACAACGGCTATGCAACATATCGTTTGAATATCCTGTTCCCTGAAAACATCAGGAAAATAATATTTGATATTCCCGTATTTGATTCAGCATTCCGGATTTATATTGACGGGAAATATGCCGGAGGCAACGGACTGGCAGGTGAAAGTGAAGCAGAAACAAAACCTTTATACCATCCGTTTATTTATGAACATAATATCACTGATGGCAAAGTTGAAGTCATAGTAAATGTTTCAAATTATCATCACCGTAAAGGTGGTTTCTGGATGCCCATGAGAATGGGATCACCTGAGGTAATGACCAAGAATTTAGACCACAAGAATACTTTGGAAGGTATCTCAGCAGGGATACTATTGTCATTTATAGTGTTTTTCCTGTTGTTTTCCCTGATATTCAGAGGCGATTATTCAATGCTCTTTTTCTCACTGGCAACACTGGGTATACTTTTACGCAGTATAAGTACCGGTTCATTCCTGATCATGACCTTCATAAATATAAACTGGACTGGATTAATAAGGCTCGAATATGCGGGTTCATTTATTGCACTTATTTTCGGAGCATGGTATTTCAACAGCATCTTTCCCGACAAATATTTTAAGATCATCAGCATTATTATTACCGTATTGTTCTCTCTGGGGATCATGCTGGTGTTTAGCAGTCCGGTAATTATTTTTGCCAATTCCATCAAGATCTTTATCCCTGTTGTTGTGGTGATATTGTTGTATTATGGTATTAAAAGCATTATATCTCTACTAAAGGTCAGGCTAACAGGTATTCTGAACACAATAGGATTTATTGCCCTTCTTATAGGGATAATAAATGATATAACCCTGTCCGGATCAAATACTTTTCTTTTCGACAATTATATCCTGCCATATGCAACCATCGTTTTTATTTTCATCCAGGTGATAATTCTTATAAGCAGATGGGTTAATTCCTTCAGCCATGAAAAAAATCTCCTGACTGAACTTGAATATGTTAACCAGAACCTGGAAAAGATTGTCAGGGAAAGAACTTCTGAGTTAACAAATCAAAAAAACGAGCTGGAAAAACAGAAAGAAGAATTTGAATTAAAGAATGAAGAACTTGAAACTAATATTCATATTAAGAATCGCGTTTTTTCAATAATTGCAAATGATCTGAAAACACCAATTGTCAACCTTGCAATGTTAATTGAAAACATAATAAATGTATCAAATATTGAAAAGCGCGAGAATCTTAAAGAGGAGATAAGCAAAGAAGTTGACTTCACCATTAATCTCATTGAGAATCTTATTATCTGGGGCCGCGGGCAGCAGGACCAGATAGATTACAGGCCCGGAAAGTGGAATATAACTGATATCGTACTCGAATGTTTTAATCTGTTGAATTCACAGGCCGAGGCAAAAAATATCCAGTTGAGTTATTCCCACAGGGGCTCACCTGTTGCCTGGTGTGATCGTTATCTTCTAACTGTAATTTTCAGGAATCTGCTTACAAATTCAATAAAGTTTACACCTGACAATGGAAAAGTCTACGTTTCTGTGGAAGAAGTTGCAGATGTTAACCCTCATCTGAATGTATCTGTAAAAGACACAGGGGTGGGCATGGATAATGAGACCCTGGAGGATCTGGAAAAAAACAAGATAACAAAAAGTACAAAGGGCACACGGGGTGAGAAAGGCACAGGCCTTGGCCTTCAATTGTGCTACCACCTCATAAATGTAAACAGGGGTAGTATGCAAATAGAAAGTACCCTGGGTGAAGGAACGATAATCAGCATCACCCTTCCCCTGAAAGCCTGATACACGGGTATCAAATACTAAAGCTGCATACTCTTCAGTTTATCAATTCCTTTGACTTCTGAATGCGGGCATCCGAACCTGTTACATATAGTCACCGAATTTGACAGCTTAAGATTCTTGTCAAGATACAAAGTCATCAGGCTGCCTCCACATGAACAGGGGCTTGTAACCGGCAAAGTGGTATTACATACAGGACAAAGAAATTCATAAATCATATCCCTGTTCAATTTTGTATCCAGTGATACCTTGCTTTTATCCCCTACAATAGGGCTGACAAATAGGTCTGAAATAAATCTCTTATTCCTGATCTTAAGATGTATTGCCTTGAAATCACAAAACAAAACATCATTGGAGATCAGGCTGTGTCCATTAGGGCAATAGGCTTCTTCAATTATCGTGATATTGGCTTTTTCAAGCTTATCTGATTTCAGCAACATTGAATATACTCTGACATTATCCTGTATTTTGTTCTTCATTGCAATATAAATTTATGATTATTCTACTATTGTCATTTCATCAAGAAGGTATCCCGCACCGGCAAATTTATCTATGAGGAAGAGGGCGTATCGTATATCGAGACTGATATTACGACTTTGTTCAGGATTGAACATCAGGTCACTCATAACACCTTCCCATGCACGGTCAAAATTAACACCAATAAGGTGTCCTTCAGCATTGATCACAGGACTTCCTGAGTTGCCTCCGGTAGTATGATTATCAGCAATGAAGCAAACCGGCATCTTTCCATTCTGGCCGTACCTTCCATAATCTTTTGCATAATATAATTCTTTTAGCTTATCCGGTACATCGTAATCATATATTTCAGGATTGTCTTTCTCCATTATACCCTCCAGTGTTGTATAATGAGTATAATATACTGCATCTCTGGACTCATAACCCCCGACTTCACCATATGCCACACGCAGGGTAAAGTTGGCATCAGGCCAAAGCACTTCATCCCCGGCAAATTCCATCTGAGCCTTCATATACAGCCGGTCAAGATTTGCTATTTTTCCTGAAACCTCAATATATTTGTCCCTTACCCGTTCATCAAGAAAGACGCGTACGCCCCTGGCCAGTATGTATAATGGATCTATTTCAAGCTCACTTATCAGTCGGCTGTCAAAATTAGAAACAAACTGGGCTGCTTTTTCATGGTTGGTAAAAACACTCTGAGTGTAAATATCATCGGCGATAACAGCAAAATTCCCATTACATGATTTATATAATTCTTTATATTCGGGAACCTGCCACTTCTCATCAAGATTTTTCCCATAAAGCTCAAGCATAGCTACAAAAAGTTTCCTGTCCGTTGGCATATTATAATTGTGAAAGAATCTTGAGATACGTGATGAGAGACCTTCCAGTATAATCTGTAATTCATCATCGCCCACCTCATTATTTACTGCTTCCACAAGCGGTATAAACGCAGAAGCCATATTTATGGCCTCTACGCCACTACGCCCAATTGTTTCTGAAGTATATGAATTTACCAGTGAGTACTCCTGCATTTGTTCATATAAAGATTTATAGGAGGTTAGCAAATGACCATAGTTTTTTTCCCTTTTTCTTTTTTCTTTCACCCAGGCAGTGAATTCCTTTTCAAACTCTTTTTTCTTATCAATGGTACCCAGCTTTTCTATACCCGACTTCTCGCCTATCCATCTTTTCCATGAGTTTGAAATACTTGCTGCTTTACTTGAATACTTTATCCTAACCTCCGGATCAGCATCCATATCTTCCTTGATTATATCCAGTTTTTTTTCCCTGAGTTCAATCATTTTAGGATATATATAATCTGTCAACATTGAAATATGGTAAGAAGGAACATATTGTGAAGTGCCACCAGGATAACCAAAGACCATGGTAAAATCACCTTCATCAACACCGTTCAGAGATATAGGGAAATAATAAGCAGGTTCATACGGTATATTATCTTCTGAATAGTCTGCAGGCATATTATCTTTACCGGCATATATCCTGAACAATGAGAAATCACCCGTATGTCTCGGCCACATCCAGTTATCAGTATCACCCCCGAATTTCCCAATCGCTGAAGGCGGTGCCCCCACAAGTCTTACATCCCTGTATGTCTCATTCACGAAAAGGAAAAACTGATTACCCATATAAAAAGGCCTGACAAATGCTGAAAAGTGATTCCCTTCGGTCGCCTCGGCCACTATTGCGGAAATATTCGCCTCAATTATTTCATTTTTCTCGTCTTCTGACATTCTTTTATTTACTCCGTTCATTACCCGGTCTGTAACATCTTCCATGTATTTTAAAAAAGTAACTGTAAGACCTGGATTGGGTAATTCTTCTTCGCGGGACATAGCCCAGAATCCATCAGTAAGATAATCATGTTCCAGGCTGGAGTGTGATTGTATACTCCCATACCCACAGTGATGATTGGTAATCAACAAACCCTCGGGGCTGATAAGCTCAGCTGTACATCCACCTCCGAATATCATTACACCATCTTTCATGCATGCCCTGTTTACACTGTATATATCCTCCGCTGTAAGTTTAAATCCTTTCTCCTGCATTATTTCTATGTTAAACTTCTCTATAAGCAGAGGTATCCACATACCCTCATCGCTCCTGACAAAAGGAGTTGTAAACGTAACAAGTAACAGCGCAATAAGTAACTTCTTCATAACCAAGTAATTTAATTTATATTATTTATTCCTTAATAAAGTTCTTCAGTTCAGTATACAATTTTTGCACAGGAAGCCCCATTACATTAAAATATGAACCTTCTATCTTTTCTATTCCGATGCAACCTATCCATTCCTGTATACCATATGACCCTGCTTTGTCATAGGGTTTAAAATTATCAACATAAAATTCTATTTCATCATCCTGCAAGTTAGCAAAATAAACCTTTGTTTTTGAATAGAACGAATGCTGACCGGAGTTACCTGCCAGGCAAACAGCAGTTATTACCTCATGACCTTTCCCCGAGAGTTTTTTAAGCATCTGTATGGCCTCTTTCCTGCTGGCCGGTTTGTTAAGAATAATCTCATCCAGGCAAACAATTGTATCTGATGCAATTACAATAAGATCTGAATCCCTGCCCTCCTCTTTTTTTATGACTGATTCCGCTTTCCTGGTAGCAAGATACAGGGCTATTTCTTCCCGCTCAAGGCTGGCAGGATAATTTTCACAGACTTCAGGTTCAACAATCCTGAAACTGATGCCGAGGGATGAAAGTAGTTCTTTTCTCCTCGGGGAACGGGAAGCAAGTATTACGTCCTTATCTTTAAGTTCCTCCTTCAGCATATTTAAAGTGAGAGGCCTTTCTCGGATATGAGCCAGAATAGTACAGTGTATAATATTCCCGTAAGCATTACCCCTTTAATAATTGTACTGACAGTGTTGAATTGTTCAGCACTTTTACCCCTGATAAGTGCAACAATACTGAAAACCAGTGGAACAGCCATTGCCAGTAAAATATATAAAAGTGATACGGTATTCCTGATATATAATGCCCACATTATTATCATAAGTATTATAGTGGCAGCTATTATGACTGAGACAACGACTTTTGACAAGCTTATACCAGCTACTACCGGTAGCGATCGACTGCCATAAGCCTTATCACCTTCAAAATCTTCCATGTCTTTAACAATCTCGCGTGCAAGGGTGGTCAAAAAAGCAAATACAGCAAACCCCGCTACCCAGTAAAAAATAATCTTCATGGTGTAAATACTCACCAGTTCAGGTCCGTAATAGGTATAAATAACAGGCAGTTCAAATAGTACCACCATTAAAGGAACAAAAGAAGTCAGTAAAGCAACAATAATGTTGCCGATAAGGAATTGTTTCTTATATGTTACAGAATAAAAATATAATAAACCCGATACTACGAGAAAGATTATTCCAATCCATAAATAGCCTATACGGTAAGAAACCCAGAAACCTGCCACCACACCCAGACCACTCAGTATATTGTGCCACATCATTGCCCTTCGCCTGGGTATCCTGGTCCCGACAATCACTTCCCCCTTATTTAAGAGATCAGTTCTTATATCAAAATAATCATTGATTACGTAGCCGCCGGCTGTAATACAGACAGTGGCTATGACAAGTACCAGAAAATCAATGAAAGGCAACCGTAATACAAAATAATTCTGAGGTCCTCCAGGCAGCGTGCCATCAAGAAGCAAATTGCCGGCCAGAGTATTAATCAGGGCATACCTGATAAGAAACTGGGTAACTATTACTATAAGCAGATTCTGCCACCTTATAAGTTTTAGG
The DNA here is from genome assembly GCA_016928075.1 of Bacteroidales bacterium. Classification (GTDB taxonomy): domain Bacteria; phylum Bacteroidota; class Bacteroidia; order Bacteroidales; family VadinHA17; genus UBA9300. Next base: position 12,317 of record JAFGLJ010000058.1, on the reverse strand, counting down.
AATGCTATCATAATTTACCAAATAAATGCGTCACTGTTCATCCATTTTCCGTGAAGTCTCATTACCTGCTCTATAATATCCCTTACACATCCATTTCCACCTTCCTTATCGGATATATACATGGATATTTGTTTTATTTCATTATCTGCATCACCAGGACATACTGGCACACCTGCCATCTTCATGACATGATAATCAGTAATATCATCACCCATATATATAATTTCATCCGGTGCAAGATTCATACTTTCCATAAATTCGCCCAGTATCGATGATTTTTCAGACACCCCGAGATAAACATTCTCCACTCCCAGTGAATTCAGTCTTTTCTTATAAGGAAGTGAATTACCTCCTGAAATAATGCATACCTTGTACCCGTTCTTTATTGCTAGCTGCAGTGCATAACCGTCTCTCAGGTTTAAAGTTCGTAGGGGGTTGCCATTCATATCAAGGGTAATTGTCTGGTTTGACAATACACCGTCAATATCAAATACAAATGCTTTTATATTCTGTAGGTCTTCTGCAAAATTCCTCATGAATTCAACCGGTATACTTGTTTATTATTGAATCAGTTATCACCTGATATATTTTCTGCAAATCAGATGAGAAAGATAATAAATCCAAATGCTTTTCAATAGTTTTTTTATCATTTCTTACAGCAGGTCCTGTCTGTGATCTTTCAGGCCCAAGATCTGAAGCTTTTTCCATGGTTTCCCGCAGCAACGGAATTAAGACATTGAAATCCATTCCGGCCTGGTCTGAGATTTCTTTTCCGGCATAATACATATGATTCACAAAATTACATGCGAATACTGCGGCCAGGTGAAGATACTTGCGCTTCTCACTGCTAAGGTAAAAGACTGATTGGCTGATAGAGTCAGCAAGTGATTTCAGTATATCTACTGAATAATCGTTATTACCCTCAATAAAAAGAGGTATTGTACTGAAATCATATTTCCTTCCGAGTGTGAAAGTCTGTAGCGGATAAAACACACCTTGATTAACTGTCTCACTACCAAATATATCCAGGCTCACGCTTCCGGCTGTATGGGCTATGATTGCACTAGCTGGAATATTGATTTCTTTCAGCACCCCATACAATGCATCATCATTTACTGCCAAAATAACCATTTCTGATTCCTCAGGTATGATCAATTTATTTCCATACCCGCATCCAATTTCATTCGCCAGTCTTTCTGCCTTTTCACCAGAGCGGGATATTATCTTCAATACACTGTGCCCCGACTTAATGAAAGCCTTTGACAGTGCTGAACCCACCCTGCCAGCTCCAACAATAACTATTTTCATACAAATAGGCTTAATATTTTCAACGGAAAGATAGGAAAAAATAGGCTAAGGCTGAGGTTTCACCTTTCTTTGATGGCGTGGATTTAAAATCCACACCCACCAATGGCGGACAAAGTCAGGCTAATTCGGATACCCTGACAAAATGTATCCAGGCATTGTTAAAGTGGTAAATGTGATGTAAAATGGATAAACGTAATAAAAACGAGAACCGGGTTATTACTTCCCGTAGAGATCCTCGTAAAGATCGGTTACATCAATCTGGTATGTTTTATAGTAATAGCTGTAATATGAATTATTACTTGCCTGCATAAGATAATTACATTCCCAGTAAACATGACCGTCAACAAGTAAATAGACCCCGTTATCAAACCTCTTCAGATAACTCATATAATCAGAAGGATTACAAAGATAATAGGTTGAAGTTGGAGTTGCTATCGGGTTAAACCATGCTGCAACATTGATTGTATCATAATAAACATATACAGGGAACCCAACAAGCTCTTTAATTATGTCACCATCACAGCCACATCTTGGTTGTTTCTTGCATGATCCTATGAACAGTGCAGAAATAACAAATCCAGAGAGCAATATTTTTATAAACAGTTTCATTTATTATACTATTACATTACAAAGTTACGAAACATTATTATAATCACAAGAATTTCAGGAATTGTCAGTAATCTGTTAACCTTTTATCTATGATTACCATATAAGAACAAAAAACCTGCCAGAAAGCTTACCCCGGCAGGTTTTTTCAACGGATAATTATGCCTGTGCAGTAGGGCCGCCAAAATTCATCGGCATCACGGGCCCTGATCCTTTAACTTCTTTGATAAGTCCATGCACTGCCTCGTACTTCTTAATATTATCATTAAGTGCACCAAGCAGTCTTTTTGCATGCTCGGGTGTAAGTATAATCCTGGATTTTACCTGGGCTTTTTTTATACCCGGCATTATCCTTACAAAATCGACTACAAATTCGGAAGACGAATGAGTGATAACGGCCAGGTTTGAATAAATACCCTGGGCCACTTCCTCGTTAAGCTCAATATTGATCTGGTTTGGATTCTTACTTTTTTGATCCATAATTCTTTATTTCTTTTCTTCTTCAACTTCTTCTTCAACTTCTTTTTCGGCTCCACGTACAAGTGCATCATATTCTTCCCTTGAACCCACGACTATATTATTATACATTCTGTCGCCTGATCCGGCAGGTATGAGATGACCCACTATAACATTTTCTTTCAGCCCTTCAAGGGTATCAACCTTACCAAGTATTGCTGCCTCGTTAAGCACCTTGGTGGTTTCCTGGAATGAGGCTGCCGAGAAGAAGCTGTTTGTCTGTAACGCGGCCTTGGTAATGCCCTGTAATACCTGGCTTGAAGTAGCAGGGATGGCATCCCTTGCTTCCACAACTTTAAGGTCTCTTCGTTTCAACATTGAATTTTCATCCCTCAGTTTACGAGCCGTAACTATTTGTCCCGACTTCAATGTCTGGGAATCACCTTTATCTATAACAACTTTCTTGTCATATATCCAGTCATTCTCATCCATGAATTCTATCTTGTCAACTATTTGTTTTTCAAGGAACTTGGTATCACCCGGGTCAATAATCTCCACTTTACGCATCATCTGCCGAACGATTATCTCGAAATGTTTATCATTAATCTTCACTCCCTGGAGCCTGTAGACCTCCTGGATCTCGTCAACAATATATTCCTGTACCTTGGTAGGTCCTTTTATAGCAAGTATATCAGCAGGTGTGATAGCGCCGTCGGACAGAGGCACTCCTGCCTTCACATAATCATTTTCCTGGACAAGTATTTGCTTTGACAGGGGAACGAGATATTTTTTTGTTTCACCGGCTTTTGATGTGATAATTATTTCACGGTTACCCCTCTTTATTTTACCAAAACTTACCTCTCCGTCAATTTCTGACACCACTGCAGGATTTGAAGGATTACGTGCTTCAAACAATTCTGTTACACGTGGCAGACCACCTGTAATGTCTCCTGATTTACCTACTGCACGCGGTATTTTCACAAGGATATCACCTGCACTGATCCTGTTACCTTCTGTCGACACAAGATGGGCTCCCACAGGAAGGTTATAAACTTTACTTACTTCTTTCTTATCACCCTCAATCCTAATTGTCGGGTTCTTGGTTTTATCTCTTGTTTCAGTAATAACCATCTCCTTAAAACCTGTCTGTTCATCGGACTCCTCCCTGAAAGTAACACCTTCAATAAGGTCCTCAAATGCAATTTTACCTGATATTTCAGAAATAATAACAGCATTGAAAGGATCCCATTCACAGATCAGGTCACCTTTCTTGATCTCATCACCGGGTTTTAAATAAAGTTTGGATCCGTAAGGTAAGTTATGAGTAGTGAGAACGATACCTGTATTCTTATCAACAATTCTCAATTCTCCCAGGCGGCCAATAACAATACTTATTTTACCCAGCTCCGGGTCGTCTTTTTCAACCACTCTCAGCTCATCTATCTCGGCAATACCATCATAACGAGCTACAATACTTGATTCAGCTGTTATGTTCGAGGCTGTACCTCCCACGTGGAATGTTCGAAGGGTAAGCTGTGTACCTGGTTCCCCAATACTCTGTGCGGCTATGACTCCAACTGCTTCTCCTTTTTGTACCATCTGGCCTGTTGCCAGGTTACGTCCGTAACACTTGGCGCAAACCCCTTTCTTGGATTCACAAGTTAGCACCGATCTTATTTCAACGTGCTCAATAGGTGATTCTTCTATTTTCTGTGCAAGTTCTTCTGTTAACTCGACACCGGCATTTACCAGGAGTTCACCGGTAAGAGGATGGTAAATATCGTGTACTGTGGTACGGCCCAGTATTCTTTCATAAAGTGATTCAACAACTTCTTCATTTTTCTTGATAGCTGTAGCAACAAGTCCCCTGAGTGTACCGCAATCCTCCTCGGTAATAATAACATCCTGTGAAACATCAACAAGACGACGTGTAAGGTAACCAGCGTCTGCTGTTTTCAAAGCAGTATCGGCAAGACCTTTACGTGCGCCGTGGGTTGATATGAAATACTCCAGCACGGATAAACCTTCTTTAAAGTTTGATAAGATAGGGTTCTCAATAATTTCACTGCCTGTGGAACCCGATTTCTGAGGTTTTGCCATAAGACCCCTCATACCCGATAACTGGCGTATCTGTTCTTTTGAACCCCTTGCACCTGAATCAAGCATCATATACACGGAATTGAATCCCTGCCTGTCACTTGATAACTGTTTCATAAGGGTTTGTGTGAGTTTGGCATTAATATGGGTCCATATATCAATTATCTGGTTATACCTTTCATTATTGGTAATGAATCCCATATTATAATTAGCCAGCACATCCTCAACCTGGCTGTACCCTTCATCAACAAACTTCACTTTCTCATCCGGTACTATAACATCTTCAAGGTTGAATGACAGTCCTCCTTTGAAGGCCATTGAGTAACCAAGGTCTTTGATAGCATCAAGGAAAGCAGCTGTTTTAGCTGTGCCTGACATCTTAAGAACATTACCGATTATATCCCTGAGCGATTTTTTAGTCAGCAGTTCATTAATGAATCCGACCTCATCGGGAACATATTCATTAAAGATAATACGACCTACAGTAGTCTCAATAACGTGATTTATTTTCTTACCATCCACAACATCATTAACCTTAACCTTCACTATGGCATGAAGATCCACTTTACCTTCATTATAGGCAATTGTCGCTTCTTCAGGTGAATAGAACACCAGTCCTTCTCCTCTGACCTTTATATTTTCAGTACCCTGCCTTGCTTTGGTAATATAATACAATCCAAGCACCATATCTTGAGAAGGTACGGTAATAGGAGCTCCGTTGGCAGGGTTAAGAATATTATGTGAGGCAAGCATCAAGACCTGAGCTTCCAGGATAGCTGCATTGCCCAGGGGCAGGTGTACTGCCATCTGGTCACCATCGAAGTCAGCATTAAAAGCAGTACAGACGAGAGGATGCAGCTGGATGGCTTTACCCTCGATCAGCTTTGGCTGGAAAGCCTGGATACCAAGCCTGTGAAGCGTTGGGGCCCTGTTAAGCAATACGGGGTGGCCTTTTAATACATTCTCAAGTATATCCCATACCACCGGGTCTTTTCTGTCAACAATCTTTTTGGCAGATTTGACCGTTTTTACTATACCTCTTTCGATAAGTTTCCTTATAATAAAAGGCTTATACAGTTCTGCTGCCATATCTTTAGGCAAACCACACTCGTGCAGGTTCAGCTCAGGTCCAACGACGATAACAGAACGTGCCGAATAATCCACCCTTTTACCCAGGAGGTTCTGACGAAAACGTCCCTGCTTACCCTTTAAGCTGTCGCTCAATGATTTAAGCGGACGGTTAGCATCGGTCTTTACTGCATTCACTTTTCGTGAATTATCAAATAAAGAATCAACAGCTTCCTGCAGCATCCTCTTCTCATTTCTCAGTATTACCTCAGGTGCTTTGATTTCTATCAGGCGTTTAAGCCTGTTATTCCTTATAATGACCCTCCGGTAAAGGTCATTCAGGTCGCTTGTGGCAAACCTGCCCCCGTCAAGAGGAACAAGCGGACGCAATTCGGGAGGTATAACCGGAACGACCTTTATGATCATCCACTCAGGCCTGTTAATATTCTTGGACGCCCTGAAAGCTTCCACCACCTGCAGGCGCTTAAGTGCCTCATTCTTTCTCTGCTGTGATGTTTCCGTGCTTGCCTTATGACGCAATGTATATGAAAGATCATCAAGATCAAGACGGCTCAGAAGCATATGCAATGCCTGGGCACCCATTTCTGCAATAAACTTGTCGGGATCATCATCTTCAAGATACTGGTTTTCCCTTGGGAGGCTTTCAATGATATCAAGATACTCTTCTTCTGTAAGAAAATCCAGGTAATTTATACCATCAGCCTGTTTTATACCCGGATTAATCACTACGTATCTTTCATAATATATTATTGAATCCAGTTTCTTGGTAGGCAATCCAAGCAGGTAACCTATCTTATTTGGCAATGATTTAAAGTACCATATATGAGCCACGGGCACAACCAGTGATATGTGACCCATTCGCTCACGGCGTACTTTTTTTTCTGTTACCTCAACGCCACAGCGGTCGCATACAATACCTTTATATCGTATTCTCTTATATTTACCACAGTGACATTCATAGTCCTTAACAGGTCCGAAGATCCTTTCACAGAACAGGCCATCACGTTCCGGCTTGTACGTCCTGTAATTAATAGTCTCTGGTTTGAGAACTTCACCACTGGAACGGTCCAGAATTTCTTCAGGTGAAGCCAGTCCGATAGTGATCTTCGAATAGTTGGTTTTTGTTTTATTGTCTTTCCTGAATGACATATGATGTAATTATTATTATCAAAAAAAAATCAAACACAAAACATAAACTCTGATTATCAGTCAAGGTTGAGACTCAGTCCCAGTCCTCTCAGCTCATGCAGAAGCACATTGAGTGATTCAGGTATTCCGGGTTGAGGCATAGGTTCCCCCTTCACTATTGACTCGTATGCTTTTGCCCTTCCTATGACGTCATCAGATTTAATAGTAAGTATCTCCTGCAATATATGTGCAGCACCGAATGCTTCCAGTGCCCACACTTCCATTTCACCAAAACGCTGCCCGCCAAACTGTGCTTTACCTCCGAGAGGTTGCTGAGTGATAAGTGAATAGGGACCTATTGAACGTGCATGCATCTTATCATCGACCATATGGCCCAGTTTGAGCATGTATATCACTCCGACTGTGGCAGGCTGGTGAAACTTCTCACCCGTACCACCGTCATAGAGATAAGTAGTCCCGAACCTTGGCAGGCCTGCCTCGTCTGTATACTCAGTTATCTCATCTATGGTCGCACCATCAAATATGGGAGTTGAGAATTTTAATCCCAGTTTCTGCCCTGCCCATCCAAGGACAGTTTCATATATCTGGCCCAGGTTCATCCTTGAAGGCACACCGAGTGGATTAAGAACAATATCAACCGGAGTACCGTCTTCAAGGAATGGCATATCTTCGGCTCGCACTATTTTTGCCACTATACCTTTATTTCCATGCCGCCCGGCCATCTTATCCCCAACTTTTATCTTACGTTTCTTAGCCACATATACTTTGGCCAGCCTTACAATACCTGCCGGCAGTTCATCACCAATGCTGATATTATATTTCTTCCTCTTGTATACCCCGTCAACCTCTTTATACTTAATAAGATAATTATGCAGCAGCTGTTTAATTGTGTCATTCTTCTTTTTGTCGGTAGTCCACTTGTTGGGATTGACATTCAGATAATCAACTTCCTGGAGCTGTTTGAGTGTAAATTTAGTGCCTTTAGGTATGATATCGACGTTTAGATAATCTTTAACTCCCTGTGAAGTTTTACCGTTAACAAGGATAAAAAGTTTATCTACCAGTCTCATTTTCAGATCCTCGGCACTCTTTTCAAACTCCGCATCTATCTTTTCTATCAACGGTTTTTCAACCGTTTTGGATCTGCGGTCTTTCACCGCCCTGGAGAATAATTTCTTATCTATGACAACACCGGTAAGGGATGGTCCGGCTTTCAGCGAAGCATCTTTAACATCACCTGCCTTATCACCGAAAATAGCCCTGAGGAGTTTTTCTTCCGGTGAAGGATCTGATTCTCCTTTTGGTGTTATTTTTCCTATTAAGATATCACCTGGATTAATATGGGCTCCTATTCTTATCAGGCCATTTTCATCCAGGTCCCTGGTGGCTTCTTCGCTTACATTTGGTATATCAGATGTGAGTTCCTCGATGCCCCTTTTGGTATCCCTTACCTCAAGCAGGTACTCGTCAATGTGTATTGATGTGAATACATCATCCTGGACCACCTTATCGGAGATTACTATAGCATCCTCAAAATTATATCCCTTCCATGGCATGAATGCCACTTTAAGGTTACGGCCGAGAGCCAGTTCCCCTTCTTTTGTACCGTAGCCTTCTGTAAGTACCTGTCCGTTCTTAACCTTATCTCCCTTTTTCACCACCGGAATCAGGTTAATACAGGTATTCTGGTTTGTCTTCTGGTATTTAGGAAGCCTGTACCTTTTGATATCATCATCAAAGCTTACAAACTTTTCTTCATCAGTACGTGAATACCTGATAACAATTTCTTCAGCATCAACATACTCAACAACTCCGTCACCTTCAGCCACTATAAGTATACGTGAATCCCTGACCATCTGTGCTTCCAGTCCTGTTCCAACTATAGGGGCTTCAGGTCTCATAAGTGGCACTGCCTGCCTCATCATATTGGAACCCATGAGAGCACGGTTGGCATCATCATGTTCAAGGAAAGGAATAAGTGATGCGGCAATAGAGGCAATCTGGTTAGGAGCCACATCCATAAGATGTACCTTACCTGCTTCCTCATGAGGATAATCTGCTTCGAAACGGGCTTTTACCCTTGGATTGACAAATTTACCCTCATCATCCAGGGGAGCATTGGCCTGGGCAATAATCTTTTCTTCTTCTTCCTCTGCACTCAGCCACACCACTCCGTTATTTGTAAGATCTACCTTAGCATGTTCAACCTTCCGGTAAGGTGTTTCTATAAATCCAAGATCATTGATTTTGGAATAGACACACAATGATGAGATCAGACCGATATTAGGACCTTCGGGTGTTTCAATAGGGCACAGCCGGCCATAGTGAGTATAGTGAACATCTCTGACTTCAAATCCGGCCCTTTCACGTGAAAGCCCTCCCGGCCCCAATGCCGACATTCGTCTTTTATGGGTCATCTCAGCCAGCGGGTTTGTCTGATCCATGAACTGTGACAACTGGTTTGTTCCGAAGAATGAATTTATCACTGAGGACAGTGTTTTGGAATTGATCAGGTCAACCGGTGTAAACACCTCGTTATCCCTAACATTCATTCTTTCCCTGATAGTTCTTGCCATACGTGCCAGTCCTACTCCGAACTGGTTATAAAGCTGTTCCCCTACTGTTCTTACACGGCGGTTACTGAGATGATCAATATCGTCGATATCCGTCTTTGAGTTAATAAGTTCAATAAGGTACTTGATTATTTCAATTATATCTTCTTTTGTCAGTACCTTGATATCCGAGTCGGTATTAAGGCCGAGCTTGGTATTGATTCTGTATCGACCCACTTCACCAAGGTCATATCTCTTATCAGAGAAAAACAATTTATCAATAACATCCCTTGCTGTAGCCACATCAGGTGGCTCAGCATTCCTTAACTGCCTGTAAATATAAAGTACTGCTTCTTCCTCAGAGTTACAGGGGTCTTTATGCAGGGTATTGTAAATTATTGCATAGTCAGAAATATTCTGGTCTTCCCTGTGTAATAATATATCCTTGGTACCTGAATCAACTATCAGGTCAATATGTTCATTCTCAATAACTGTTTCACGGTCCAGTACTACTTCATTCCTTTCGATTGAAACAAGTTCTCCCGTATCTTCATCAACAAAATCTTCGAACCATGATTTGAGCACTCTGGCAGCCAATTTTCTACCTACCAGTCGCTTAAGATTTGTTTTAGTAACTTTTTGTTCCTCTGCAAGCTTGAATATCTCGAGTATTTCCTTATCGCTTTCATAACCGATAGCACGAAGCAATGTCGTTACGGGAAGTTTTTTCTTCCTGTCGATATATGCATACATCACGTTATTAATGTCGGTGGCGAATTCTATCCATGATCCTTTGAAAGGTATTATTCTTGCAGAGTAGAGTTTTGCTCCGTTGGCATGAATACTCTGGCCAAAGAATACGCCAGGTGAACGGTGCAGCTGGGATACCACTACCCTTTCAGCCCCGTTTATAACGAAAGTACCTCTTTCAGTCATGTAAGGAACCGTACCCAGGTATACATCCTGTATTACGGTATCAAAATCCTCATGTTCAGGATCGGTACAGTACAATTTAAGTTTTGCCTTAAGTGGAACACTGAATGTCAGGCCTCTTTCTATACACTCTTCAATAGTGTATCTGGGCGGGTCAACCGAGTAATCAAGGAATTCAAGAATGAAGTTATTTCTGGTATCACTGATAGGAAAATTTTCATTGAATACCTTGTACAATCCCTCATCTTTCCTTTTCTCAGGTGTTGTTCCCATTTGGAAAAACTCCCTGAACGACTTCAATTGAACCTCCAGAAAATCAGGATATTCCAACTGATTCCTAATGGTAGCAAAACTGATTCTTTTATTACTTTTTGAGGTCATTTATTATGTAATTAAATGAACTTATTATTTAAACGACAAAAAGGCTTGATCCCGAATCAAGCCGGGATCAAACCTATAAACCTTTACAGGGTAAAGCTTATTTAAGTTCAACTTCGGCTCCTGCTTCTTCCAGTTGTTTTTTAATTCTTTCAGCTTCATCTTTTGCGACACCTTGCTTAACAGGTGAAGGTGCAGCGTCAACTACAGCTTTTGCTTCTTTCAGACCCAGACCGGTAATTTCTTTTACAAGTTTCACGATCTGGAGTTTCTGGCCACCGGGAGAATTAAGCATGACATCGAATTCGGTTTTTTCTTCGGCGACAGCTGCTTCAACTCCGCCTGCTGGTCCAGCCACTGCAACTGCAGCTGCAGCTGGTTCAATACCATGTTCTTCCTTCAGTATGTTTGTAAGTTCATTAACTTCTTTCACAGTTAGGCCTACTAATTCTTCTGCTAACTTTTTAAGATCTGCCATCTTTCAGATTATTTTTAATGATTATTACTATTCTAATTTTCTCTTGTTGCGAGTGTTTTAAGCACTCCATGAATATTATTTGACCCTGACTGCAATGCTGAAATTACATTTTGCATTGGTGAGCGCAAGAGTGCAACCAAATCTGCCAGAAGTTCCTCTTTTGATTTGAGTGCAGCCAGTGTGTCGAGATAAGCGTCACCTATATAGATCGACTCTTCAACAAACGCGCCTTTCAGTAAGGGTTTATCATGTTTCTTGCGGAAGTCTTTAAGCATTTTTGCAGGGACATTTCCGATATTACTAAACATGACAGACGTAGAACCTTTCAGAACGTCATAAAGTTCTTCAAAGTTTCTTTCAGATTTATCCAGGGCTCTCTTGAGAAGTGTGTTTTTTACGACAATCAGTTTGATGTCTTTTTCAAAACAGGCTCTTCTCAGGTCCGATGTATGGGCGGCATTAAGCTCGGCAATGTCTGCCAGGTAAAAGTGGCTGTATTCCTCGAACTGTTCAGCCAGACTGTTTATTATTGCTTGTTTTTCTTCTCGTTTCATTGTTCCTCCTTATTTTCAGATTTTATCCTCAAGACCTTTCGGGTCTACCTTTATTCCGGGGCTCATTGTGCTTGAAAGGAAAATACTTTTTATGTATGTTCCCTTGGCAGCAGCCGGTTTAAGTTTATTAATTGTTGAAATAAATTCCTTGGCATTTTCAACAATTTTCTGAGGTTCAAATGAAACCTTTCCTATAGGTGTATGAATGATTCCATATTTATCAACTTTGAAATCAATCTTACCCTGTTTCACTTCAGATACAGCCTTACCTATATCCATAGTCACAGTGCCACTTTTAGGGTTTGGCATCAGTCCTCTCGGACCGAGTATCCTGCCCAACGGACCTATCTTACCCATGACGCTTGGCATGGTAATCACCACATCAACATCAGTCCAGCCTCCCTTGATTTTCTCAATATATTCATCAAGACCGACATGGTCGGCTCCGGCTTCTTTCGCTTCTGCTTCCTTATCGGGTGTACATAATACCAGCACCCTGATCTCTTTACCCGTTCCATGGGGAAGGGAAACAACTCCGCGAACCATCTGGTTTGATTTGCGTGGATCAACACCTAACCTTACATCTATATCAACCGAAGCGTCAAACTTGGTGTAAGTGATTTCTTTCACCAGCCTGGCTGCCTCGCTCAGTGTATAAAGCCTGTCCTTTTCGATTTTCTCAAAGGCCAACTTTTTGTTCTTGGTAAGTTTAGTCAT
>JAFGLJ010000006.1 GCA_016928075.1 Bacteroidales bacterium | reverse complement strand
TACCTGGGAAACAACCGAACAAACTGACATCGGGTTGGATATGAGAGCTTTAAATGACAGGTTAACTTTTAATTTCGACTGGTATATTAAAACCTCAAAAGACCTTCTTGTTACCATTACTCCTCCTTATGAAACCGGTCAGAGTTCGGCAACAATCAATGCAGGTAACGTAAGGAACTCAGGTATTGAACTCGAACTCGGATGGCAGGACAATATCGGCGACTTCAAGTACGGTGCCAGCGCAAACATGGCTACACTGAAGAATGAAGTAACATATCTCGATCCGAGTATCTCCCGTATCAATGGTGCCAGCATGCATATTTCGACGGGTCTTACAGTGTTCGAGGAAGGTTACCCGGTGTGGTATATGAGAGGCTGGGTGGTTGAAGATATAGATGATGTAACAGGCGATCCTATATTCGTTGACCAGCCAACAGTAGATACCGACGGTGATGGTGAAGGTGATGAACCTGATGGTGCTATCAATGCAGATGATAAGGTGATGCTCGGGAAAGGTATACCCGACCTGACCTATGGTATTACTTTTAATGCAGCTTTCAAGGGATTTGATCTTCTTGTCTTTGGTGCCGGACAGGCAGGTAATGAAATATACAACTGCTTTACCCGCGTAGACCGCCCTAATGGAAACAAACTATCATATTTCTATGATGACAGGTGGACAGCGTCAAATACTACTGCATCAATTCCAAGACCCGGAGCCAACCAGATTGACTATTACTATGCAAGCAGTGGCGTTATATTTAACGGTTCATTCTTTAAGATCAAGCAGATACAGCTTGGATATACCATCCCTTCAAATCTTACCAGGAAATTGTATGTAAGCAATCTGAGAGTATACTGTTCTCTCGATGACTGGATAACTTTCAGCGACTACATTGGTTACGACCCGGAGGTCTCAACAAATGCAGGAAATTCACTTGGCATAGATAAGGGAGCATACCCGATAGCCAAGAAATTCTTGTTTGGTCTTAATATAACTTTCTAAAAATTATACCATGAAAACAAAATATTTTAAATATATAATTTTTCTGTTTGCCGCTGTATTATTCCTCGGATCATGTGAACAACGACTCGACATTTCACAACCGGGAACTACAGCCGTGGAAGATTTTTATCTTACTGACACTGACGCTGAAGAAGCAATAGCCGCTGTTTACGGACAGGTGAGAAGTATGTATGGAGGCTGGTTTTTTCTCCTTACCACTCTTTCTGATGATGTAACCAACGGCGGTGGCGGAAGGGGTGACAACCCAAGCCTGGAACAGATGAATGAATATACTTTTAATCCTGCAAACGGCAATATTTCAGGTTTCTTCAGTAATTGCTACAGGTTAATTTACCGTTGTAATATGGTGATCGATAATGTTGCAGGAGGCACGGCAGTCCAGGACAAGGCAATAGCCGAAGCCAAGGTAATGCGTGCCTGGGCTAACTTCCACCTCGTGAACCTCTGGGGTACTCCGCCCTTTGTAGTTCATGAACTGGCTCCAAGTGAGTACAGGCAGCCCAATGGTGATCCGGCTGATTTTTGGACACAGATAGAGACAGACCTGACAGAAGCTATTAATTCAAATACTCTTCCTCAGAAAACGGGCCTTGACGATAAGACCAAAAATGCCAGGGCCACTAAACAACTGGCCCAGATACTTCTCGGTAAAGCTTACCTGTGGCAGGAAAAATACAGCCTGGCTGCACAACAGTTTACTGCAGTTATCACAAGTAATTTGTATGAACTGATACCTGATTATGAGAATGTATGCCGCCAGGTTCAGGATTTTGGCAGAGAACAGGTATGGGAGGTAGTCGGTCTCAACGACCCTGCAAATACATGGTCAGGTGCCTCCTCAGGTATCCTGATGAATATGGTAGGATGGCGCGGTGATCATATGAATATGGCAGGATACTTTGTGGGTCTTCATGATATACACTATGGAGGCTGGGGATTTATGAATGCCACACCCGAGGTTTACCAGGCTTTTGTTGATATGGAAGGTGTGAATGGTTTCCGGCTTAACAGCACTGTTAAGACTTATCAGCAGGTGCTTGACCTATGCCCGGTACCGGGATTGGAAATGACAGTAGGCCCCCAGGGCCTTTACGGCCATTCAGGTATCTTTAGCTGGAAATACCGTATGCTTCGTCAGGAAGCCCTTGAGGGAGGTTTTGGATATGCCTGGCATGTGAACTGGCATTATATAAGATATGCCGAGGTGTTACTTCTCGGTGCTGAAGCAAGTCTTATGGCTGGTGATGAACCTACAGCACGCAGCTATATTAATCAGATACGTACTCGTGCACAACTTACTCCTCTTGGCACTGTTACGCTTGATGATATTAAGAAGGAAAAAAGACTGGAGCTGTGGAATGAGTGTACCAGGTATCTTGATCTCATCCGCTGGGGAGATGCTGCCGGTGCTCTTGCCGACAATGGTTCACAGATACCGACATTCTGGGGCTTTAAAAGCGATGGTGTAAACGACAGTATCACATTCCCGCACTCAAACGCCGTTTATGGTTTCAAAACCGGGAAACATGAACTTCTGCCATTCCCGGAACATGAAATTTCAGTAAATGAAAATCTCGTTCAGAACCCGGGCTGGTGATTCACACATTAAGGTTTTGTTACTACATATAACTCTTAGAACGTACCATATTCCATTATATATCAATTAAATGGCATCATGGTACGTTCTTTTCAATTAAAACCGGATATCCTGTAAAAAGGAAATTATACGGAAGCATCATTAATTACTGGTATTATTGTTTTTGATACCAGTAAAGACTTATTCACATTAATTCCAGTATCATGAAAAAAATATCATTTATTCTCATTTGTATATTTGTAAGTTCCTTCATATATGCTCAAAAGGCAACACGATTACCTGTTTTTGATGTCCATGTTCATGTGATGAAAATAAATCCGAATATGCCAAGCGCACCATTATGTCCGTGGTTTTTAAGCGATATGCCCGGGGCCGATCCAAATGATAACCTTGAAAATGCATATGCTTTTATGAACGGCGACTGTCTGGACCCGTGGATGCCCGCGAAAAACGATGAAGAATTAAAAGATGAAATAGTAAAAAGGATCATAGAAAAGAACATTACAATGGTTGCCTTTGGTGATCCCGGTGTGATGAGAAGCTGGATGAAAGAAGTGCCGGAAGGGAGAATTATCCCCGGTATCAGTCCCGATAATTTAACTGTTGAACAATTCCGCGATTCATTGGAAAGCGGGTTCTATAAAGTAATGGCTGAAGTGGCACCTCAATACGAAGGTATGTCGCCAAGCGATATGTCGCTTGACCCATATTTTGCAGTTGCCGAGGAATTGAATATTCCGGCTGGCATTCATATGGGAACAGGTGGTAACGGTATGATAAATATTACCAGTGATAAATACAGGGCTTCCCTCGGCGATCCTTTTTTATTGGAAGACTTGCTGGCACGTCATCCTAAGTTAAAAATATATGTAATGCATGCAGGTTATCCATTGCTGGAACATATGATTGCCCTGATGGGTGCAAATGCATATGTATATGTCGATATCTCCGGAATGATATGGAGTTACCCCCTGGATCATGTCCATACATATATTAAAGGACTGGTTCAGGCAGGCTTCGGAAAACGTATTATGTACGGTACGGATTTCTTTACCTATCCGCGTATGATTGAGGGTTCAATGAGCGTGATCGAAAATGCCAGATACCTTGGAGACGATCAGAAGAGGGATATATTGTTCAACAATGCTGCAAGGTTTTTCAGGATGGATGAAAGCCGGTTCGACTGGCCTCAGTAGATAATTATAAACTAAAATTTACGATATGAAGAAAATTGTATTTTCATTATGTATTCTCATGTTTTTGCCGGCATTGTTTCAATCCAATGTCATGGCACAGAAACTGAAACCAGGTGCCCAGGATCTAACTTTTTTCTCAACGGTTGACGAGACCAATCAACCATATGCCATTTATATCCCGGAGAATTTTGATGAATCGAAGGATTACCCGCTGGTGGTATTTTTGCATGGAGCTATGTCAAATCACCGGCTTGGCCTTCGTCGCGCATTTGGTGAAGGCAATATTCAGGGTCCGGAATTCGGAACACCCGGTTTTGTTCCGCCTCAGACTGACCTGGAAGTAACCCGTTTTTATCCAAAGCTAAAGCATGTTGATTATATAGCCGTTGCTCCCTATGCAAGGGGAACCGCCGGTTACCAGGGTATCCCCGAACAGGATATATATGACATGCTTGCTGATGTCAGGAGCAGATTTAACATTGATGAAAACAGAATGTATCTGACCGGTTTATCAATGGGGGGTGGTGGTACATTATGGATAGGCCTTACAAGGCCTGATCTTTGGGCTGCAATAGCACCTGTATGCCCGGCTCCTCCCGAAGGCACCGATGCCCTTGCAGGAAATGCCCTTAATATTCCCGTTCATCTTTTTGTGGGTGACCGTGACGGGTTAATGGCAACTGCCGATACATGGAACGACTTGTTAAAATCAAAGGATGTTAATGTTGAATATATCATTTACCCGGGAATTGCACATAACAGCTGGGAATATGCCTATAAGGATGGTTTCATTTTTGATTGGTTTGCACAATTTGAAAGGAATCCCTATCCGGAACAGGTCAGATTCACTACCACTGCTTTCAAATATGATAAAGCCTACTGGGTTAAGCTCGATAATCTTACACCCGGCATAGAAACATCTGTCGATGCAAAATTCACAGGACAAAACAATATTGAAGTTACTACTTCTAACCTGTTGGCTTTCACTCTTAATTTAAATGGTCATCCTCAATTTAATCCGAAATCCAAAGTGACAGTAAAAGTCGACGGTAAATCTTTTTCAGTGAAATCCCCGGATGCTATTTCTTTTTCAATGGAAAAAGGTACATGGATCAATAAAAAATTCACTCCCGGATTATTTTCAAAGCAGCCCGGTGCTGAAGGACCTTTATCAGAGGTACTGAGCAGCAATCATGTTTATATATACGGATCGCTTGGCGAACCCTCTAGGGAGGAGTCTCAGGCACGGATGGCTTTAGCCAATTATGCCGCCGATTGGTGCTATGACAGAGGATGGGTAGGCCGGGTTATGATATTTCCAAGAGTACTGGCAGATAATGGTGTGCGACAAAGTGATATTGAAACATCTAACCTTGTTTTATTTGGTACTGCTGCAACCAACAGTATGATACATAAGTATGCTGACAGGTTGCCGGTTCAACTGAAGGAGGATGTTGATGATTACGGACT
>JAFGLJ010000057.1 GCA_016928075.1 Bacteroidales bacterium | reverse complement strand
GGCTGGCAGATTTCCCGGGTGTACAAACCCAGCAGAATGAAATGCTGAGTCAGCCCGGTACAAGGCCTGAAGATAATGTCTATTACGATGCAATTACAGTCTCAAATCATGATGGTCAAACAGAATTACTTAATTACTCGACAGGTGTACCATACGGGAAGGGGCCAGTAACTGTAAAGGATAGGAACCTGATCTATATGAACCTGAAGTCAGAATACAAACATTTCAACATAGGAGAAACAGGTTCTCATTATACTCCTTACAGCCAGTGGGAATCTATGCGGATGGCTCCTGGTCATTCAAAATACAATGCCTGGAACCATTATCCCTTCGGTCTATTACCCAGTGACGGAACAGTGGCTACCGGAATTGACAGGGTAAGTTCATCCTGTATAGGAACCCTGTATGGATTACAGCACGAGCTGGAAGACGGACGGACAGAGTTATATAACATCTACGGGATAACAGACCTGCCTGCTGAAGAACTGAAAGACCTGAACCACTCATGGAATAATGCTCCGGTCTTAAGCGATTTAAGAGGGGCTGAGAGTAATGGTTATGAAAAAGGACAAAGAGCTTATGTATTCACTAAAAAATCAAATAAGATCTCATTCAGCCTGGATGGTTCTGAAGACAGTCCCGTATTAAATCCGTGCTTTGTAATAAAGAACTGGAAATCTGACTCTGAGGCGCAGATCAGGATTAACGGCAAAAAACAATCTTCAGGTACCAGTATCAGGCAGGGAATTATCAGGGATACAGATGGAACACTAACACTAATAATCTGGATTGAGCAGAAATTAACTCAGAAGGTTTCTTATAATATTTATTGATGATGTTTATTCTTTGACTATAAAACTCAGTCATCGTTGAGAAGCTAATGTTTAATAAGACTGGACACACAGGATACTCAGGATCAGCCGGTATTAATGCCCAGCAAATTAATCTTTTATGCAACGAATATACAGGCCATCCGGTTTTCTTGAATAGTTACGGCATAAATAGCTACTTTTATGATCAATAACGAAATCATACATAACATCCCAAAAAATTACGGTCGATGACCACCAGTAACCGTTAATACCAGCACCATAAAAATTACCGTCATTATTCCTGTAGCCACCGGCAATGGCGCCAAAGCTTTCTTTGTTTTTCATTTCTTTTCCGGCAATATCGCTGCCACCGAGGAAAGAGCTTAACTGCAGCCATTCAGCTTCAGAAGGAACATGGTATCCTTCAGGAATTAATCCCCTGGGATCACTTATTGCGAACCAGTTGTACATTTTACCATATCTTTTGCCATTTGCTTTATCATTATCATAATAGCAAAATGCAGGTTTCTTATCTCTTCCTGCCTGGATCCATTCATCCTTAGTCATTGCCTCAGGGATGGGATCTCCATTCCTGAAAGTGCTCAGGTCAAGGTTCTTTTTCATCCAAACCTGGTCTCCGATTTTCATGGATTCAAGTAATTCGCTCTCCGTTTTTTGCTCATCTGAAACAGTACCCTGCCTGATGTAATAGGTCTCGCCGGGTTTCGTTGAAAAATTTATTTTGCCACTTTGAACTGAAAATTCAAGCTGTTTTTTGTTGCTATCTTCAATTATTACAGAATATCCTGGCCAGGGATTCAGGAATGAGCAGGGTAAGCCTTTTTCACTATAGATCTCAATATACCCTACCTTCCCATCGAGTAATTCGCTGGAGACAAGGAAGGCACCATTTGCCCTTAGTCTTCTAAATTTTGCAGCTGGCTCTGGCCATCCGGCGAAGAGCCTTAAAAACCCCTCCTGGCTTTGAAGCATGGCTGCATTGATATATTCAAGATTTGCCATACTTTCAGTCCCATGACCGCCTGTCGGGACCGTAAAATTCCTTCTCATATTCTTTGTCAGAAGAATCCTGAACCAGTCCAGGAGACTCTGGGCCGGATATCCTCCTTTAACAGCAGAGGCCCATAGGAAGCCCGTAGAGCATATATGTGGTGATTCCCATGGATTAAACGCATCCAGGGTATTTATATAGTTTCTCTTCAGGTCATCATGAGAACTCATGGTAACTTCAATAGTATGTCCGGCTAAAAAAGCAATGCCCGGCCAGCCATGCTGGTTGACACCCTCTTCATCACACCACTTAAATACGTCCATCCCTTTCAGGTTAGCACATGGCAGATCTTTCATATTAAGCACTATATCCTCCCAGATTATCCTCCTGTCAGTATCGGTATCAAGTTTAACACTGTAATGGATCATATTCCTGAAGAATTCTTTTACAAAAGCATTATCAAGTATTGAATTATTGTTATCATTGCTTTTCCACTCCACGTAAGCAGCGTATTTAATAATCCACTCCCCGTTTTCTTTAACCAGGTATGCTTCCCAGAAATCAGCAATTCCTTTTAAGTATGGATAAGCAATGTTGGCAAGGTATTCTTCATCCTGAGTATAGTTGCAGTACCACATAATTGGAAGTGCGGCCCATACGGATCCGGACAACATTCCCATGTAGAGATCACCTGATGCAGAATTCCCCCAGGGAGCCTGAGTGATCGACTCAAGGATTCCGGGAATGCCATCCTCAAATTTTGATCCCCACCGGTTACCGGTTATAAAATTTATATCACCTCTTTGAGCCCTCCTTCTACCTTCCGCTTCCCAATCGTAGCGTTGCTGTATATAAGGAAGCAGCAGTTCGGGACGGTTGCTGGATGCAAATCCGGTTACAGTTGCCTGGTGATTATAGCTGAGAGTGTAGTTGCCATCCCAGTTTGGTCTGTCGGTAGTAACCCATGCCCCGAAAAGACCCGGGCAGATACTGCCTTCCCTGTAACAGCATGCTGCCTCGTAAAGTGCTCCATAATAAAAGCTCTCCAACTGATTGTCATATGTTCTCACAAAAGATTTCAACCAGTAGTTTTTCCACCATTCCAGATGAGCATCATGTAATAATCCTATGGCTAACTCATTTAGACTTCCTGCCAAATCAACAGATTTGTTAATATGATCAGAAATATCCTTACCGGAATAGACCGCCGTAATAATATAGATCTTCTTATCAGGTTCAATTGTGAAAGTAGTAATGGCCTTATTTTTACCGGATAAGCTTATGGTGTAATCAGTGCCTATTATCCTGGTGGCCAGTGCAGCCCTGCACACCCATTTGACATCTTTACCGCTCTGAGTTTCTCTGCTGACCCACGCAATATTATCTTCTGATATACCATTTGACACAGGGTACTTAGCAGAATTGGAAATATGAGTCCATGTCTCCACATTAATAATGAGATTATCCGATCCACTGGTCCATATTTCGTTAATCATCAGTTCACTCGTCGCAGACACCCATGTACGCATATTCAGTGATCCATAGTCCAGGCAGGTTCTGATCTCTGCATTCAGCATGTCCTGTTCCTGCCGGACTCCTGTTCCTGAACCTCCATCTGCAATAATATCTACTCCACCAATTGGAAGAGGTATGGCATTTAAATGAGTCCCTGTCCAGAAATCCGTAGTTGTGATATAAAAGCGGCTCCATTTATTGTCACCTGCACTCACTACACCTACCTTGCCGTTTCCAAGAAGGGGTCCGTCAGGCATCCCTGAAGTAGCTATATTGTTATTTTCACCCGAATAAATGCCGATGCAGTTTGTTAACACCTCCTGGATCTCAAGCCAGTCTTCACTTGATTGTGCTTTTGCAGGAGAAGAGATAATAATAATTACAAAGAGAATTAAGATATTTCCGTAAATTTTCATTTTTACTTCAGTTTAATAAGACTTAAAAGGTTTGATTAAAGAATTAAATGTATAATTATTTTATTAGACACTGTACTGCGCATAGGATAAAATGCCCCAGAATCCCTTACCTTCCAGTCCCAGCTAATAGCTTAAAGTTAATGAATCCTTGCATCATCCAAATGCTCGGGAAGTCGTGCGTAACCGAACAACAGCATGCCTTCATTTGTCTTGCCGAGAAGTTTCCCGGCAAAGTTGTTCTCTGAAAAACCATTATCTTTTCCATCAAAGATCAGTATAAGATCCTCTCCTTTTTTCTTCG
>JAFGLJ010000056.1 GCA_016928075.1 Bacteroidales bacterium | reverse complement strand
TCTGACCTGTGAATATCTGAAAGATCCACCGGTCATAGATGTGCTGAACCCACGGCTTTCATGGATAAATATAGCAGATGCCGGTGAAAGAGGACAATCTCAGACTGCCTGGGAAATAAGGGTGGCAGGATCAGCAGATTTACTTTCATCAGATAAGGCAGATCTCTGGAACAGCGGAAAGATTATTTCTGATCAGTCGGTTAATATCCGCTACGACGGAATGCCTCTCAGCTCCGGGCAGAAATGCTGGTGGCAGGTCAGGGTATGGGACAGAAAAGGAAATGTTTCTGAGTGGAGTGAACCTGCATGCTGGAACATGGGTATTCTTGATCCATCAGAATGGAGAGCAAAATGGATCGGAGCGCCATGGCAGGGCGAAAATCCGTTGCCGAAACCATCCAATCCGGGTGTCAGGCTTCCTGAACAATTACCACCTCCCGCACCGCTTCTCAGAAAGGAATTTAATATAACAAAAAAAGTTACAAGGGCAGTCGCTTTTGTTACCGGTCTGGGATACTTTGAATTTTATATGAACGGGCAGAAAGTTGGTAATGATGTTCTTGTACCGAACCAGACCAATTACGGAAAACGACCGTCACTACCTGAGGAAAATATACCTCTCGATGACAACTTCAGGGAATACAAAGTCCTTTATCTGGCATACGATGTAAGTGATCAGCTGGTTAATGGATCCAATGCACTGGGTGCAATCCCGGGTAATGGATTTTATAATCCTGCAAAATACTGGACAGGAAGCTACGGTACCCCACGTTTTCTCATGCAGCTTCATGTAAATTATGACGATGGTAGTGAGGAAATCATAATTAGTGACGAGACATGGAAAGCATCAAAAAGTCCTATTCTTATGGATATGGTATATTATGGGGAGCACTATGATGCACGCCTCGAACAAGCGGACTGGTGTAATCCGGGATTCAATGATTCCCGTTGGGAGAATGTATCATTGAAAAAAGCACCGGAAGGTAAGTTAATGGCTCATATGGCTTATCCCGACCGTGTTATGGAAATTATCAACCCTGTCAAAACAGAAAAAATAGGGGAAGGCCATTACAAAATCGATTTCGGACAGGAGATATCGGGTTGGGTTCATCTGAAAAAAATGAAGGGTGAAGCAGGCAGGAAAATTGAGATAAAATATTTACACCAGACGCCCTCAGGAGAGAATTCTTATATAATGAACGGCAAGGGGGATGAATCATATCATGCCCGGTTCAACTGGTTTGTTTTCAGGGAAGTGGAAATCCTCAACTGGCCGGGAGAACTGAAAGCAGATCAAATTACTGCAGAAGCAGTATATACTTATGTTGAGACAACCGGCAGATTTGAGTGTTCCAATAAAATGTTCGAAGACATTAACAGGATATGGTGGAGGAGCCAGACCGACAATATGCACGGGGGTATTGCAAGCGACTGTCCTAACAGGGAAAGATCGCCTTACACGGGTGATGGTCAGGTGGCATGTGTTACAGTCATGCATAACCTTGATTCACGAGCATTTTATAATAAATGGATACATGATATTATCGGGGCCTCCAATCCTGAGACCGGCTATGTCCCGAATGGCGCCCCGTGGCAACCTGGTTGTGGTGGTGGTGTAGCCTGGGGAGCTGCTATAAACATTATGCCATGGGAGTTTTACCTTCATTATGGTGATATAGATATTCTCAGGGATAGTTATGACGCAATGAAAGGGTATGTCAGATATATGCTCACATGGACCGATGATGAAGGTATCATGTTCTCAAAGGCTAAAGGCAGAGATGGTAAACCACTCAGATGGATGAACCTGGGAGACTGGGTTGCCCCGTTTGAATTACCTCCCGACAACATGGTCCATACATTCTATCTCTGGCGATGTGCTGATATTACTTCAAAAGTTGCAATCATACTTGGTAAGGAAGAGGATTCAGAAAATTATAAAGAAACAGCAGAGAGAACACGTAATGTATTTATGAAAAAGTTCTTTGATACTGTAAATGGCACTTACGGAAAATACGGGGGAAATATTTTTGCACTCCGGATGGGAGTACCTGATGACCGGAAAGCCAGGGTATTAGAAGCTCTGAGGAATGATATCAATGAAAACGGTGGCAATCTTGATACCGGGATCTTCGGAACACAGTTCTTTTTTGAGGTACTCACGGAGAACCGATTGCATGATATGGCCTATGAGGCAATGAACAAAAGAACAATGCCTTCATACGGATATTGGCTGGAGCAGGGTGTGACAACATCATGGGAGCACTGGGATAAACCCGGTTCCGGCAACCATCCGATGTTTGGAGGGGGACTTGTATGGCTTTACAGAAAACTTGCCGGAATGAATGCCGATGAAGCTTATCCCGGATACCGTCATATCATTTTCCATCCACAGCCGGCAGGTGATGTATCACAGGTATCATATTCCAATCTGACTCCTTATGGAATGAGCGGAATTAACTGGAAAAAAGAGACTGATAAAATAATTATGAATATAAGTGTTCCTGTCGGATCAACATCTACAATATATGTTCCTGCAGATAATAAGGAAGCTGTTTTAGAGAGCGGCAGGAAGATTAAATGGAATTCACCCGTTAAGTTTATTCGTATGGAAAATGGTTATGCTGTATATAGTTCCGGATCAGGTAATTATAAGTTTGAAAGTGTTT
>JAFGLJ010000055.1 GCA_016928075.1 Bacteroidales bacterium | reverse complement strand
GGCATCACCCTGGCCGAGTATCTGGCACTTACAGGTGCGGCTGCTGCAGATAATTGTAATATAGCCAGTGTTACCTACCAGGACAGACAGAGTGGAAGCTGTCCTATAGTAGTAACGCGTACGTGGCGTATCACCGATAACTGTGGCAATGCCGCTACGGTTAGCCAGACTATCTATATAGACGATACAACTCCTCCTACATTTACAGTACCTAATGATACAGTAATATGCAGATCACTTGACTGTTCATATAATATTAATACATCTATAACCGGGGATGTTACTGATGAAGCCGATAATTGTGATACCAGTCTCGATGCAGTATATAGTGACGATATTTCTGGTGCTTCAGATTGCAGTAATCTGGGGCTTGTAGTTAGAACATGGACGTTGACAGATAATTGTGGTAACATGACCACGCGTACGCAGAATATTTGGATTGAGCCTGTAGTTACAATTTCAGCTAAGGAAGACACACTATGTGATGGATATCAAACGAATATTTTTGTAGAAAGTAATAATACCACTTTTTATGGTACCCGTTATACATGGACTGTAGTTGACAACCCTGAAGTACTGGGAGAAACTAACTCTTCAGGTTATGGACAGATGATTGGCACAGCCATCGAGAATAATCTTGATAATACATCCGATAGGCCCCAAGTGGTAAAATACACAATAACTCCGTGGACTATCGATATTAATGGAGATAACAAATGCAACGGAATACCGATAGCTATAAATATCTGGGTTAACCCAACGCCACGGATTGTACCTTCAATAACTGCTCAAAGAATTTGTACCGGAGATGCGACCGAGGTAAAAATAACCAGTCCGACCGTGATGACTCATGGTGAACTGAGGTTTGATTATACCGTTAGCCTAACTGGTGTTCCAGGAGACCTGACGGGAGATACTAATCCACAGAATGATCTTATTAAGGGAGATATAATTTCCTTTAATTACGAAAATCACAGTGATACCGTTCAGTCAGTGAATTACCATATACTCCCCAGAAGTGTAGGAACAGGCTGTCCCGCCGGTTTAATAGAAACGGCAGAGGTGAAAGTACATCCATTGCCGGTACTTGATTTAATAGATTCCAATCCTTTAACCTGTGACAGTAATAATGACCTTGAGCTTACAGCTGTTGTTGCTAAGGGCACCGGGCCCCTTGAAATAATCTGGGATGGCGGCCCGGCAACCTTTGACCCCGAAGCACATTATAATGACACTGTAATATCTGATCTGAAGGGAGGATTTTACATTGTAACTGTACGTGATTTTCTCGGATGTGTAAATACTGTATCTGGCGAATTTTTTGAGTCTCCACCGGCCGTTGCTTTCACCACTGAATATAAACCACCGCTATACAGATATACTATATCCTGCCCTGGTGGGAACGACGGTGAAATTCAAATAAATTGCTGGAATGGCCCGTCTTTCCCCTATTATTACTGGGTTGTGAAAAATAATCAAGATACAATCAGGATAGACACTCTATTTAATACTTCAGATTTTGATTACATAACCGGTCTTGGTGAAGGAACATATGACTGGATCCTGAAAGATGACAACGATTGCCGCTATTATAGCACTACACCATTGATTCTTGAAGCACCCGATTCAATAGATGTGACCTACGAGATAAGTGATTACTTAGGTTATAATATAAGCTGCAAGGGGTACAGTGATGGTGAGATAAGCGTGGTTGATATTACAGGAGGAAACGGAAACTATAGTTATTTCTGGTATACCTTTGATGGTTTTATCAGTGGAGATAATACCCTCGACCATCTTTCAAATATTCCGGCCGGGACATATTACCTGGAGATAACAGATATCCTGGGATGTCAGAGAATGGATACTTTCCTGATCATAGAGCCTGATGGCATCACACTTGAAAGTTACGATCTATCGTTAAGTCCGGATGGCAATTATAATATTTCCTGTTATGGTGGGAATGATGGATTCATCACCCTTAATTTCGGAGGCGGATCTGGCGAATATTCATATATATGGACTGGTCCTGAAGGAGCTGCTTTACAAATAAATGAAAAAGACCAGCAGGGACTGATTGCAGGAACATATAACCTGGTAGTAACAGATGCAAATGGCTGTACTATGCCTTTTGAATTTATATTAACAGAGCCCGACAGTCTGGAGATAGTGATGGAACCTACCTATACCTTTGACTTTACCTACAATATTAACTGCTATGGAGGAACAGGTGATATAGACATTACAGTAAGTGGAGGAAGCCCTGCAGGATATACTTATGAATGGTCAAGCCCCGATGGCACAGGACTGGTTCCAGATGCCCAGGATCAGACCGGGCTTACTTCAGGTATGTATATTGTTAAGGTAACCGATTTAAATGAATGCATACTTATTGACAGTATTACATTGTCCGAACCACCTCCTTTGAGCGTTGAACATGAAGTTACTAATATAACGTGTGCATCGCCAGGACGTGATAACGGTAGTATAACTCTAACTGTCCAGGGAGGAGCGCAGTCGTATTCATATTTGTGGTCCAACGGAGCTACCACCAGGGATATTTCAGGGCTTACTGAAGGATGGTATTATGTAACTATAACCGATGATTATGGTTGTACGCTCGAGGACTCATCATATGTTGCCCTTCCTCCTCCACTGGAGTTCAATAAAGACACATCGGATTATAATGGTTATAACATAAGCTGCTACAACAAGAATGACGGTTTTATTAACATTACTATGACAAGTGGTCAGGAACCTTTTATATATACATGGACAGGTCCTGACGGGTTTATATCGAATACAAGTTCAATAAGCAATCTGTATGCTGGTGAATATATATTACTGGTTGAAGACAATAATTATTGTACTGTCACGGATACCACCATATTGACTCAACCTGATTCACTGATGATGAACCTGGCTATATCTGCAAGTAATGATGGAGGTTATAATATAAACTGTTATGGTGACAGTACCGGCAGTATTGAAATATTACCTGTGAATAATGTTGGTTATGTTGATTTCTTCTGGACTGACGGGTATATGCAGTCAGTCCGGACATCCATACCTGCCGGCACTTACGGGGTTATGATTGTTGATGATAATTACTGCAGTGCAGACACGGTGATAACATTAACCCAGCCTGATCCGATTATTATCAGTGCTGAAATAATTCAGCCATACTGCAAGGATCTTCCCGATGGTGAAATAACTATCCATGCGTCAGGAGGAATACCGGAATACAGTTACCTGTGGTTTGATAATTCCGCATCCACTTACAGGGATAATGTTACTGCCGGTGAATACCGGGTTACTGTAACTGATAATAACGGGTGCAGTGTTACGGAAACTATCATAGTGACGTCCGAAAGGGAAGTATGTATCACCATTCCAAACGCAATATCACCTAACGGGGATAATATAAATGATTACTGGAATATTGATCTGATTGAGTTATACCCGGAAGCGGAGATAAGGATCTTTAACAGGTGGGGTGAATTGGTGTGGGCGTCAGAAAAGGGTTATCCGCAGCCCTGGGATGGGACGAGCAATGGCAGGAAATTACCTGTGGACTCATATCATTATATTATTAACCTGCATGATGGCACCAGACCTGTTATTGGTGACGTTACTATAATAAGATAAACAGGAAATGACAATTACGAAAAGAATACTGTTATATGTGGCATTTATTTCCCTGGCGGCTAATACTGCAGGACAGCAATTGCCGTTATACAGCCAGTATCTTTTCAACAGGTATCTGATCAATCCTGCCGTTGCAGGCAGCGACGGGTATACAAGCTTTAACCTTACTGCAAGAGAACAATGGGTAGGTTATTCAGGGGCGCCACGAACATATTCATTCAGTTACCAGACGAGATTATTAAAAAGCGCTTACACTATAAGAAGCACGGGAAGGAAAAGAAGTGCCTACAGACCAGGGCGGGATGGCAGGGTAGGCCTGGGAGGATATGTGTTCAGTGACAGGAACGGTCTTGTACAACGTACAGGTATGCAGGCGACATATTCATATCATACCTGGCTTCAGGGAACTACACAACTTTCATTCGGGCTCTCTGCAACTGCTTTCCATTTCAGGATAGACGAAGAGAAAGTCAGATTTGAAGATCCGGACGATCCCGTGCTTTACAGTAACCTCAGACAGGGAGTATTTATACCGGATGCCAATTTCGGCGTTTACATACTAAATTACAAATTCGATCTGGGATTTTCTGTTGAACAATTATTTCAATCTTACATAAAATTGGGTAACCCATCTTATAAGAACCTTACCCTGCTTCGACATTATTATCTTTTTGGTTCTTACACATTTACACTTGATACAAGAAGTGAGTTACAACCTAATTTCATGTTCAGGATGTCAGAACAATTTAAGCCTCAAATTGATATAGGCATTAAATATGCCTTCCAGGAAGATTTCTGGGCAGGCTTGTCATATCGCTCAGGTAACATTATAATTACTTCCGTTGGTACACGATGGAATAACTTATACTTTGGCTATTCATTTGATTATTCATTCAGTGAAATCCAGAACTACACCTACGGCTCACATGAACTTATGGTGGCCATTAAGGTAGGCAGCAGTGTCAGGAGATACCGCTGGCTTGAGCGTTATTAATATTTACTGAAGATATATAGAAGGGAACTGGTAGTCCTGATGCTGAGCAGTGAATTCATCCAGGAAATGAATCCTGTAATTAAACCTCTCACAAGTGGTAATGATGATTTTTTGTGTTTCTCACTCAATATGGAAACATAAAAAGTATCAAAAGGGAGACGCTTCATTGACCTGAGCTTAAAATGATGCCTGGCAGCCAGCATTCTTACAGTTTCAGGATTATAGTGCCACAGGTGCCGCGGCACATCCCAGGCCGCCCAGAGTTCCCTGTATTTTTTTGCATCATACGACCAGTGGTTAGGAACAGCAATAACCAATAATCCGTTTTCTTTAAGAAGACGGAAAGCTGCGTCAAGGTATTTCCCCGGATGGTAAAAATGCTCAAGTGTATGCCACATTGTAATAATGTCAATACTGCCGGATTCAAGATCTTCAATATAATCCGGAGACTGCAGGGTTAAATCATTTTTCCTCTGTGCATAGTCCCTGGCATCCTTACTTATTTCAATACCGAGGCATGCCCACCCCCTCTTTTGAAGGTACAAGGGAAAGTAGCCTGTACCTGACCCGATATCAAGCGCTGATGCTTTTTTCAATCCAGATTCTTTCTTTAATATCCTGAATTTGGATGATAACATCCATTTTCGCACCAGGTGGTATACCCTGTTTATCAATCCTTTCTCAGTATCTGAGTGTGAAATATATTCATCAGAATCATAATAATGAACTGAATCCTTTTCCTCAGGAAAATTATTGGTGAAAGTAAAGTTGCATGAGCCGCACCTGCTTACCGGGAATTTTTCCCCTGTTACCAGGAAATCTTCACATTCATATAAAACAAAAATTTCATCCGAACCGCAGAGCGGGCACTTATTGTGATTCAGCATTTACTGGCCTTTTTTTCTTTTTATGAAGTAAAATACAGAAGCAGCAATAAGCAGATAAAGAACAATTGACCCTCCAAGTGATACAGTATTTCCTGCCTCATAGGATTTGGGTTCAAACCTGAAAATTATTTCGTGCTTTCCTTCGGGTATGACCATTGCCCTGAGCACATAATTGACACGAAAGTGCTCTGCAGGTTCACCATCGATATAAGCATTCCATCCTTTTGGGTAGTATATTTCAGAGAAAACCGCAATACTGGTACCTGTTAATTCATAATCATAAGCCAGTTCATTGGCCTTATATAGAGTCAGTGTAATATTACCAGAGGAGGTGGAGTCTAAGCTGATATCCTTAAATCTTCCAGCATGTTTTCTGTTTACCACTGCCTCCAGGGCAGGATCAATCTTGTTTACCATCTCCAATTCTTCATCAGGGCTTTCCACCAATCGATAGGAATCTACAAGCCATACATTTCCAAGGGCACTGTTATTAACAAGGGGAGGATTGTCCGGATTTATAATTATATATTTGGTATTAAGCATGTTAAGGGCATTCAAATCTTTAAATACATCCTCAACCTGGTCTATTGAAGTAATATTACTCAATGCTTTTGAGAACCGGTTTATTTCAGGGCTTATGGAATGTTCAATTAAATCCTGGTACCGTCGTATCTTGGCACCATGATATCCCCCGATGGAGTGATGAAAATATGAAGTTATACCATCATTAAAGGGGCTTACAGTAAGATTCAGCACCCTGTACACAGAACTGTCCCTGAGTATATAATTGTCGGCAGCTGTGGGGGTGAATACTCTTTCTGCCTCGGTTTTTCGTACGAAATCATCATTGTTCAGGTACCTTTTATTCACAGGCCACATATCGATCACTACAATAATGGCGAGCAATCCTATAGCATAGTTATTTTTAAGTTTCTTTACAAACGCCAGGTATATAATGACTGAGGCTGCTATTACAAAGGCCAGTGACCTCAGGGCATCCAGCCTCAGCATCTCTTTCCTGTCGGCAATCAGTGATGTTTTGAGCCAGTCAGGGAACTGTACTTCATTAGTGGAGATAAATGAACCTGCAAGACCGGGGAAGAGCAAAAATAGCAATAATATACCACCCGTTATCCCGAGGCCTATCTTCATTGCTTTCAGCAGTTCAGGTTTCTTAATGTCCTGCCTGAATATCCTGTCCAGTGCAAGTATTCCAAGTAGGGGCATACAGAATTCGGCAATTACAAGTATCATGGTAACAGCCCTGAATTTGCTGTAGCCGGGGAAGAAATCAAAAAACAGGTTTGTAAGGAACATGAAATTATTGCCCCAGGCAAGCATAATCGATAGTACGGTTGCGATTAACAGCCACCATTTATAGGGTCCTTTGACAAGCACCAGGCCCATAACAAACAGCAGGAAGATTATAGAACCCACATATACGGGGCCAGAAGTGCTGGGCTGTTCACCCCAGTATTGTAAAATGCCCTGTGCATATTGGCCATAATTATTCTGTCTTAATGTCTTTACTGTTTCTGAATTTCTGTCAAAAGGTTGGGATGCACCACCTTTCATATTGGGTATCAACATTGTCAATGTCTCATCAATACCGTAACTCCAGTTAGTGGCATACGACCTGTCGAGACCTGATGTTTTGTCTTCAAGGTCGCTGCTCAATTCGGACTGCCCCCGCATTGAATATTTACCATACTCAAAAGTGATGTATAAATTCGCAAAATTGATGGAAAGAGCTATTATAGCGGCACCTGCCAGTAATAAAGTTGTTTTGATAAGATCGGGCAACATTTTATTTCTGATTGAGTATACCAGTTCCACAATACCGAAAATCAGGATTATCATAAGGGTATAATAGGTGATCTGGAAATGGTTGGCTATAAGCTGTAAGGTAAGAAATAGGGCAGTGAGAACCGAGCCTGTAATCCTGTCGCGTCTATATGCATATACTATGCTGCCAACAACGGGTGCCATATATACAAGAGCCATAGCTTTGGTATTGTGTCCGGCAGCAAGTATTATAAAGAAATAGGATGAGAAACCATAAGCAATTGAGCCCAGCAATGCCAGCCAGGGTTTAACCCTGAAGGCAATAAGCATGATATAAAATCCTATCATGAGTAACAGTATGGGTGCAATGGGAATACCGGGGGCTCTCAGGATATTATATACGGGTTTGAACAGGTTGCCCGGATAATAGGTCGATATGAGGTATGCCGGCATACCACTGAACATCGAGTTAGTCCATAAAGGTTCTTCCTTATATTCCTCCCTGTGATCCTTAATTTCTTTCACACTTCCTGCAAAAACAGTTGTGTCATGGGTTTGCAGTACCTTATTATCAAGTGTGGGAGAGAAGTAAATAAGGGTGAGGGCGACAAATACTAACAAGGCTATTAGATGAGGTAAGTACTTGGTTTTAGCCTGAGATAATGCCATATTGACTGTATTGATATTAATGTATATTTGTAATGGTACAAAAATAACTTTTTTAATTTAATACCTGTCTTGGGAATTATACAACAGCAGACCATCAAGGGTTCGGCATATTCATTCGTAGGAGTGATTCTGGGCTTTTTAAATCTGGCAATTTTATCACCCCTGATATTCACCACCGACCAGATAGGTTTAACCCAGGTAATGATAGCTATAGCCACCATACTTTCGCAGGTTGGAAGCCTGGGTTTTAATAATGTCACAAACAGGTTATTTCCTTATTTCAGATCGCCGCGTCAGGGACACAGGGGTTATCTTTCACTTGCCTTTCTTATAACAGCCACAGGATTTATCCTGTGTCTTATAGGCATGGTACTTTATATGCCAACATTCATAGAGAGTAACCGTGAAAATTCCGGATTACTTTCAGAGTATGCATGGTATATACCGGTGCTGCTGGGCTTCCTCATGCTTTTTACACTGCTTGATAATTATTGCAAGGTATTGTTTAATGCAGTGCTTGGCACTTTCCTGCATGATTTTGTCCTCAGATTGATAATCCTGTTACTCGTCCTGTCTTTTTATTTCGGGATTATTGATTTCGACACCTATGTACTGCTTTTTGTCATATCACAGGCTGTTCCCTCCCTTATAATAATCATTTACCTGCTTTACAAGGGTGAGTTCAGGTTTACCGGCTTCAGGGGATTTATAACACCTGATTTTGCCAGGCAAATAGTAAGCCTTTCACTTTTTGGTATAATTGCAGGTCTGAGCAGTATAGCTCTGACCACTATTGATAAATACATGGTAAACCACTTTGAGGGACTTGGTGATGCAGGTATTTATTCAATAGCAGTGTACTTTGCCACGCTGATACTTATACCTGCACGGTCACTTGGCAAGATTGCGGTACCTGTAGTGTCTGAGTTGTGGAAAATAAATGATCTCCAAATAATACAGGAGGTTTATTATAAAAGCAGCATCAACCAGTTACTGATAGGCCTGCTAATCTTTATTGGAATAATAGCCAATACTAATAATATATTCCGGATATTGCCACCGGAATATGCAAAGGGTGAGATGGTTATAGTATTCTTTGGTCTGGCCAACCTGATAAGTGCTTCCGCAGGAGCTTGCAAGATAATATTATCAACATCCTCCCATTATAAATATCATACCTATTTGATGGTTGTATATATAGTTGTAGTAATCGTAAGCAACCTGATACTTATTCCGGTTATGGGAATTAATGGCGCCGCAGTTGCAGCACTCATCTCTATGTTTATATATACAGCTCTGACGGTAATGGCACTTAAAAGATTCTATGGATTGTGGCCGTTCTTATTTAAACATTTCATTGCCATTATTCTCACTGCAGTTGTATACCTGTTAGTGGGATTAATTCCGGAAATGGGCCTGATTGCTGATATAGCGGTCAGGAGTATGGCAATAGTAATAGTATTCGGAGCCGGAGTATTGGTATTTAATTTGTCAGAGGACTCGAAAATCATGTTGAACAATCTGCGGAAAAGAAGAGGAAATTAAAAGGCCTTAGGAAAGATAATCAGTGATTAAGTCAACTTTTGAGGGGTGAACAAGGAAACAATTTCTGACCCCATCATCATAAGTTCGCTTGATTGTATCAACATTTCTTAAACCATCATGGTAATGATTGAAGAATAAATAATCATATGATGAAGCTATCTCTTCTATCCCGGGCTCAATCCTGTTAAAAAGTGTCTCACATATTATTATTGGTTTCCATTCTTTTATAACGCACTCTGAGTATTTCAGGATGAGATCTTCAGTACCCTCAGTATCTATTTTTATCAGGTCAATATTTTTTTCTCCTGAGGTTCTTACATATTTATCCAGGGTTATTGACCTGACTTTTTTTCTTATGGTATCATGGGAAGCATTTTCTTTTCCAACATGTCCTTCACCCCCGAGATTATAGTCAAGATGCCTGTATTTTGAACTTATATGCTGGATAAATTCAACTTCACCATCCGAATCTGATATTGCCAGTGGTTCAGGATATATATTATTTAATTTGTTTATCTCGATATTTTTCCGCAGATAATACAGTGGGCCTTCAGCAGCCTCAAAGGAAATTACCTTTATTCCAGGGTTTATAGCTGCGGCGAGGAGGGAATAATAACCGATATTGGCACCGATATCATAGAAACAGCGGATTTTTTTCACCAGGTCACAGAATATATCTGTGTATTCAAATTGTTTAAATCCTTTCCAGAAAACCAGGTGGGTAACATAATTAGTCTGGTTTGTAGCTATTTTTATTGATTTTTTTCCTGCTCTGAGTCTTATCATGCCGGAAGGTGGGATTTGTATTGATGCAGGCAACAGTCTTTTTAAAGGCTTGAGGATATTCCTTATCATGTAGTTTAAATGCCTGTTATATACAAGTGAATAGAACAGTTGTCTCATGCTTTCGTGGTAAAAATCATAAATGCCTGTAAATACCTGTTAATTGTTCTTTCTCGCGTGCCCAGTTATATTTTCTGCTAACCCATTTCCTTCCCTGCGGAGCTTGTATAAAAGCTTCATCGCTTAATACCTGTTGAATTATGCCGGCCAGTTCTTTGATATCATTATACCTGTAGATAGTGCCTGAGGATGTTTCCTTTATTATTCTTTCAACAGGATTACAATTTGAAGCCAGTACCGGCAAACCGGCATACATATAATGGAACAGCTTATGTGGAACAGTGGTGTCAGTATGTGTGCTTTTAATATGAGGGATCAAAGCAATATCAGCTTTATATATCATTTCAAAAACCTTATCCTGTGGTTGCCATCCGAAGAATTTTACTATCTGATCCAGATGCAGTTCATTACTTAGCTTTTTCAAATTTTTCAAATAGCTCCCTTTTCCTATAATCCAGAATTCTGCTTTCATACCAGGGGATTCAATCAATGAAAAAGCTTTCAGAACATACTGAATCCCCCTGTGATAAGTAATACCACCTTCGTAAATAAATATTTTTTTACCCGCTGGTTTGTCATGGTCTGTATTTATTGAGTTGAACTCCAGGATATTCGGTGTATTGGACACAATGCTTATTTTCTGTTCAGGAACAGGAAGCTTTATTATTCTTTCCCTGGCTTCCTCCACCACTACAATTATTCTATCTGCACGTACTGCATATTTCTTTTCATATCTTTCCCACTGGCTGATACTGCAAAACAATCTGCCTGCAAGGGTTTTTGTAAATGGGGAGTTATTCAGCA
Source organism: Bacteroidales bacterium (assembly GCA_016928075.1). Lineage (GTDB taxonomy): Bacteria > Bacteroidota > Bacteroidia > Bacteroidales > VadinHA17 > UBA9300. The sequence continues at coordinate 11,390 of JAFGLJ010000055.1, read as the reverse complement.
ACCCGGGCCAGTTTTCATGGAGGTCAAGTACAATTTTGAAATTGAATTTCTTTTTAAGCTGTACTACAGGTTTTATAAGGGGTAGATCATGAATATGGATGATGTCAAAGGAATGTTTTTTGATAAGTTGTCGGAGTTTTAATTTCCAGTACACAAAATATATGGGGATTCTCAGCGCTGCAACACTGCTTTTTCTTATTATGAAGCAGGGAAATATCCTGTGGATACTGGCAGTTTTATAAGTATCTTTTCTCAGTGATCCTTTTTTGCCTGTGCATAAAATATTTACATTGAAACTATTTTCCAGCAAAGTGTCAATTTCATTTTCAACCCTTTTATCAGGAGGAAATGATGACTCCAGTGTCATTAGAATATTCATAGGATCTTAAAAGTAAAAACAGCTTATTGTCATAAAACGGTTATAACCTTTTTAATTCTTCAGTCAACCTGGCTGTAATCAGCCTGCGATTATATTTTTCCGGTGCTTTATATTTTATTTTACTAATAATATCCGTCGACAGATAATCGGTAATTCCTTTAATGTCATTCTCATCGAAAATCTTACCCGCTCCACACTCGACGATAATATTTGCAGCATCTCCATCTTCAGGTCCAATAGCCAGTATTGGTATTTCAGACCTGAGGTACTCGAATATTTTGCCTGTGATGATCATCCTGTTTTCTTCGTGATAAGGTAATAGCAGCACTAAAACAGAAGAAGTAATCATAGCTGTAAGAGCTTCCCTGTGTGACCTGTATGACAGGTAATAAAAAGCATCATCAGGGAGTACTGAAGCAATTTTCTTTTTTATCCCCGGAGGACATGTTCCTATAAATCTGAAATTGAATTCAATGCCTTTATCAATGAGCTCCTGAAACGATTTAATCAATGTGGTTACCGGATATTGATCTGACAATGCGCCAACGTATGTTATGGTAAATTTTCCGGGTGGTTTTTTCCTTAATAATCTGAAGTCCTGCTCGTCATAACCATTGCTAATAACAGTAATTTTCTTACCGTTGCTCTGCAGTTTCAACGTAAACAGATCTGCCAGACCCTGGCCAACAGTGATTACTATGTCAGACTTTTCGAGCACCCTTTTTTCAAGCTTTTTATCATGCATCCTGGCAGGCCATGTCCCATAAAACTTGCTGTAATAGTATATTTCCGTCCACGGATCGCGCAGGTCACAGATCCATTTAATACCGGGGAACAGGGATTTAAGCTTAAGTCCTATAAGCTGTGTTGAATGAGGTGGACTGGTTGTTACAACATAATTTATAGCTTCCTCTCTGATCAATTCAGAAGCTTTTCTTACTGCATACCTGTTCCATCCTTTCCTTGGATCAGGGATAAAAAAATTTCCCCTTATAAAACGTGCTATCCTGCTTTTGATATTATTGTCGATTACAGAACCGGATGTTATTTTCCTTTGTGATGTAAGGGATTTACCTAAAATAAAGTAGTTCACAGCTTTAGTTTTATAAACCTTAAGGGCAGGATTTATATCCTTTTCAAGGCTTTCATCGATTGCAGGATACTGGGCATAAGCCGGATCGACGGTCAGGACAAATGGTTCCCATCCAAAATCAGGCAAGTACTTTGTGAATTTAAGCCAGCGCTGAACACCTGCTCCACCACAGGGTGGCCAGTAGTATGTAATAATCAGTATTTTATTTTTTGTCGGCATTGAACCCAGTTGTATATGTTAGATATTAGATAGAAGGTTAAAGATTGCAGATTTTAGAATTTCTTAAATCTTAAATCGTTGATCTTCAATCTTCAATCTTATCGAGTTTTTTCAGTAAGCTGCTCATATCCACCTTATCGGCAATTATGCTTCTCAGCTTGTCCACACGAACTCTATCCTGCTCCATGCTGTCACGGTACCTGATGGTAACGGTATTGTCTTCAGTGGTCTGGTGGTCGATGGTTATGCAATAAGGTGTTCCTATGGCATCCTGCCTGCGATATCTTCTCCCAATTGAATCTTTTTCCTCGTACTGGCAGTTAAAATCATATTTCAGATCATTCATTATCTTTCTTGATATTTCAGGCAGACCATCTTTTTTTACAAGGGGAAGAATGGCAAGTTTTACCGGAGCCAGAACAGGAGGTAATTTAAATACCACACGTGTATCTGCTTCACCGTTTTCTTTTTTAATCTCTTCCTCATGGAAAGCAGCGGATATTATCTGCAGGAATATCCTGTCAAGACCCAGGGAGGTTTCCACCACATAGGGTACAAAGGATTCATTCGTCTCGGGATCAAAATATTGTAATTTTTTACCACTGAACTTCTGGTGTTGTCCAAGGTCAAAATCAGTACGTGAATGTATCCCTTCCACTTCCCTGAATCCAAAAGGAAACTTGAACTCAATATCGGTGGCAGCTCTGGCATAGTGAGCCAGTTTTTCATGGTCGAAGAACCGATAATTTTCATCACCAAGGCCGAGAGCTTTATGCCACTTCATTCTCACATTCTTCCAGTATTCGAACCATTCTTCCTCTGTACCCGGTTTAATGAAGTACTGCATCTCCATCTGTTCAAATTCCCTCATTCTGAAAATGAACTGGCGTGCAACAATCTCATTTCGGAATGCTTTGCCTATCTGTGCAATACCAAATGGCAGTTTCATCCTGCCTGTTTTCTGGACATTTATATAGTTGACGAATATACCCTGGGCTGTTTCAGGCCGTAAAAATATTTTCATTGAACCTTCGGCTGTCGATCCCATCTCAGTCGCAAACATGAGGTTGAACTGCCTCACATCTGTCCAGTTCCTGGTGCCCGATATCGGGCATACTATTTCATAATCGAGAATTATCTGTTTCAGGTCAGCCAGGTCATTGTTATTCATGGCTTTAACAAACCTCCTGTCCAGCTCATCATATTTTTCCTTGTTCGCGATCACCCTTGTATTTGTTTCCCTGAACAGTTTTTCATCAAAAGAATCACCGAAACGTTTTCTTGCTTTTTCTACTTCCTTTTCAATTTTTGCTTCGAGCTTTTCCAGATGTTCCTCTATAAGATCATCGGCACGGTATCTTTTCTTTGAATCTTTATTATCAATCAGGGGATCATTAAAGGCATCCACATGACCTGATGCTTTCCATGTTTTTGGGTGCATGAAGATGGCTGAGTCGAGTCCAACTACATTCTCGTTGAGTAAAATCATACTGTCCCACCAGTATTTTTTAATATTGTTTTTCAGTTCAACCCCATTCTGGCCATAATCGTAAACAGCACTCAGTCCATCGTATATTTCACTTGACTGGAAAATGAAGCCGTACTCCTTACAGTGCGCTATGAGGTTCTTGAAAACATCTTCTTTAGCCATTCTTTCTGTTTTTCAATATGTCAGGCAAAAGTAATCCAAAAACTTTGCTTTTACAATTTGATTTTAAAGCTGGGTCGTAATGCCTATATTTGTATATTTAGTAGTTATTTCACATTAATATTTAATGGCAGAGAAGACGGATTTTCTTGTTATCGGGTCGGGTATAGCGGGATTGTCTTTTGCACTTAAGGCGGCTGAAAGAGGGAAAGTATGCCTTGTTTCAAAAGTTAATATTGAGGAAACCAACACCCGGTATGCACAGGGAGGCATAGCTTCGGTTATGTATGGCCCCGACAGTTTTGAAAAGCATGTAAGGGATACCATTGTAGCAGGCCGTGATGTTTGCAATGAAGAAGTGGTGCGTATGGTTGTAACTGAAGCTCCGGAAAGAATCAGGGAGTTGATTGAGATGGGGGTTAAATTTGACCGTGCCAGTGACGGACGTTATGACCTGGCACGGGAAGGAGGGCACACAGAACACAGGATATTACATCATAAGGATAATACCGGTGAGATTATCGAAAAGATCCTGATCGGGCAGGTAAGAAGTCATTCAAATATACAGATATATGAAAATCATTTCGCTGTTGATCTTATAACACAGCACCACATGGGGGAGGTGGTTGACAGGTCAAGAAAGGACATAAAATGTTATGGTGCTTATATTTTAGATACGAAAACCAAGGAGGTATCAACAGTACTGTCAAAAATAACAGTTCTTGCAACAGGAGGTATTGGCAATCTGTACCACATAACAACTAATCCTGTTATAGCAACAGGCGATGGTATAGCAATGGTATACAGGGCAAAAGGAATAATAGAAAATATGGAATTCATACAGTTCCATCCCACGTCTTTATATAATCCGGGAGTAAGGCCATCGTTCCTGATAACAGAGGCTCTCAGGGGATTTGGTGCAGTACTGAAAAACACTGATGGAGAGAAATTCATGAACCGTTATGATGACAGAGGCTCACTTGCACCAAGGGATATTGTTGCCCGTGCTATTGACACCGAGATGAAGGTGAGAGGGGATGATTATGTCTACCTTGATTGCACACACCTTGATCCGCATGAACTGGTTGAAAACTTTCCGAATATTTACCGAAAATGCCTGAGCCTTGAGATTGACATTACCAGGGATATGATACCTGTTGTGCCGGCGGCCCATTACCTGTGTGGTGGAGTGAAGGTCGATATGAACGGTGAAAGCACAATTAATAATCTGTATGCAATAGGAGAAGTTGCCTCCACCGGTTTACACGGAGCAAACAGGCTGGCATCTAACTCGTTGCTTGAAGCAGTGGTATATGCCCACAGGTCTGCAGAGCATTCATCAAACAGGATAAAAGAAACCGGGCACCAGGAATCCGTTCCTGAGTGGAGCTTCGAAGGAACCAGCCATCCCGAGGAAATGGTGCTGGTTACCCAGAACTACAAGGAAGTGCAGATGATACTCAGTAATTATGTTGGAATAGTCAGGTCAGACCTGCGACTGGATCGTGCTCTTAAGCGACTTGAAATAATATATGATGAAACAGAAGAGTTATATAAAAAATCCATTTTAAGCCGGAGGCTCTGTGAATTGAGAAATCTTATTAATGTCGGTTACCTGGTGATTAAGATGGCAAGTGCAAGACAGGAAAGCCTGGGCTTGCATTATACAATTGATTACCCCCCGAAAAAAGGAATGGAGTTCTAATAAATATATAGCATATGTTTTTTGAATCAGCTTTACAGGGCAAAAACACATTCTGGCGTTACCTTATTATTTTTGTTATAATATTTATTGCTACCAACACGATAGGTGCACTGCCCCTGATTTCAGTGATAGTTGTTAAGAGTTTGAATAATCCGGAGATACTGGATAGCACATCCGGAAATCTCATGAATTTAGCAACCTATGGTATTGACCCAAATGTCGGTTTGATTTTGATGATTTTCCCTTTCATTATAGGGCTCCTTACTCTGTATTTGTTAATGAAACCTCTTCACAGGCGCAAATTCATAACTCTTTTCAATGGCGGGGGAAGAATACGTTGGAAGAAATTCTTCATTGCTGCCCTGGTATGGCTGATTTTAATGGGGATATATTTGTATATCAGCATAACTTATGACCTGGGAAATTTCACGATAAATAATTTATCCGGATCATTGGTATGGCTGATAATAATAGCCATTTTACTTATCCCATTCCAAACCACATTCGAAGAACTGCTTTTCAGGGGCTACCTGATGCAGGGCGCCGGGGCCTGGTTCAGGAATAAGTGGCTGCCGCTGATCATAACATCATTACTTTTCGGTTTGATGCATTCTTTTAATCCTGAGATTAAAGAATTCGGGTTCTGGGTGATGATTCCTCAGTATGTTACTTTCGGACTTGTATTTGGACTTATTACCATATTTGATAACGGCATCGAGATTGCCATGGGAGCCCATGCGGCTAATAATGTTTTCCTCTCGGTTTTCGTTACTCAGAAATCATCGGCCCTGCAAACACCTGCCCTCTTTGAGCAACAGCAGGTTTACCCCTGGACCGATTTCTTATCACTGGTCATTTTATCCGTTATATTCATCGCCCTGATGGGAATACTTAACAGATGGTGCCTGACAGGTATTTTTAAGATAAATTATGATTCATAGCGCAATTATTTGCTTTTTCCTGTGTCTAATAGAATAAAGGTACAGGAGACCCAGAATAGATACAGGGTGGCTAATAACAGTAATAACAAGGAAGAAAAATTAATTAAAAGACTTATTGCAGGTGAAGAATCTGCATACCGGCAGGTTATGGATAAGTACAGACAACCTGTCATAAGGTTGTGCCGGGGTTTTACGGGATCATCAGACGATGCTGAAGACCTGGCTCAGGAGGTATTCCTTGAAGTGCTGAATTCCATTGAGAAGTTCAAAGGACATTCATCAATTTCAACTTGGATTTACCGTATAGCCGTAAATAAATCACTTAACTTCGTCAGGGACAGGAGTAAAAGAAGTCATGATAACTATACCCGGGAAGCCTACGGTGAGAGCAATGACGGTAATAGTTATTCAGCCGATAAACGTTTGACTCAAAAGGAACATGCTGAAGCATTGCATAACGCTTTAGATAGCATTCCTTCAGCACAGCGTACAGCATTTGTGCTGAGTAAATATGAAGATATGAAATACTATGAAATTGCTGAAGTCATGAAAACAAGTGTTTCGGCTGTTGAATCACTGCTCTTCAGGGCGAAAAAAAATCTGCAGGAAAGGCTCTTTGAGTATTATAAAAAAAATCTGGAGTAGACCGCAAGTTTTTTGGTAAATATGTGTCAAAATAACAGAAAGAATAAAAGATGGATTGCAGTAAGGTACATAAACATTTGATTTTTTACATCGAAGGAAGCCTTGATAATGAAAAAAGCAAATCCGTGGAAGAGCATCTCAGGCTTTGTTCCAGTTGTGCTGCTTTTGCTGATATGCTGAGGGGAAGCCTTGGTGTTATTGAACAGGAAAAGAAGGTCGATGAAGATAATGACTTTGCCGGTAAGGTAATAGCACTTATGCATTCCGAGAAGAAATCGGTGAGTATCCCTCTTTTCAGTATACTCAGGTATGCAGCTGCCGCTGCAGTTATAATATTAGGTGTCTTTACAGGAATAAATATTGCAAAAGTTGTATCGGGATCAGCCGACTTCAGCACACTTGAAATAAGTGATGAAGAATATTACCTGTATGATATGTACCAGGAACCTATTGAAAGCTTTTTTCTCGTAAAATATGATGAGAATGAATAAAATAGCAATATATATCATAATAATAATCTTCCTCCTGGTTACAAACATAGCTACCATTGTTACAACAGTGAGCTTAAATAAGCAGGAAAAAGGGGAGGATGCACAATCATCGGTTATTGAACTGCCAAGAGACAGTAGAATTGGCTTCTTCCATAACCAGCTCGGTATTCGCGATGAACAACTCCCGGCGTTTAATAATTATAACAGTCAATTCAACATCGAGGCAGGCCGGCTTTCAGAGAAAATGGAAGAACTGCGCCGCCAGATGGTTGAGGAAATGGCTTCTGAAAATCCCGACACCATATTACTGAATGGCATCGCCTCAGAATTCGGAAGATTACACAAAGAGATGAAAAAACTGACAATGGACTATTATTTTAATCTTAAGTCAGTGTCTGATGAGGAACAGAGAGAAAGGCTGCATATTATGTTCACTGACATGCTCAATCCTGAAGGAGTTATATATGGAAGAGGCAGGGGAGGTGTCGGACGCGGATTGAGAAGAGGAGGAGGCAGGTTCCAAAGAGATTTACAGTAATATTTAAATATGTTAAATAAAAAAATAATAATCATGAAAAGCAAAATCAGAATTATAACGTTAATGGCGGTGCTTGTTTTTACAGCTACGCTGATTTCCAGCGCCCAGTATGGCAGGTTTAACCGGAATCAGTACAGGGAGCCTTTGGGATATTGCCTGGATATTCCCGGTTTGACTGATCAGCAGAAAGAAAGAATTATTCAGGTAAATGAAGCTCATCGTAAGAAAATTGATGAACTGCGACTCAAAAGGCAGTCTGCAGCAACATTCGAAGAGATGAATGAAATAGGTGCTACCATGCTGCTCGAACATAATGAACATATCAAACAGGTGAAAGCATTATTGAATGAAGAGCAAAAAGAATATTTAAACAGCACATACTTCGGACTGGGCCCCAGGGGTCTGCGTACTGCCCCTGCATATGGCAGGGGAGCAGGAAGAGGCTATTATAATTATGCCCCCGGAATGGGATATGGACGTGGCAGAGGCAGAGCTGCCTTTGGAGGCCGCGGACTGGGTCCGTGCGGAGCAGGATACGGATATGGCTACTGGTATGACGAAGACTAAGTACCTTGTCATTCCAGTGAACAACTATAAACTCGTACGGACAACAAAAGGTAAATGATATAAGACTGAAGATTAACGATTTAAGATTTAAGATTTATGGCTTGTATTTCTTAAATCTTAAATCGTTAATCTTATATCTCAAATCAAAGAGTATTTTCGTAACGTTCAGGATTCTAATACCAGTTCGTTCTTATGTATTCAAGGAGGTTGTATATCTCTTCAATATCAAGCGAAGTTAAAAGCTTCAGACGTGTTTCTTTGAAGTTGGGTAACCCCTTGAAATAGTTTGAGAGATGCCTTCTCATTTCATAGATACCCCTGTTACCTTCTTTATAATCAAGTGATTTTTTTAGATGAAGGATCGCAAGATCGACTTTTTCATTCAATGTGGGTTCTGGTAATATTTCACCTGTTCTGAAATAATGCTTGATCTCTCTGAAAATCCAGGGACGTCCTACCGTTGCCCTTCCAATCATTATCCCGTCCACTCCATAGGATTTGAAAATATCCTCTGCCTTCTCCGGTCCGTTCACATCACCATTTCCTATAACCGGTATTTTGATCCTCGGATTATTCTTAACCTCACCAATCAGGCGCCAGTCGGCATCTCCTTTATACATCTGTGACCTGGTTCTGCCATGAATGGTAATGGCAGAAATGCCTGCATCCTGGAGCCTTTCTGCAATATCAACAATATTCTTGCTTTCCTCATCCCAGCCGAGACGTGTTTTAACAGTTACAGGAAGATTTACAGCTTTTACAATGGATTCAGTCATTTTAACCATAAGCGGTACATTCCGCATCATTCCTGATCCGGCCCCCCTGTTGGCAATCTTTTTTACGGGGCATCCAAAATTAATGTCAATAAGCTCGGGATTTGCCGATTCAGCTATTTTTGCGGCCTCGACCATTGATTCAATTATATGGCCGTATATTTGTATACCTATTGGTCTCTCGTTATCATTAATATCAATTTTTCTGACACTTTTTACACCATCCCTTATAAGCCCGTCAGATGATACAAATTCAGTATATACGAAATCGGCACCATAATGCTTGCAAATGATCCTGAATGAAGGATCGGTGATATCCTCCATTGGAGCAAGGAATAATGGCCTGTCACCCAGATCTGTATCTCCAATATTCAAAACCGGTTTTTTATTTAATTCGACCTAATTACTTATCTTCAGTGCAAAATTAGCAAAATGACAGATTATTCAGAATTGATACCATTAAGTGGGAAAAAACCCTTTCTGCAGTTCCTGGTGTCAATGCTGGTAATACTTGTCATAGCTTTGGCGGGACTGGTGATTACATTGTTGACTGCGTGGTTGTTTTTTGGCATTGTCCCTGGTGGAGCCGAGATCGGGCAATTAAATCTAAATACAAGGGAGGTAAATTATTTTAAATATCTGCAGACATTTCAGCACCTGTCAATGTTCTTACTGCCTGCACTCCTGATATCTTTCCTGATGAAAGGGGATATCACTTCTTACCTTGGGCTTAAACGGAAACCAGCGTTTACCGCTGCAATACTGAGTATATTATTAATCATATTTCTGATTCCACTTAACAGTTACCTTGCATGGCTGAACGCAGGCTTAGATCTGCCCCAGTGGCTCAACGGGCTTGAGCAATGGATGAGCAGGAAAGAATTACAGACCGAGCGAATTACCCAGGTTCTAATGCAAGCCGGCACAGCTGGCGCTTTGATTATAAACATAATTATTATAGCGATACTACCCGCTGTTGGAGAGGAGCTTCTGTACAGGGGAGTACTGCAAAATATATTTGCAGGATGGCTGAAGTCAGGGAATCTTGCCGTAATACTTACTGCTTTCGTTTTCAGTGCCGCCCATCTCCAGTTTTATGGTTTTCTGCCAAGGTTTATCCTTGGACTTGTTTTTGGTTATATTTATCTATGGTCACTGAATATATGGCTTCCGGTACTGGCTCATATGGTAAACAATGCAATTCCGGTTGTCTTATCTTATTATTACGGGTGGGAAAATATTAACAGCACCATGAATGATTTGTCCTCAAAAAAAGGTCTGATGGTACTGATACCCACTGTCATTGTTGTTCTTATAATGGTAAATATACGGGGAATGAGCGCAAAGGATAATTAATTACTGTTTGTCTCCTCAATCTCACTTTTCCTGAAAACATATACAAGGCCGTACTCTTCTGCTTTTACTCTCTTTTCTTCCTCAGGAAGGTCAGAGAAGGAATTTTCCACCTCATTCCATATGTTTGCGATCAGTTCATCAGCCTGATTTCTCATTTCACTGATCTTATCAGCGCAATCTCTTGTTCTTTTATAAAGGGTATTTTTAAAATGATATGCTTCCATAAAATTTTCGTAGTGCACCTTTACTACTGCCATTGTAGGATTGGTAATTGACGTTCGACCTGTCCTTATCCTTGCTGCTTCTCCTTCCAGGATTTTATTACCCCAGTAAATGATATCTTTTTCGGAGCTGAGAGTTGGCAAAGACGAGTGTCCATTAATGAGACCAAAAAATTCAGGTGTATCCTGTCGCAGGTCTTTTCTCTGAACCGCCATATTCATCACCCGCAGAAAATGATTTATATAGGTTTTTGCTTTCTTCTTTAATTCCTGGTATTCTTTGTCGCTTTCAACCTGTTTATCATAAGATTGCCTTTGTAATTGATAGTGATGTTTGAAAATTGGGAGAAAAGCCTGGAGCCTGACGTAAGTTTCGGCTGTATAGGCAAGTTTGAATGGGTGTAGATCTTGCCCCTTGCTAAGAGCCTGATCCATGGCTCTTATCCTTGCTGCATCCGTATTTGGTAATCGACGATAGGGCATAATAACAGGCAAACTGTTGAAAACTTGTTAACAATTTGTGCGAATATATAAAATTTGAAATAAACAACAATAGCATTCGCAGGTGATTTTCAATACCTTTTATAAAAAAAGATCATATTCCTGGTTATCTGTTACTATCCTGTTGAAAACATTGTTTATAAGGATATAAATATTAATGCTTTACCACACAAGTACATTTTGTATTGCAGTATAATAGCCGTATTTTTATATTTGGTTTCAGGGAATTAATTAACTCAAGTTGCTAGCTATAACAATATACAACAATGAATAAGTATCTCAAAATCGATCAATATCAACAATCTCTCAGGGG
>JAFGLJ010000054.1 GCA_016928075.1 Bacteroidales bacterium | reverse complement strand
TTGAAAGATAAAAAATTAATGCCCTTTTTATGGGCAATACAGAACAAAAATTACCGACTTGAGATTTTAGTCGGACAATAGTGATATTATATCAAGTCTTTTTTTCAGATTTGCGAGACCGATACCGGTTGAATTATCTTTTTCTATAGCCTGCCTGGGTATTACATTGCATACATTGAACGTTAGCTTATTTCCTGATATTTCTAATTTTATCACAATATTAGGCTTCAACGCTTTCCTGTCGCCATGTTTGAAAGCATTTTCAACCAGGGGTATCAGTAACATTGGTGCTATCTTAAGGTTACCGATATAGCCGTTTATGGAATATTCCACAGAGTCCGGATCTTTCACACGAAGTCTTTGCAATTCAATATAACTTTGCAGGTATGTTATTTCCTTACTGAGCATTACAAAGTCTGATTGAGCATCATAGATAAGGTATCTCATTATACCCGATAATTTATCCATGGCATCCAGGGCTTTATCATCATGACTATTCACCAGGCTATAGATATTGTTAAGTGTATTGAAAAGGAAATGGGGATTTATCTGGGACTTCATCAGGGCAAGTTCGCTGGCCTGGGTCCTGTTGATCAGCTCAAGTCTGGTTTTCTGATTCCTGAACCAGTCAATTACAAATCTGACAAGAGTTGCCAGCACAGATATGTATATTGCTGCGAGTATGCCTCCACCGATTTCTTTAATGAAAGAATCAGCCCAGCCTTCTAGGCCTGATGCCAGTCTCATTGGCTTATCCACCAAACCGATAACAATACCGGATATTAATATGGATGAAATACTTAACAGTATAAAGCCGGCAGTCTTTTTTTGTGCAAGATGTCTGGGGATCAGGAAAGAATAGAACAGATAAAACAGTGGAATCATATATATTAAACCCATCAGGTTTCTCCATGCATAGGGCAGCATTTCGGATGAATTGGATGTAATTACTCCCAAAAACGACAGGGCTACCATTATGAGCCAGAAACCCAGATGTATTAATATCTCTGTCAACCTTGACATACTATAATTCTATTATTATGCAATTTAGAACATTATTTGCTGCCATTACTGGATATATTCAATCAATCGATAAAATGATATAAATTATTGATATTTTGTTAGATTCCATCTATAAACAACTAATAATCAACTTAAAAATCATTTCCATGTAAAAATAAATACCTTGGAGTGTGTTTACAATATTCTTTGTATTCCTGACCAAAAACATTTTTTAAATGTATTTCTTCAGTCAGTACCATCCTGTGAATTATTATACAGAATGAAACAAGGGATATTACTATATACCATGAAGGCCATATTATAGCGCAACTTATTAGCAAAAGTCCATAACCTAAAACCTGAGGATTTCTCGTTATACCATACAGCCCTCTTGTTCTTAATTTCCCTGTCTCTGTACCCATGGTCTTAAAGAAAACTCCAAGATTTATGAAACCTCCGAACAAAATGATAAATGCAATTGATATGGTAATTAAGCCAATTATCGAATGTACATTATCAATATTTTTCAGTGACCATGGTTTAAACAAATAATAAGGCAGATACAGAATGATACCGTGAAAAAGAAACACGAATAATTGGGAGAATCCTATAAACCAGGGAAGTTTCTCGTTCTTTAGGTAGGATTTTCTTATAAAGCTGTAATAATAAAAGTATCCACCCATAGTAACAGCGATCTGCAAGAGGGCATAAAAAATAATGAATTTTAAAGTGTATTCCATTTTGATTGTATTAAGTTTTAACCATAAAAAGTGAGTTTGTAATAAATGCAATTGAATACAGCAGAAGAACAGCAATTATTATGATTATTAAATGCTTATTCTTGATTTGTTTACTTCCTATTTTTCTGAAAAATCCGGTCTTTCTCTGTAGTGGCAAGGATATGCCTGCCTCGGTAAGTGCATAGACTAATTCCGGAATAACAACCAGGACAAGCATTATCAGGGCTGAATTATTAAAAGCAATATTATACAGACCATGCAGGATATACCATGGGATGATCCCTAAAAGGTATATGGATATTCTTGTCCCAAGCTTAATCTTATTATCTATACCTGCAAGGGGGAGAAAGAATATTCGTGACAGAACACCAAATATGATATAAAACACACCCGTTATAAAAATAATAGAACCGGGCGTACCCAGTTCAATCATATATGTGTAATCGGTAGCTGTTTCAGGACTGGTAATAGCCTTTATCATCCAGATCCCTGTATGAAGGAAGCCGTAGGATCCGGTTACAATTAAGGGGAACATCACCGGCGACCGGAATTTCAGGGCAATAAGCATAAACACGATAGTTATGGGCAGCCCAAGGAATGCACCTCCGGCATATAATAACAGGTGTCCGGGGACATATGTGCTTGAATTCAGACAACTGTTGAAAGGGTGAAAATAAAAGCCTGTCATGTTGCCACCCTGTATCCAGATGGCAAATGCATGTCCCATCTCATGTATGATACAATGCAGTAAAACGCCAAGGCAATATGAGAGGAAAAAGAGGATTGAAGCTCTTAACACCAGATCTCTTTTAGCTGCAGCAATCAATTCTTTAATTTTTCAGAATAAATAACAAATTCTGTAAGGAGCAGAAACAGTGGAAAGCCGATGCTAAGCACAATGTTACTATCCAGGCCTATACCATTTAATCCGCTAATATTGTTCAGTAACCGGAAGATCAGGAAGATGATAATACCCAGTGAAAGACTCTGAAGGGTACCGAAGATCCAGAATAATGTTTTTTTCATGATTCACATTTTTTTTGTATTTAATCAATCATAAGGCACCAGCATATAATAATAACTTCATTTTTATAATTAAGCCAAATAAACTTATAGACAGATACTAAAGTATTGTATTATAAAGCACGATAAAAATGAAATAGATGAAAGTCTGGTTTTAATCTACAAATTGATTTTTAGGTAATACCTAATTGGCTATACAATGTCCTCAATATTCAATATCCAAAATATCCCTCCTTGACCTGACATCAAGTTTTGAATAAATGCTGTTTACATGTGATTTTATGGTACTGACACTTACAGAGCATTCTTCAGCTATTTCCTTATTTGATTTACCCTGTTTGAGAAGGTTGAAAACCTTCCTTTCCTGTATTGTCAGTTCCGATAGGGGATTTTTATTATTCTTCTTTTTCAGTCTGGAGTATAGATACATAGTCAGGATTATACTAAGCATTACTGATCCTGCTATGATCACTATCAACCAGCTAGGTTTTATCTCACCCCTGATGCTGCTTCTGAATTCCCTGAAGTATAATGATTTCTGGGATCTCCATTTATGCAGGTACCTACGGTAAAAAGCCGGGTTGTTATCATAATCTTTTGCATAATTGATATTATACAATGCATATAAAGAAGGCAGTGGGAAAGAGCAGGTATCGGCATAGGTTTTTATGTCCTCATAAATTGCCTCAATAGCATATTCCCTGTTTACAATATTCCCGTTTTGATCAATTGAGTCGAGTGCCTCCAGCATGGTATTAATACCCTGCAGTGCTTTATTCGGGCTGTAACCCTGGAAAATTAAATCATTTATAAACCTGTTACCGCTTTTTACAGTAACTGATATATTACTGTTTCTTTCTGCAAAGAGGAAAAAGTGGTTATGGTCCCTCCCTCCTAATATAAGTGAAGCAGGCGGATCACCTTTTTTTGAGAAATGTACACGGTACAGGTGTTCTTCTTCAGGAAGATATTCGGTACTGAACTCGTAAAGACCTTCCTTACTTATCCCCGATTGTTCAATAATATGGTTGTAGGAAATGGTATTAAGGTAGTTAAAATCAGGTATTAAGGAAAGATAAGCAACGGGTGCCCATATTGTGGTATCTGTTTCAATATCAACCGTTATTTTATGCTGGGCAAGTGAAGTTGATACTGATACTAGAAGAAAGGGCACCAGTGCTGCTATTGACTTTTTCGAAATAGGCGCCCTAACCGATATGTTCATCCGTATCTTTTTCAATCTGTTCAAGTTCAATCAGGTCAGTCCTGGGGTTATAAATCTGTAAACTGTAAATTCTTAAGCTGCCTGTGGCTTTTCTAGGGGTGATACGTACCTGCCAGTATCCTTCTGCAGGATTCCTGAAAGCTTTCTGCATTTGTCCGGACACTGCGCCTGCTCTGTCAGCCCTGATATCAGATGTGTTGACACCACCAGCTTCAATGGTAAAATTCCGACTTATATTACCTGAAGGATCTATTAATTCTATAAGAAGGCTACCCATAGTAAACTGGCCTTCGACTTTAATTCTGAGGTAATTGTATTCATCAGTAACATTTATACTTATTTCCTGCCCGGCTGATGTATTATTTAATTGCAGGTTTCTTGAACGTTCCAGTTTAACGTACTCCTGTCCTGAGCCGTTTACAATTACTGCCGTTAATAGTATTATTAAACAGACAGCATTTTTAATTAATGTTTTCATGACTGTAAATTTAAGATTTTATGACAAAAGTGTCATGACAAAGTAAAGAAAGCACTCATTATCAGTCAAGAAAGTAGGGTTTGAAAAAGGTTGTATGAAAGTTGGATTTGTGGATGAATACTTACTTAACTTTATATAACAACATTTAGCCCTATAATTTTGATAGTAAAAATTTTCCCGGATTATGAGACAAATTGTAAAATATTAAGTCTTTATACTGAAAATAATACGACTTACATTTCTTTTAGCATCAGTGAGTTGATAAAATATATCGCTCATGAGCGAAAATTTATAAAGAATTCAATAGCTTTAACAATAACCGACACGAATTACAGATTGTATTTTTTATTTGTGAAAATCCATTTGTAGGATGGCAGAAATCTCAAACTTATGGAGCCAAATGATAACCAAAGTTCAAAAAGTGTTCAAAGTAATCTCCTGATGAAGATTATCATCAGGGTACTATTGATATTTGTTTTTCTTGCTATGCTATTATTCCTAACAGCAGGATCTCTCGAATATACTGAAGCATGGATTTATATCATTGTACTGCTTATTCCCGCGATATTTGTAATTACCTATTTCTATAAAAAGGATCCGGATTTTATTGGTAGCAGGATTTTAGAAAGGAGAGAAAAAGAACAGATGCATAAATCAATGCAAAGTATTTTTTCAATAGTAATATTTATAGGACTGTTGATTCCCGGATTTGATTTTCGCTTTGACTGGTCGGATGTTCCGATGTTTCTTGTGATTATTTCTGACGTATTGGTATTCCTGGGTTATTTGTTAATAGCAAGGGTAATGGAAGAAAACCGGCATGCAACAGCCATTATTCAAATCACGGAAGGACAAAAATTAATTGAGACCGGTCCGTATAAAATCGTGCGACACCCAATGTACACAGGCGGCCTGATATTTATCATGTTTACTCCACTTGCATTAGGATCATACTGGGCGCTGATCCCAATTTCTATCAGTACATTCCCGCCAATTATCTTTCGAATAATACAGGAAGAAAAACTGCTAACTGAAAATCTTCCGGATTATTCCGATTACTGTAAGAAAACAAAATATCGTTTAATACCTTTCATATGGTAATAATTAATTACCCGGGTTTGAACTGCTGGCCTATAGGTTGGCCTGAACGAGGCACAGGTAATTTTTATCTTGAATAGCATGTTTCAGATTAGTCGGTTTCTAATCCTCTTTTAAGAATATTTTAACGAAAATGAAAATGATAATTAGAAATATATTAAAGCCAATATTAATATTGCTATATGTATCCCTCAGGTTAAATTTAATTATAGTATATGAAGCACAGAAAAGTCAAATTACACCTGAAGTAGATTATATTCGGTACACTCCGGTCATTGATGGACTTCTTGATGAAAACCTGAAATTACTACCTATAAGAGATTTACCTGTAAAAATCGATCTATTTCTGTTTAAAAGCTTCAGAGAGGCAAATTATCGAATAGCTTATACGGAAGAGTTCCTGTATCTTTACATGGAAGGTAAAGCTGACAGTATAATCTGCAAAGACAGGGGTTACCAGAATGGTGATGGGGCGATATTCCTATTGGCTGATGGAACTGAAGGAGAAAAATTTACCAACAGCTTCTATGTTTATGGATTCTCCCCTCAGGAGATTGAGGAGCAGAAATGGGCCGAAAAGATTATCTGGTATAAGGATAATGTAACCGAACTTAAGAAGCTTACAGGTGATGTTAAAACAAAATTTGCCGAACACAACGGGGTGATCTCCTTTGAACTTTTGCTACCCTGGCAAAGAGCATATCCTTTCCATCCCTGGGATAATATGGTAATTGGGACCAACCTATGGTTCCTTAAAGCTTTCAACGACAGGTCAATACCAATTATCAGGGGGCTGTTCTGGGATTTTAGCCTACCGTCTGAATCGAGTGGCAGGAAATACAAACCACTTGTATTTGAAAAACCAGATACGCTAAATGTGAAATTATACTGGAGATTAAGCAGAAGAAACTGCTTTGAAAAAGATACAGTAGAGATTATTTTCTTCGATTCTTCAAATCGAAAGATCAATGAAAGAATAAAAATATTCCTATTAGACAAAGAAGGGAAGGAAGTTTACCATAACTACCACGAATTGAAATATGATGTGGACAAGCAAACTAATTATGTATCACTCAATTTTCCTGAAGTCAAGCCTGGATTATATACCATAAAAGTTGAAGCACCTGATGTTTGCAGTTTGGATGTTAATTTTTCCATTCTCCCTGAAATAAATGTACCACAAATAAAAGAGAATCTTTTTTCAGTGAAGGATGAAATATCACCCGGTGATTATAATTGCCTGCTGTATTACTGCAATGAAACCGAAAACAATCTTCAGAACCTGGACAAGCATTATATTTATGAGAACTTATCAGAAGAAATTTGTTACTTAAATCAGATAGTGACCGATTATTTAAATGGCAAACAAAGCCTTTTAACCATGAATGAGGTTCACCGAAGGGCGTTTTTATCGGGTATTGACAGTACTCTAAGACCATACTCAATTAAACTACCGGATAATTATGATCCTTCCAAAACTTATCCGTTAATGGTTTTTCTGCATGGCAGTGGAAGAAGCGACCTGAATGCCTTGAAAAATCACAATTACATAGTCCGGAACGATTTTATATGCATTGCTCCAAACGGACGGGGAATATCGAATTACTACGGTACTCCTGAATCGCAGAGGGATATAAATGAAGCTATTGATGATGTTATAAGAAATTTCAAAATAGATACGGGGAACATCTTTCTTTCAGGGTTTTCTATGGGTGGATACGGGGTTTACCGGACATTTTACGAAAATCCAAATCGATATAAGGCAATTGCAATAATTGCAGGAGAACCGAAAATCAACATTTTCATGAAACAAAAGGGAGGGAAATACCCCAATTTTCTGAAGCAGAAGTATATCAAGTGTTTTAAGGATATCCCAATATTTATATACCATGGCGTAAATGACCTGAATTGTCCTTATCCTTTAACCCGGAAGATGGTTATTAAGATGGAGCGTATTGGAACTGATGTTACCAGGGATATATATACGGGATACGGGCACTCAGTGCCATCCGGTCCTGAGTTTACCAGCAAGTTTGATGAATGGATAAAAACCTGTCATGGTAGCTTGGATTTATAAGAAATACGAAGTATACTTAGGTATACCAGCTTAAGAGGACGGATTCTAAACGAATATGAATAATTAAAACAGTTCTAATAATGAAAAACCTATCGATTCCCGGAATCAGTCGTAGAGCCATCATGATTATGACGGCGATGTTACTTCTTTGCATGAGTTATACCGTTATGGGTCAGGAGGAGAAAGTAGAGCCTGTAGCGGATGTTTTCAAGGTAATGAAGCTGGCATCAGACAGGAGCATGGATGCACTCTGGCCCGGGTTCAGGGTTTCAGAAATACCTGTTCTGGTGTTTGACAGCCTCAATACCTATCTGTTTAATTCTTCGACTAGTCCTGAAGGGTTCGTACGATCCCATAAAGATACGGTAGTTTGGGTTTACAAAGGTCAGTATAATATGGTACGTGGAAATTCTATAGTCCGGATGGGAGAAGACTGGACGGCGACAAGTGTGCTAAGTTCTTTCTCAAGAAGGACCGGGGAGCAATATGATCTGAAAGATATGGCCGGTATCATCGTCCATGAGCAGTTTCATATCTTTCAGAGAAGCCATCACCCAGGCTGGCGTCAGAATGATGGTTTGCTGCTTATATACCCTGTTGAGACGGCTGCAACTCTGCTTCTAAGACGGATGGAAAAGGAAGCTTTTAAAAGAGCTGTTACTTCAGAAGGACAGGAAAAAATTGCAGGATGGGCAAAGGTGGGAATACAATTAAGGGAGGAGAGACTTGACCTGGTTCCCTATGAATTTGCCAACTATGAAAATGAATTGCAGCTTACAGAAGGGTTGTCGGATTATATCGAGAAAAGAGCCAGGGATCAGCATCCCCTTGATGCCACTGATATTACCAATGGTATAGCACCGGCAGGCATCAGGGATCTTGGATATGTTGAGGGAAGGTGGATCGCCATGATACTCGATAAGCTGAGTCCCGACTGGAAACAGCATCTTGAAAAAAACGACAGCCTCTATCTGGAAGATATCCTGAAAACTGTCGTTGAAGAGTTACCTGTCCCGGAAAAAGCTTTCGAATCCAATGATATAGATAGCATGAAAGCCGCCGCTGAAGAAGATTTCAATGAGTGGCAGGAACAAAAGAAGAAGGAGATCGAAGAATTCTTCAATGCTCCAGGCTACCGGATAGAGATACGTTCCCCGGAAGATCCATTAAGCATCAGGATGTTCGAGCCGCTGGAGATTGAAATACTGGATGACAGAGGTGTCTATCACAGAATTTTCTTTTCGGCCGGCAATGAAAGCGGAAACCTGAGGATAATGAACCATCCCTGCATAACATGGTTCAATGACTCGTACCAGATAACCAGGCTGATGATCAACGGATTGAAAAGGGCACCTGAAATTATTGAAGGCGAAAAAAAACTGATCATAAAAGAAAACGGCATCTCCATTGAATTAAATTACTCAGAATTAAGCATAGGTGAAAACAGGTATATAGTTGAAATGTAAAGCTAAGTTCCCCCTTAAAAGGGGGTCAGGGGGATGTAAAACCGGGTACCAGTTCTCGTTGCTCGTTGCTCGTTGCTCGTTGCTCGTCAGCAGTTAAACAATTTAACATCATAATTCCATATATTTGAGGAATGATTATCGATTCCCATACCCATATTGGCACTATCTCATATCCGGTAGGCAAGAATAAGGTCTCAAATCTCCCCGGTGAGGACCTTATAACTGCAATGAAAAAATATTCAATTGATTTTGCACTGGTTTCCAGCATTGAAGGGGCAGAATTCGATTCTGAGGGTCATCTGGCCCCACCTAATAAACAAATACCCCAACTGGAATCTTTCCGTAAGCTGGTAAAATTTGTCCACCTCTGTGGGGACGCCCAATTTGGGCGTCCCAACCTGAAGATTTTACTGTGGATCAAACCATACACCGAAAAGGTAACCGAGGATCTTGAACAATTCATTATAAAAAACAGGGCCCATATAGCCGGTCTTAAAATGCATCCTTCATTGTCGCATATTAAATTTAACGATGACCGTTTTATACCTTATCTCCGGCTGGCAGAAAAATATAATATGCCTGTCCAGGTGCATACTGAAGATGACGGTCTGGCTAATCCGGCTTATGTTACTGAAGTTGCCTCTGTGTTTCCCGCAGTTAAGTTTATTATGGTCCATATGGGCCTTAATACCGGTAATGGCGAAGCAATTGACATTATCATGAATAATGATAATGTTTACGGAGATACCTGCGAGGTGAAAACTGAAAATGTAATTAAGGCAATAAAAAAGTGCGGCTCTGAAAAAATACTCTTCGGAACTGATGCTATTGTTCATGGAATTGATACTTATAAACACTACTTGCCAGTTATTGAAAACATAAAGAACAACTTCAGCGAGAATGAGGCAGATAATGTTTTGTTCAGAAATTGTATCAGATTGTACAATATTTTCTTATAAACCTTCTCAAAATATTGATACACAACATCGATATGTATATCTATTATTTCAAAAAGTCGATGGGGTATTTAAAATCATAATGGTCATATTAATAGTAAAAAACCATACCAGCATGCTAATTTGCAAATTGATAAACCCGACTAAAAAGGAGTTACTGGTAGTAATTCTAAGACTACTCGTAATAATTCTTCTGGGATTAACTTTCTCAATGGCATCACATGGGCAGGAAGCCATCAGAAGGATTAAGGGAACTGTAAAAACATCAGCAGGTAAACCCGTTGGATGGGCCTTTATATTTATCGACAGGCAAATCTATGAACAGACTACAAGACCCAATGGTAAATTCAGCATAAAGGTGCCAGTAAATGCAGATACCATAGCCATCTACACTATTGATGGCAGGTTTGTCAGTGAACCACTTACTAACAGAAACACGATAAATATCTTAATGGATGCCTCACTTACAGAAAATGATAATTATGTTTCGAAAGAGCTACAGGAAATATTTGATCTTGGTTACTACAGGAGTGAAGCAAACCGGATGACTACAGATGTGGGGCTGGTAGAGTCTCAAAACAGGGATAAAGGAACTTACCAGAATATTTATGAAATGATAAAAGGCGAGGTTCCGGGAGTATGGGTAACCAGAGGCAACAGGGAAATTATAATTCGTGGTACAGGGTCATTTTATTTGGGTACGGCACCTCTTATTGTTGTTGACGGAGTGCCTACTTCATCTATAGCTCATATAGATCCCTCTCATGTTGAGTCAATTACAGTATTAAAAGGAGCTGCAACAACTGCTTATGGTGCAAGAGGATCGAATGGTGTTCTGGTTATAAATATGAAGAAGGAAGTCAAAAAATGAGAATACAGGCCATGATTTTTATCCTCTGTTGTGATCTATTTTTTGAGGGTAATTAGATAATAATGCCAAATTATCCTTTTAAGCTGAAATTGGTATTAATTTTGTGCATCATAATATTCACAGAAAAACATTAAAAGCTAACCCTTGTAATAGTGAACCTCAGGACCATCTGCATTTGTATGTTATCGTCTTTTCTGTTACTGAGCCCTGCTTCAGCACAGGAGCAGGACGATCAAAGTGCAACGGAATTACTGTCACAGTACTTTGACAATGTTTTCGGCGGAGATGAGAGACTGATAAGTGGTCACATTTATTACGGACCTGCTCAAGGCTCAATCAGGGGACACCCATACTATTTTGATGATTCTTGGAAGAATGGAGTTATTGAAACCCCCACCGCAAAATTCAATGATCTACAGGTAAAATTTGATATCACCCTGAACAAGGTAATACTGAAATACACTACAACAGACTATGCCACATACCAGATAGGACTGAATTCAGGGAGCATGATCAGAATTGAAATAGGAAGCAGTGAATTTATTCCCTTGCCGGGCACTGGCGAATCTACCGGCATCCCCTTTGCAGAGGTGATAAGCAAGGGGCCGGTGCTCTACCTTATCACTAAAGAAAAGTCCCTTGAAATTACAGGCAGCGCAGGTTCAGCTGATTACGAATACAAGGAATATATGAAACAGTACCTGTTCCATAATGGAATGCTAATACCTTTCAGAAGTAAAAACACGCTTTACAGAACCTTTCCTGAGATAGAAAGAACGCTGAAAAGATATGTCAGGCAAAACAGCCTTTATTTAATTAAGAATAGGATTAATGAACGGAAAAAACTGATTGATCATTGTAATACTCTCCTTTCAGGGACCAATGAATAAACACTGTATAATATTAGTTCTTTTACTCCAATTTCCTGTTTCTGTATACTCATTGCAACAGGGAGGGTTAACCATGGAAAGTATTGCTCAGGAGGAGCCGGTTATTTCAGGAAAATATAATGATATACCATTTACAGATTTTGCATATGATCTGAAAAGCAGGTACGGAATCAGTATATACTTTAGACCCGGATGGGTTGAAGGAATAAACGTAACTTTTTCCGGTGACTCAATAAACCTTACTTCACTCCTTGAAGAAATTCTTACTCCCCATGATATTCATTTCGTTTACCGGGGAGACGGTCAATATTTCCTCACAGGTATGGTCTCAATTACCGATGACTTCATAGTTGAATCCATTGACCTTGAAGACCAGCCAGGTAAACCGGAACAGGACGACATTATTGGGCAGTTCTCTTATGAAAAGACAATAAAGCGTGTCAGAGTTGGCTCTCCGGAAAATATTGAAACCGGGAACGCTCTCCTTTCGGGGCGTATAACTTCGGCAACTTCCGGTGAACCTGTTCCGGGTGCAACAATTATTATGGAAGGCACCAACAGAGGTGAGATCTCTGACGGAGACGGATTTTATGCCATACAGCTCCAGGCAGGAGAGATATACAATCTGACAATATCATGCATGGGGATGGAAAAAGAATCATATATCCTGGAACTAAACTCTACCGGCACTTTGAATATTGAGATGCAGGAACAGCTTATTGATCTACGCGAGGTTGTTGTAAAATCAGGCAGGCATGATAACGTCAGGGGCATACAGATGGGGTTCCAGAGAATAGATATAAAGGAAATAAAGACAATACCTGTTGTAATGGGAGAGCGTGATATCCTGAAAGTGGCACAATTAATGCCCGGGGTGCAGAACGTAGGGGAAGGATCCTCGGGGTTTAACGTAAGGGGATCCGGTAGTGACCAGAATCTTTTCCTCATAAATGAGGTGCCGGTGCTTAATACAGGTCACCTTTTCGGTTTCTTTTCCGCTTTTAATCCTGATATGATCAGCGATTTCACACTCTTTAAAAATAATTTCCCCGTTGAGTATGGTGGCCGCCTGGCATCCATATTCGAGATCTCAACAAGGAAAGGTAACAAGAAAAAATTCGGTGCAAGAGGGGGTATTAGCCCGGTCACAGCGTCAATCCTGGCGGAGACACCAATTGTAAATGATAAATCTTCATTTGTATTCGCCGGGCGATCAACCTATTCAGACTGGATACTGGGAAGACTCAATGCCCCTGAATTGAGGTCCAGTAACGGCTCCTTCTACGATCTTATGTCATCCGTACACATCATCCCCTCTGAATCATCCTCGATCCAGATATTCGGGTATTACAGCAATGACTGGTTCAGGCTGGCCGGAACCGACAGGTACATATATGAAAACCTCGGCTTCTCTCTGGTTTATGACCGTAAACTGAACGATAGATGGACAATGAGCAGTGCTGCTGACTTCAGCCGGTATAGCAATCAACATGCCAGTACGGAAAATCCATTTACTGCCTGGCAACATCGTTTCACAGTTGATCACCGTGAACTTAAGACCAGCGTTACCGGTTATCAATGGACTGATCATACTATAACCGCTGGTGCAGGTGTTATTTCATATTACCTGAATCAGGGAACATACGAACCGTATGGCAGTGAATCAATTCTGGCTCCTTTACTTCTTGGCAGAGAGCAGGGGATAGAAATGTCATTGTTTGGTGCGGATGAATATGCCATAACAGACAGGCTTACACTTTACGGCGGATTACGTGTGAATCTTTACAAATATCTTGGTCCGAATAATATTTATACTTATTCACCTTCACTCCCAAAAGCCCCTGAACATATAACGGACACAACAACATACGGGTCACTGGAAACCATAGAAAACCGTGGAGGCCCGGATTTTCGCATTTCTGCCAACTACACCTTCTCCCCAACGACTTCGGTTAAGGCCAGCTTCAACAGGATGAGGCAGTATCTCTTCATGCTCTCCAACACAATAGCTATATCTCCCACTGACAGGTGGAAGCTGGCCGACCCACATATAGAACCTCCCCTGGCCGACCAGGTGAGCCTTGGTTTATATAAAAACATTCCAAGAAGGGCGCTTGAGATGTCGGCTGAACTGTACTACAAAAAGACGCGCAACCAGGTTGAGTACCGCGACGGGGCTGATCTTATACTTAATCCACTGTTCGAAACGGCTGTGGTGCAGGGCGAACAGGATGGATGGGGAGCAGAGATACTCTTAAAAAGAAACGCCGGCAGGCTCACGGGATGGATGAGCTATACTTACTCACGCTCACTGGTGATGGTAAATGGAGACTATCCCTGGGAAAAGATAAATGATGGTAAGGTATTCCCTGCAAACCATGATAAACCACACTCTTTTAATTTCGTAGGTACGCTGAGGATATCTCGCCGGTTCAGCATGTCGGGGAATTTTGTTTACAGTACGGGAAGACCGGTAACATACCCAACCGGATTGTTTAATGTCAGTGGGGAGACCGGGATAATTTACTCTGACAGAAATGAATACAGGATCCCGGACTATTTCAGGGCTGACCTTTCGCTCAATATCGAAGGCAACCTGCTTAAGGAAAAGTTCGCACATGGATCATGGATGATCTCTGTATATAATATCACCGGGCGAAGAAATGCATATTCAGTTTACTTCAAGAATGAAAACGGGCATATAAGGGGTTATAAACTGTCTATTTACGGAACACCAATTTTTACTGTGAGTTATAATTTCAAACTGGGTAACTATGCGGTTAATTAAAAATATCCTATTCATCTTCCTTGCCTCAGCACTGTTTCATGGTTGTATAGATCATTATTTCCCCGGTGACCTCAAATATGAACAAATGCTGTTTATTGAGGCAAGGATTACAGATGAACCCGGGATTGTGCCTTACGTATCATTCAAACATACATCCTCTCTTTCAGGTAATAATCCCTGGGAGGAACCTGTTCTGGGCACCTCGGGAGCCACTATCTATATTGAAAACAGCCAGGGTGAAAGATGGTATTTTACCGAACAGGGAGGTATCTGGCCTTTACCAATGTCAGGCTATTTATATCATCTCACCGACCCTGATTTTGCAATCCAGGTGGGGGAAAGTTACATGCTGTATATTGAGACACAGGATGGACATATCTTTGAATCACAGTATGAAAAGTACCTGCCCTCGCCACCTGTGGAGGAGATTACCTACACTTATGATACATGGGAGACAGATGAAACAGGAGAGGCTACAGACGGGTACAGGTTCTATATATCGACGCGTGCGGAAGGGGAAGATCCGCTGTACCTGAGATGGTCACTTGATGCAACATACAGCTATATGGTGCCATATATAGCTGAATATTACTGGACGGGAAGCGCCTTGATAGATAGCACAAATGATGGACTGAGGCTTTGCTACATGGATGAGAATATTAAAGGAATTTATACCGGAACATCGGAAGGAATGGCAATCAACAGGGTGACTAATGCACCCCTGCACGGTGTATCACGTTTTGGTGACCGTCTGCAGATTGAGTACAGTCTTCATGTCAAACAGATACGCATGTCTCCTTCCGCTTATCGTTTCTGGAATGAACTCAGGTCGCTTCTTTATGAAACAGGCGGACTGTATGAAACAGTACCTTTCAGGATAGCAGGTAATATATCCTGTGTGTCACATGATGATATAAGCGTTGCCGGGCTGTTTGAAGTTGCAGGTATATCTGAAACCAGAATATTTGTGCCCAGTCCGGGTGATTTCAGGGTAGTTACCGACCGTTGTGTACCTGATACTATAGCAGCTTTTGAATGGAACACACTTCCTGCAGGATCCTGGATAATGGGGGAACCCCCTGTTTTTGTCACAGCCGAAGCAAGATGCTTTGATTGTACTGAAAAAGGTGGATATACACAGGTGCCCCCTTTCTGGGAAAAATAAGGTTATGGAATAATGAATAACATTAAGTCAAAATATTTCAGTTATTTGCTGTCAGCATTTACCCTGATGACTTGTTGCATATTTCTGCCAGGTAATGTAGTAGCACAACAGGGTAGTACTACCGGACCTCTGCCGGGCGAAACTGTTCTATTAACCACCGACCGTTCATTATATATTACAGGTGAAACGATATACCTCTCTGCCACAATCCTCGAGTCTGACAGGTATTTAGTCTCTGGTCTCAGTAAGGTGATCCGCATAGAATTGCTGGACAGTGAAGGTAAAACAGGAATACGTGAAGTGTTATTCTCAGACAACGGCAACATGGCCGGTACCATCAAACTTCCGGTTAACCTTACTACCGGCTGGTACCGTCTGCGGGCATATACTTCATGGATGAGAAACAAGGGACCATCGCAATTTTCATATATTGATTTAAGGGTTATCAATCCTGCCGATGCCGGAACGCTGAACCAATATACAAGAAATGATACTCTTATGGTATCTGTTATTGCCGGTAATGGGTTGCTGGTGACGGGTTCGCTTAATCAGTGTGCAGTAAGAAGTGTGACTCGTCGGGGCAGACCCGTGGCAATTAAAGGGTCACTGGTCTCATCACATAAAGATACAGTGGCTGACTTTATAACAGGTGATACAGGCTGGGGCACCTTTAAATGGATCCCGGAACCCGGCGAGGACTATTATATTGTTATGGACTCAGATCCCGGAATACCGGTGGTAACAACAGTGCCGCAACATTCTGATAGTGCTTATTCTGTTATTATTTCAGATCCTTTGCCATCTGATGATGATCCCGGTAAGGACAGGAATCTTACGGTAACCCTTACGGGGAATATTCCCGGGAAAGGAGTTAAACTGCTGGCGCACCGTGTAACCAGATGGTACTGGTTTAGTGAGGCCAGCCCCAATAACGGCAGACTGAGATTCGTTGTTCCGACAGAAGATCTGCCGGATGGTTTAATTGCATTTACATTTTTAGGTGATGACAATAATTACCTGGCTTCAGCCCTCTGGCTGAAAGGCAATCCTTTTGCAGGTTCAGGATCTGTTGCAACCAGGATTGTCGAAAGGGAAAACAAAACAGATCATATGACAGAGTACAAAACAGTTACCGGCAGTGCGGAAGGATACTATACTATTACAACCAGGAGGTGTGAGCCGGTTGAGGTTTCTGATATGTATATAGCCGCTATACCCGGATGGCATACTACCTGGGATATCCCCGCTGACAGAGATGAAAGGGAAGGGTGGTTAAAAGCCAATGGGTATGATGATTTTGTGGCTGAATCATTCTTTAAGTTTGGAGAAAGCAAACCTTCCATACCATTGATCAACTTCCATGATATTACAGATACCAGGGAGTCACTGGTGGAATTTGTTCCTGAAACAAGGGGATTTAAAGTCAGCGGAACGGTTACAAATTCGAATGGTAAACCAGTCGGTTTTCACAAACTGTCTCTTACAGGACTTTACGATAATCTCTTTCTTTCTACACGCTCGTATTCAGACGGCCGCTTCCATTTTGCCATACCCGGCAGGGCAGGTTCAAAGGACCTGCTTCTTTCACATGCCAGCAGATCAAATGAAGAAATGAGTCTTTCGGTAAGCCCTGAATTTGACCCTCGGCTTGCCGGTTTACCTCCGGGAAGCATCTATCTGACAGATGAGGAAAAAATATATGTAAACCAACTTATTATTGACAGCCGTCTAGAGAACATCTATCGCGATACCTCGTTAAGCATTCCTGCTGAAGGCAAACACCAATCAACAGATGAGGGTATGTTCTACGGTAATCCTGACCGGGTAATATTCATTGATGATTATATCAAACTTCCGGATATGAGGGAAGTGATATTTGAAGTTGTGCCATTTGTTAATGTAAGAAGGGAAAAGGATGATTTCTCATTGAAAGTAATAGGTGAAACTCCTTTCCCAAAAATTTATGATCCTCTGATCCTTATTGATGGAATTCCCCTTCTTCGCTTCAGTAAGTTTCTTGATTTGCCACCGGAACGATTCGAAAGAATTGATGTCATTCATTCGCTTTATATCCATGGCAACCAGATTTTTGCCGGGGTGGTGAATTTTATATCTGTAAACAGGGACCTGGCAGGACTTGACCTTCCGGAGGGATCACGTATACTGTCAATTGATTTGCCCGGACCTCCGCCTGATGCGGACCTCGTTACAGGCAGCCCATCAATTTCAGGTATCCCGTCACTGGAAAGAACACTGTCATTTATACCACTTTCTGATCCTAATAATATAACATTAACCTATGAAAGAAATACTGTTTCCGGTGACTACATAACTGTTTTTACCGGAATTAACGGAGAAGGTAAATGGGTCAGATCATCTTCGGGTTTTGAAATCAGCGGATCTTACAGAAATAACTGATTATCTTTATCCATAAAAATATTACGCAATTAATTTCTGATAAGTTGTTTGATCCATGAAAAAAATTCTTGTCATTCTGCTTTCTGTAATCAGCATTAATTTATTAGCTCAGAATAAATTTTCAACCAGGGGCTTAATTATTTCATTGGATGAAAAACTTAGGGTAACATCCATTCATGGAGATCGTGAATATTTGCCTGAGAATGCTGATTGTTATATGGTAAGGCTTAAAATAGGAGAGGAGATACTTTTACCTGAATCGACCAGGTGGAAGGATAATACTGTAACTGTATTTTTCAACCGGTATACAAATGTTTTGCTATCAATAGAAGAACTTGATAAATACCTAAAGATAGAAGTTTTGGAGGTGAATGATGATAATAGAATTGATGTTTTATTCTACGGTCCCTTCCCTGTAATAATGGACGAAACTATTGGCGAGATTGTCGGCGTGGTCAGGGAAGATGGCTATGCTCTCGGCATCCAGAGCTTGAATGCTAAAACCACCGGCGGCAAGTTAGTAAATCCTGATGGCAGTGATCCTTCTCGCGGGACAACAGCCACAGAAGAAGATTATGGCAGCAGCCTGCAGGCTTATTGTATAAACAGGAATAAGGACAGGGAATATGCGATCTGGAACAACAGTATACCTGACGTTTATATCCCGGCAAATCCTGATGGGAAACTCGAGGGGAGTGCAATTGCCATATTTGGGTGCAGGGAGCCTGAAGTTTTAAAAGTGATTGAAAAAATAGAACTGGAACAGGGTCTTCCGCATTCCACTATTAATGGTAAATGGTCGAAAATCAGTCCGGATGCAAATAAACCATATCTGATAACGACATTTAGGGAAGATAATATTGATGAGATCATTGAGTATACGAAGAGGCTTGGCTATAATGCATTCTATCATGGCCATCCCTTTTCAACATGGGGTCATTTTGAACTGATCAAAGAGCAGTTCCCCAATGGCTGGGATGGAATGAAAAAATGTGTGGAGAAAGCGAAGGAAAAAGGGCTGAGGGCAGGAGTTCATACCCTGACAAATTTTATCACTACAAACGATCCTTTTGTTAGCCCTGCTCCTGATGACAAGCTGATGGTGTTTTGTAGAACGACCCTTAACAGGGATCTGTCTGAGAAAGATAATGAGATCTATATTAACGATCCTGAGGGTTATGATTATAAAAATACTAACCAGGCGTTAATGATAGGCAATGAGATAATACGTTTTTCGGGAGTATCGAAGGATAAGCCATACAGGCTTCTTGACTGCCAAAGGGGACAGTATGGCACAATAGCATCATCATATCGAGCCGGGACCGAGATCGCCCGGCTCGTTGACCATCCCTATAAAGTCTTCTTCCCGAACTGGAAACTGCAAAAGGAAATGATTATTAACCTGGCTGATTTCTTTAATTATACCGGTGTTGGTCAGCTCGATTTCGACGGCCATGAGGGAGGCTGGGGGACCGGGGAAGGTGAATACGGTATGGATTATTTCAGTGAGCAGCTGCAAAAACAGGTAAACCATGAACTGCGCAATGGTTCCAGCCGGTCAAATCATTATTACTGGCATACCGTTTCCTATATAAACTGGGGTGAACCATGGTACGGAGGTTTTACAAAGAGCCAGGGTCATTACAGGTACCAGAACCAGGCATTGCTGAAACGAAATTATATACCCAATATGCTGGGATGGTTTCTTTTAAATGAATCAACAACATTGCAGGAATTCGAATATATGCTGGCACGATCGGCCGGCTATGATGCAGGCTATGCCCTTTACAGCATGCTGGAAGATATGAAGAAGAACCCTGAGTTTGACCAGATAGCTGAGGCTGTTAACACATGGGAAGAGGCAAGACTGAAAAAGATATTCAATGATAATCAGCTTATGCAATTGCAGGATGTAAACAATGACTTTTCACTTAAAAAAATTAGTGAAGATGAATTCGTGTTGCAATATTATGATAAAAAATACTTTGAACTGTTGAATCTGCCTGTACAACCAGGCCAGCCCAATGATGTGAGTGTTGATTTTGAGGTTTCAGAGGAAAAGAAATTTTATTTTGTGATCGGGGCGACTGGTGAATCAGGTTCAATAACTAATATAAATATTGATTATAACGGTTATGCCACTTATACCATTCCTGCTGAACTCAAACCCAACTGGTCTATAACTTACAGGGGAGATGATAAGATACTTGTATATGATGAAGCAGGAAGGTTAAAAACAAATCTTGATTTTGAGGAGGAGAGTATAGTACTTGGAGAAGGAGCAAATAATATCAGGGTTAGTGCAGACTTCAGTCGAGATGCTGATATCAAATTACAGGGATATATCCGTCTTAAAGGGAAGACAGTGAGGATCCCACTTTGAAGAAAGCAGGGGGTTGATTCAAGAATGCAGATTGCAGACGTAAGAATTAAGATTTGCAGCCTGCCTTGTCTTTTTACTAAAATGCAAATTCACTGATTAACATATTTACAAATTAACATTATTGCCGGCTGCCGACTGAGGACTGCCGACTGGATGAGAACCCAGAACCCAGAACCCAGGAACACTTATCTTGAAACTCATAACTCATAGCTATATAATCCTTGCTTATCCCACCAATAAAAGCTAGATTTACTAAAATCTTATACGTCTATATATGTACCTCCTCGGACTCGACGTTGGCAGCTCTTCAATTAAAGCGACAATACTGGATGCTGAATCCGGTCAAAGCATTGCATCATGCTTCTACCCTGAACAGGAGATGCCTATTTCTGCTCCTCAACCCGGTTTTGCCGAGCAGGATCCTGAAATGTGGTGGAACTACACAAAACTGGCGATAAACAAAACTATTAAGGATGCTGGTATTTCATCCATAGATATTAAGGCTGTTGGGATATCATACCAGATGCATGGGCTGGTGATGGTGGATAAAAGCATGGATGTTTTAAGGCCTTCTATCATATGGTGTGACAGCAGGGCAACAGATATTGGGGATCTTGCATTTATTGAAATAGGTAAAGAGAAATGCCTCAGGCATTTGCTCAATTCACCTGGCAATTTTACCGCTTCTAAACTTAAATGGGTTAAAGAAAATCAGCCCGAGATCTTTGATAAGATTTATAAAATAATGCTGCCGGGCGATTATATAGCAATGAAACTAACCGGGGAAATAAGAACAACGGCCTCAGGTCTTTCCGAAGGCATGCTATGGGATTTCAAAAAAAATGAAATTGCAGGTTTTGTCCTGGATTATTTTGGCTTTGATAATGCACTGATCCCTGAAATTATGCCAACCTTTTCTGAGCAGGGATACATCACAAAAACAGCTTCTTTGGAAATTAATTTACCCGAAGGAATTCCTGTAGCCTACCGTGCAGGAGATCAGCCCAATAACGCTTTCTCACTGAATGTTCTTAAACCTGGTGAGATAGCTGCCGTTGCCGGAACATCAGGAGTCGTTTACGGGATAAGTGATGAGGTCAAATATGACCCTGAATCCAGGATCAACACTTTTGCACATGTTAATCATTCAGAAAACAATTCCAGCCTTGGGGTATTATTATGCGTAAACGGTACCGGGATACTTAATTCATGGAGTAAATCCACCATAGCAGGCGACCTTACCTATGATCAGATGAATGACTGGGCT
>JAFGLJ010000053.1 GCA_016928075.1 Bacteroidales bacterium | reverse complement strand
ATTCTCAACTCATTCTCAACTCATTCTCAACTCATTCTCAACTCATTCTCAACTCATTCTCAACTCATTCTCAACTCATTCTCAACTTTATTCAATCCTATAACCCCCCACAGTATCTTTTCGTCTTCATTTCTGCCCCCTCCACCTATTCGTAATTTATTATTTTATATATTTGCCGTAACACTTTTTACCAAAACCGTAACACCATGTCAGTAGTACGCTTCGGGGTATCAATTGAGAAAGAACTGCTGGAGGCATTGGATGACTATGTAAAGGAAAACAGCTTCTCGAACAGGTCCCAGGCCATAAGACAGCTGATATCTGATAACCTGGCCATTAAGAAATGGAAATGTAATAATATTGTTGCCGGTTCAGTGACTCTTGTATATAATCATGAAAAAAGTGATATACCGGGCATTTTAACCGATATACAACACGATTACCATAAATTAATATTATCATCTCAACACTTTCATCTTGACAATAACAACTGCCTTGAAATAATTGCCGTGAAAGGGAAAGCAAAAGATCTTACCGAACTGGCAGGTAAACTTATAGCAGTAAAGGGTATACAGCATGGCAAATTATCAATGAGCAGGGTTGATTAATCTTTAAAAAAACAATATGGAAGGCTATACAGCACTATTAGTAACAGCACTGACGATCGGTGTGGTTCACACGATTGCAGGTCCCGATCACTACCTGCCTTTTGTGGCTCTTTCGAAGTCCCGTAACTGGAGCATGGTAAAGACAATCAATATTGTTATAATAAGTGGACTGGCCCATGTCTTAAGCTCGGTAGTGATAGGATTCATAGGAATTGGTGCAGGTATCGGATTATCGAAGATTGAGCTTTTTGAAGGCCTCAGGGGTAATATTGCCGCATGGTTATTGTTCTCTTTTGGCGTAGCATATACCGCCTGGGCTGCCTTCAGGCTGATACGCAGGAAGGGTCATGTCCATAAGCATTTGGATGAGAGAAATGATAAGAAACAACTTACCGTCTGGATCATATTCCTGATATTCCTTTTTGGTCCATGCGAACCGCTCATACCCATACTTATGTACCCTGCAGCCGACCATAATTATGCTGCTGTTGGAGTTATAGCCCTGGTGTTTGCCGTTGCTACAATTGGAACAATGTTGATAAGTGTGCTGATCCTTCTAAAAGGCATTAAACTTGTCAAACTCAGCTCACTGGAAAAATATCAGCATGTAATTGCAGGTTCTGCAATCATGCTCTGCGGGGCAGGGATATTGTTCCTGGGATTATAAGGTTCCGGGTTCCGGGTTCCGCGTTCCAGGTTCCGTGTTTCATGTGTTGTATCCCGGGTAATAAACTCATTCTCAACTCATTCTCAACTTTATTCAACCTTATTAAACACCATTCCTGTCTCTCAGTCCCTGAATCTCTTCGTCTTAAATCTGCCCCATGCATCAGAATCTCAGGGACAGGCAGCTCAGCCCGCCGTCGAGTTTACGGAACTCTGAAACATCAACAGTAAGCGTATGATAGCCTGCAGCCTCGATTTTTTTTCTTGTAAGCGGGTAGCCTTTAGGTACTATAACATTGCCATTCACCCAAATGCAATTTGCTGCATAATTCTCAGAGGGATCGATTTCAATTATATCAAAACTATGGAATTCCTTCTTTTTAAGGAACTCCCCCGCGGCAAGGAGGGTGTTCTTCTCAAGATATGACACGCCTGTCTTAAGGTGCAATAAATTTTCAAGTTCAATAAGTGAGCCGGTCAAATCATGTATCTCAAGAAATGAAATAACCTGTTCAGCTCCTTCGCGGTTGGTTCTTTCGGAGCTGCCTATAAAGAAATGTGATCCAACCATCATTATATCACCGGCATCAACAGTACCCGGTGAGGTAATTTCATAAACAGCTTTATAATATTCCTCAATCACCGGTCTTATGCTTTCAGTCTCACCCCTGCGCGATTCCGCGCCAGGCCTTGTAATAATGGCACAGAAAGGTGTAAGCAGGGAGGTGTCTTCGACAAAAACTGAGTCAGGGTATCTCTCATCGGCTTCCATGACAATTGTATCAAGTCCGCATAAACGCAAGGCTTCAATATAATTATCATGTTGCTTCAGAGCAATGTCATAATCAGGAATACCAAGATCAGAAGATCTCAAGCCCTTAATCATGCTTTTCCCCGGCCTCCTTAATATAGCTTTGCTGAACATACCTGTTTCTTTAAATCTTTTCCAGCCTGTTCAGAACAGAGTTTTTATAGTATCTGCTGACAGACTTATGTTTTATTTATAGTAAGGTTTCTATGTGCTACTTTTAAAAGGACGTGTATATTTACATTATAAGGGCATGCTCTTTCGCATGGAGCGTCGCAGTTAAGGCAATGTTGAGCATTTTCGGTATTAAGCGATGCATATTGCTCCATGGCATATTTTTCCCTTTTCTGTGCTGTAAAGTAATGATTGAAGCGCATGATCGTATTTATTGGAATTTTATGCGGGCAAACATATTCACATTCGCCACATGCGTGCCTGCAGTAGAGAGGGTTAATTTCTTCAGAGCAATCCTGAAGCAGGGCCTCATCAGTATAGCTAAACCTGGATCCCGAAAGGCTTAAATAATCATTCATATCAGCAACATTCTGAAAAGAGATCATTACAGAATGCACATCAGGATTATTAAGTACGAACCTGATAGCTGCATCCCGTGCTTGTTTTTCTCCTTCAATGCCATATCGTTTGAGAAATGAAAGAGCTTTTTCCTGTTTCAGGGTGAATTTGTCATGTATTGTTTTCATCCATTCCGGCATCTCTTTTCCTTCTTCGAGGTATTTGTCGATTGCATTCCTGGCAGTTAAATAAGTCCCGCCAAAGGGGTTGGTTTTCATGAGGGTTGTAGCTATATCGTGCTCTTTGCATCGTTTGAGTATATATTCAGCCTTTTCTCTTTGCACGTAATTATAAACAAGTAAGAAAAGATCATAATACCCTTCATTAACAGCGGCATCCAGAACCACATCCATGGGGTCTGATTCATTAACCCATGATTGGCCATGACTTGTAATACCGCAAAAATGAATTACACCTTCTTTTTTAAGTTTGTTTACAGCTTTCTGGAAAGTGGGATTACGTACTTCCTCCACCGTGGTGGGGTTGTGCATTTCCAGGCAGTCAATGTAAGCGCAATTAAGTCTTTCTCTTGCATTCCTGGCCTCAGAGACAATATCATCCACTGACATATCCCTGGTAATGTAGAATTTTGTTGAAATAAAGATCGATTCCCTCTCGAAATCTTTTATTGCCCTACCTATCATACGTTCATTATTACCATTCTGGTAGAGCTTTGCTGTATCCAGGTAGTTTACTCCTCTTTTAAGCAATGATTTAAGGAAATTCTCATCCATGATCATTGGTGTACCGCAGCCTATATCTGATACATTGAATCCTGTCCGTCCCAGCCTCCTGTATTCCTTTATATAAAACTCCTGATTTACTCCAGAATTAAACACTCCGGTTTCCGTCGTGCTTCCAAAAACACTGGCTCCTGCCATGGTTAATGCAGTACTTTTAATAAATTTTCTTCGGTTGGTTTTCATCTTGACGGATTATTGATTAATTATCTTTTGTATGATGATAAGAAGTGTAATTTATTACAAGATACAAGTTTCCCATAAAAGTAACCTTTCTGTATTTCTCTGGTATAAAATAAAAATAGTCACTATTGCCTCCCGGCATGAGGATAGGCTAGATATAAAGGTATCGTTTGATTTTGCGTGTTGGAGTTTTCTGGAAAGGTACGGGTTGCAATACAAACTGGTGGATACGTGAAAACCTGTTGAGCCTCTGGTTAACCTGGTGGTTTAGTTCGGCAATGATCTCCTGCATCTTTTCTTCAACAACACGTGTCATTTCTTCCTTCAGGTGCCTGTATTTTTCTTCGAGCTCTTCCCTGTTGATATGAACCATCGCCACCAGCTTGCCTCCTTTTTCAATAACCAGCGATTCAACCACATGCTTAAAAGTATTGATCACTGATTCAATCTCTTCGGGATAAATATTCTCCCCGCTGGCTCCTACTATAACGGTTTTCAGGCGGCCTTTAATGAAAAGATATCCGTCCTTATCAATTACCGCCAGGTCACCTGTTCTGAGCCAGCCGTCGTCCGTGAGCACTTCCTTTGTTTTTTCAGGGTTTTTGTAATAACCCTTCATAATATTGCTGCCCCTTGCCCATATTTCACCTTCGCCGGTGACAGGATCCGGGTCTTTGAGTATCAATTCCACTCCCTCGATAGCCGGTCCGGTTGATTCAACCTTATTGCGGGGATGGACCATACCCGCCAGCAGGGGAGATGATTCGGTAAGTCCGTAACCTATCGCATATGGGAATTTTGCCTCGTACATAAAGCGCTCAACCTCGGGGTTGACTTTTGCACCGCCTATGCCAAAGAAGGTCATTTCCCCTCCGAAGGTTTTCATCAGTTTCTTACCTGCAGCCCTGTTGAGTAATACTCTCAGTGGCCTCAGCTTATAAAGCATTCTGACAGGTACATTCTTAGTGAAGGCGGGCTTTATTTTACTGAAGTATATTTTTTCAATGATCAGCGGAACAGAAAGCATTATTGTCGGCCTTATCTTCTCAAGGGCAGGGATAAGAACAGATGCCGTGGGGGGCTTTCGCAGGTAATATATTGAAGCACCATTAATTAAAGGGATTACCATGCCAATGGTATTCTCATAAGTATGTGCCAGGGGCAGCACCGACAAAAACCTGTCGTTTTTATCGACATGCTTCAGTTTCATTCCCATAAAAGCATTGGAAATAATGTTCCTGTGGCTCAGCATTACACCTTTTGAATTGCCGGTGGTACCCGAGGTATATATTATGGCCGCCAGGTCATCCGGGTTTACCAGGTAATCATGTGCCGGCCTGTCTTCAGTGTGGAATACGGTCTTTTTGTTATCGGACCGCAGTAATGAAAAGTCATCAAGGCTGACTACATGATGAAGTCCGTCGGGGTATTTTTCAATAGCAGCGTCAGTTTTTTCATCGACGATAACGATTTTTGCCTCGGAATGTTCAAGTATGCTGTATACCTCATCCGGGGAAAAATCATACAATACCGGGACAACGGTTGCGCCCATATAGGTAATTGCAAGATAGCTGATAACCCATTCCGGTGAATTAGGACCTAAAAGGGCTACCTTATCTTTCATTTCCATCCCCAGCTTCTCAAGGAATGACACAAGTGCTTCTATTCTCTCCAGGACCTGCCCGTATGAATATCCCTCTTCCTCAACGAATGACACTGCATGCTTGTTTGAAAATTTAGCAGCTGATTCTTTTATAATTGACCGGAACGTCTGGTCTGTATATGTTTTCATGCTTTACCTCTATTACCCTCAACAAATAAGCTATGCAAAAATAGTCATTTTCAGCATAATATTGATTATTAGGATTTTTATTATGTTAAAATTATTGACGCGGACCCGTTTTACCGGTGCATACTGAGTAAAGATCGTTTTTTACCCATTTGATGTCAGGATCATATTTCATTATTTTTTCATATATGGCGCAGGCATAGGGTAAATTGTCAGTTTCCTGATAAGCCTGTGCGAGAACAAGCAGTGTATTTACATATATCCAGTTATTTTTCAGGCTTACAGGTTCAGATTCGATCTTATTTATAGCTTTCCTGTAGTATTTTATTGCTTCCTCAGGGTCTCCGCCCACAATTTTAGGTGAGAAATAAAGCTGGTTTGCTTTTTCCACCAATGTTCTGACCCTTTCCGGGTCTTTTTCCACTGCTTCGTCTATTTTATCCTTGGCTTTTGGCCCCAGTACCATTGCTTTCAGCTTATGCAGGCCCATTTCATAGCCAAGGAAAGCACCTTCCAGAGCCAGCCATTCGGCGTTATACGGATCTTTCGTTTTTAGTGTTTCGAGATTATCTCTGGCCTTTTCGAGTAGGAGGGCGGCTTCTTTCTTATATTCCTCCTTAAGGCAGAAGCCGATATATCCATATTGGGCCATAAGTAATTCATATAGAAATTCATCACTGGGTGAGCGTTTATAACTATCCTCCATGTCTGAAAGAGCAGCTTTCCACTCACTCATTTCTCCTTTAACATATGAATAATAAATCATGGATTTAAAATCTGATATGCTCTGACCTTCAGCAACCGCCGACGAGATAAGCAAAGCAAGCGGAGAAATGATAAAATATATAATCAATGATTGAATAACCTTCATGTTTTTACCGTACGTCCTTTCCATGTATATGAACCTGCAAATTTAATCCTTATTGCTCTATAAACAATATAATAAAGAGAAAGTTGCTGGAGGGGAGAAAGAAGGATATTATAAAAAATGTTCTGTTTGCTTGTGAGTGAAATTAATACCCTGACCATGATAGCGGTCAACAGGTAAACAAGGGTTAATGTCAATGAGTGAAGCAGGATAAATATTATTACCGGGCCGGTAAGAAAAAGAAATATAAATGTCCAGATCAGGCTGTTGCCAAAAAAGTGGAGAACATTTTTACTGAAACCGTGAACAGCTTCATTAAAATCATTGTACATCCTGCATTCAATTTGCCTGTCGCCTGAAAGCACTGCTGTCCTGTACCTGTTTTTCAGTGATCTTTTCCTGTTTTCATCCGGCCTCAGCTTTTTTATTTTCTGCATCATCTCAATATCCTCGACAAGGGAGGATTTTACTATTTGATGAGGTTTTATCTTATGGTATGTTTCAGCGTCGAAAAGCATGAACTGCCCGTTGGCTGCTGACAGTGACGGGCGCTTGCTTAACTGAACCATCACCAGGGGCAGCAGGCTGAGAAGTATCCAGTTCATATTTGGTACGGTGATCCTTTCTCCGAAGGATTGCATCAATTGCTTCGGGAATATGGAAACAAGCACCAGCTTTTTGAGCTTCATGTACTGAACCATTTCAGAGATGATATTATCTCTTATGCTTATATCTGAATCAAGGAAAAGTAAATAGCTGCCGGCGGCATTATGGGCAAGAAGATGGCAGGCATTGTTTTTCCCCGACCAGCCTTCCGGTACATGATCATTATACATGAGACGAATCCTTTTGTCCCTTTTAGTTTTTTCCATGGTAATTACAGAGGTTCTGTCTTCGGAATTATCGTCCAGGACTATTATCTCAAGATTTTGATAATTCTGTTCATACAACCTGTCAAGCAGGTTACCAATGTTTTTTTCTTCATTTCTTGCGGGTATCAATACAGACACAAGAGGTTCTTCACTGAGTAGCTTTTTTGTCCTCGTAATTGAGAACAGGTAATTTACTGTTGCCACTATTAATCGAAGCCCCGCAAATACCAGTGCTATGATGCTTATTACCAGGTATATCATGTGCGGTTCTCATTTTGCCTGGGTATGCAGGCGTTATAAAATTCGTTATATGCCTTTTCAAGTTCCGGGGTGTTCCTTTCAAGATTGTCAGCAGTATGAAAATATATCCATGCTGCAGGTCTTCTTTCAGAGAAATAGTCTATCATGCAGGCATAAAAACGTATTTCGGCATCACTTCCCGATAATATTTTATCAAGACCTTTCATAAAGCGGAATGAACTGATGTAGCTTGACTGTATTTCACCTGTGGGATACATCAGGAGCATATTAAACGGATCGTTAAGAATTTCAGCGCTGTAATTAAGTGATTCCATGATATCCCTGGTGCCCGGGTTGATTGAAAAGGCTCCTGTTTTATTCAGGAACACCCGACCTTTGAGCTGTTCCTCCAGCATCATAACATGGAATTTCTTTTTGAGCACCTCGTTATTGTAATAGTTCATGAAAAAACCATCATACCAGCTGAAGTGATTTCCAATAATAAGGAGAGGGCGATCAGTAGGGCCAGGATCATCAATAAAGCTTACCGACCTGAAATTATTCTTCATCAGGTATCGGGAATAGAACCTGAAGAAGGCGGTGTGGAAGCGTGTATGACGTGCACGTATCATAAGCTCAGCAATTTCCATGTTAATAACAGAGCCGCAAAAAGACCTGCCTGGTAAATGAACAGGAATATACCCAGCTTGTTGTCTTTTTCAGGTGGATTGATATACAGAAGCCTTACAAAAACAAAGGATATGACAAACCATGCTATGTAATTGGATAATGGCACCTTGTCTTCCTGCCAGGTCCACATTCCTGTGTGTATAGCGAAAGGCTCCAGCAGGAAGTCATATCCGGTCATCAGCAATGCCCCTGCCATAGCACGGAGGGTATTAGCGGCAGGAATAAAAGATGTGATAACAAAGCTGCAATAAACAAGAAAAAGCCAGTTTAAACCCAGTATGAGAGGCACTCCTGCAATAAGAGGACGAAGAAGGTTTGAGTATTCATATTCACCGAAGGGGAAGCCGGTTTTGGTTCCGATTAGTTCTATAAGCCATCCGCCGGTAATGATGATCAATGCGGTTATAATGAAGGTCCTGCTCCAGTTCTTATGATAAACCAACAGAAGAGCCAGGGATAGAAGAATTGAAAAAGATATCAGCTGGCGGAAAAGATCATATGATATGTTTATAGAAAATCCTGCAAAGCCGATTATATAATAGGACATAAGAAAGGATTTTATTCTCTCCGGGTCAGGAATATTTAATTTTGCTGGCATCTAGTTTAGCTGTTTTTGTATTCTCTCAAAACTTCCTTTTCAACAATCGCAGCAGAAGCAAGACAGAGAGGGATACCACCGCCCGGATGCACGCTGCCACCAGTAAGGTATAATCCTTTTATCTTTTTGCTGAAATTGGGATGCCGGTAAAATGCAGAACTTGCAGAATTGGAACTGTTTCCGTAAAGGGCACCGGCAGTGGAAAGGGTATTCTTTTCTATCTCGGGTGGGCCAATAATAAACTCCTGCTCAATTTTATCCTGTATTGAAAAACCAAGCCTTGATTCAAGCTTGTTTATTATATTCTTTCTGGTTTGCGGGATTAATTCGTTCCAGTCCTGGCCATTATCATAAGGAGCATTAACCATTACAAACCAGTTACTCTTGCCTTCAGGTGCATCCTTCCTGGCGGCTTTAGAGCTGATAAAAATATATACCGTAGGATCAGAATACATGGTCATTTTTTTGAAAAGGCAATTGAATTCTTTCCTGTAATCAGCTGCAAAAAATATATTATGCAAATCAAGATCCGGAGGATCGATTTTCATGCCCCAGTAATATATTATAGCTGAAGATGATAAATTCTTTTTCCTGCTGCCGGCCGGGGCTTTTATTTCCGGCAGAAGATATTCGTAGAGGTGAAATACATCACAATCGCTAACTATGATATCCGATCCATATTCTTTATCACGGGCAATAAGACCCGTGGTCTTTTTACCATCGAGCTTTATTTTACTCACATAGGTGTTGAATATAAACTCCACGCCCAGGTGCAGGGCATATTCATACAGGGCCATTGTTATACTGAACATTCCGTTTTCCGGGAAAAATGCACCTTTATTATGTTCAAGATGTGCAATAACATTAAGTGTTGCAGGGGCTGAATAGGGAGAGGAACCATTGTAGGTTGCATACCTGTCAAACAGCTGGATGATATTGCGATGGCTGAACCGGCGGCTGTTGTACCCGTGCATGGTGGCAAATGGATTAAGCCTGTGCAGGTTAAAAAGGACTTTGAGGTTTTTAGGTTGAAACAACTCCTCCTTGCGGTGAAAATTACCGAAGATAAAGACAGGAGCGGTAAGGTCATATAATTCACAGACCTTTTTGAGATACCTGTCGATGTTGGCTTTACGCTCACCCGTAAGACAGGAAAATGTTCTGCTGAATGCCTCCGGGTCAGAAGGCGCATCCACTACCGTGCCATCGGGGAAGTAATATTTACATATTTTATCAAGTTTCCGGGGTTTGAAAAGGGATCTGATATTTTCAGGGGCATCAGACAGGAGTTCCTCAACCAGTTCCGGCAGGGTGAGAAGGGATGGACCTGTATCAAAACGGTACTGCCCCCTGTCAATGGAGTTGAGCTTACCTCCCGGTCCTGGATTTTTCTCAAATACCCTGACTTTATGTCCATGCCTGGCCAGTCTTATGGCAACAGCAAGTCCTCCTAAACCTGAGCCTATTATATTTGTTATATATTGTTGAATCATTAATCTCGGCCAATAAGTGTAAATTATAGTATATTTATGGACCGAATATAGTAAAAAACAATTAGATGGACCGCAGGAAAGCACTGGTGGTAGGATCGGGTATAGCAGGCCTGTCAACTGCTCTGAGACTCGTAAGAAGGGGATACGAAGTGGAAATAGTGGAAAAGAACAGCAGGGCAGGTGGAAGGATGAATATAATTGAGAAAGATGGATTTACGTTTGATACCGGGCCTACCTTTTTCAGTATGAGCTATGAATTTGCTGAGCTGGCTGCTGATATCAATAAGGAATTGCCTTTTGAATTAAGGGAGCTGGATCCACTTTACACGGTATGGTATGATGAGCCGGGGAAAAGATATACCGTATATAAAGATCTTGAAAAACTGGCAAAGGAATTTGAGAAAGTGGAGCCGGCATTCAGGGAGAAAATGGAAGCTTATCTTAAATCCACGGGCAGGCTGTATTATGATACCGAAAGCCTCATCATAAAGAATAATTTTGATTCCATGATGCACTATGTTTCCACACTGTTTAAAGTGCCTGTGGTGCATCTCCCCAAGTTATTCAGAACATTCTGGAAAGAAGTCTCAAGATATTTTGAATCAGATGATGTCCGGGAAATACTATCCCTTGTTTCATTTTTCCTCGGGGGGACCCCTTTCGACACACCTTCA
Source organism: Bacteroidales bacterium (assembly GCA_016928075.1). Lineage (GTDB taxonomy): Bacteria > Bacteroidota > Bacteroidia > Bacteroidales > VadinHA17 > UBA9300. The sequence continues at coordinate 8,823 of JAFGLJ010000053.1, read as the reverse complement.
GTTTTTACGATGCTTTCATTTACGGAGTTTGTTCACGATGGGTATTATAATGTCAATGGAGGAATGTATAAAATAGTGGAAGGTTTTGTGAAAATGCTTGAAGCCAATGGGGTTAAAATACATTATGGCAACGAGATAGTGAATATTGAAACAAACGGTATGGGATTGCAGTCGCTGGTTGATCAAAACAATAAGAGATGGGCATCAGATATTTTCGTGGTAAACTCCGATGCCGCCCTCTTCAGGGGAAAGGTTCTGAAAAGGAAAAAATATACCGAGGAAAAACTCGACAGGAAGAAGTGGACAATGGCACCATTTACAGTTTATCTGGGAATAGACCAGAAACTGCCTGAATTGAAAATGCACAATTATTTTCTAAGGGGTAATTTCAAGGAGTATTCCGATAAAATATACAAGAATCAGGCTTCTCTCGAACAGGCGTATTATTATGTAAACGTTGTATCCAGGCTTAACAGGGATGCAGCACCGGAGGGAAAGGAAAGCGTTTTTATACTTTGCCCGGTGCCTGACCTGAGATACAAATCTGACTGGTCAGACAGAGAAAAAATTGCAGATGCCATAATAGCAGACCTTTCGAGGAGGACAGGCTATGATTTGAGTGATAAAATAATAAGCAAAACCATACTCTCCCCCATAGACTGGAGAGATACATTCAACCTGCACCGAGGCAGCGGACTCGGCCTGGGCCATAATATGATGCAGATGGGTTACCTGAGGCCCTCCAACAGGGATGAGAAATTTGAAAACCTGTTTTATACAGGATCATCAACCCTGCCAGGCACAGGGATACCCATGGCTATTATCAGTTCAAAACTTGTAACAGAAAGAATTGAGAAGCAATATGGACTTATACTTACAGACCTGCATTAAAACCAGTAAGGTTTTCACCAAAAAATACAGCACTTCATTCTCGAAAGGCATCAGTATGCTAGGCAAAAAGTACCGTGACCCTGTTTACGCTGTATATGGCTTTGTGCGAATAGCTGATGAGATAGTGGATACTTTTCATGACCAGGAAAAGGAGATCCTGCTCAGGGCATACATAAAGGAAACATATGATTCAATTGACCGGGGACTTGGAACCAATCCTGTCCTGCATTCATTCCAGTGGGCGGTAAATGAATATGGGATAAGCAGGGATCTTATCAAGGCTTTTTTTGACAGTATGCTGATGGACCTGGAACCATCAAGGCATAATAAGAAGACTTATGAACAATATATATTCGGATCGGCCGAAGTGGTGGGGCTGATGTGTTTGCAAATATTTTATAAGGGTGAGCCTGATAAGTTTGAAGAGTTGAAACTGTATGCTTGTAAACTGGGAGAAGCATTTCAGAAAGTTAATTTCCTCAGGGATATTCATGCCGATTTAAAAGAAAGGGAAAGAGTTTATTTCCCGGAGCTTAAACCGGAAAACTTTACACCGGAGACAAAAAGAATTATTGAAAAAGATATCCTGCAGACTTTCAGTGACTCAAAGGACGGGATAAGATCATTAAAAAAGGAAGCACGCTTCGGAGTATACCTGGCATACCAGTATTACTTCAAGTTGTTCAGGATAATAAGCAAAACCGATGTTGAGACACTGATGCAGCACAGGATGAGTGTAAGCACTGCATCAAAATTATGGTTGCTTCTAAGTTCATATCTGAGAAATAAGCTTAACCTAGTCTGATTTACATGTCTGTCTGTCAAATCTTACTTTTATTGGTTACTTTTGTATAAGATTCATTTATTAAGGTCATGAGTATAATAAGGGTTACAAAGGAATTTGCCTTTGAAACGGCACATGCATTATGGAATTATGACGGTCCCTGCAGGAACGTTCACGGACATTCTTATAAGCTCTTTGTCACTTTATCCGGTGAACCGATAGAAGATGCCGGAAATCCGAAAAACGGTATGGTTATCGATTTTGGTGATCTGAAAAAACTGGTAAGCGAGCAGGTTGTGAATATATTCGATCATGCAGTCGTTATCAGCAATATGGTTGAAAGAGAAAACCTCGATGCCCTGAATAAAATGTTTGGTAATGTGCTGGTGGTTGATTATCAACCGACTTGTGAAAATCTGGTAACAGATATTGCTGAACGGCTAAAACCCTGTCTTCCTGATAACATTAGCCTGCACAGCCTCAGGCTTTATGAGACAGATACATCATATGCAGAGTGGTTTGCAGACGATAATATATAAAAATTATGCCAGATACTACTGACAGGAAACTTTTCCTTCTTGATGCCTATGCACTGATATTCAGGTCATATTATGCTTTTATACGTAATCCGAGGATAAACTCCAAAGGTTTAAACACATCTGCTATTTTCGGATTTATGCTAACCCTTGATGAAATATTGCAGAATCAGAACCCTACGCATATCGCGGTTATATTTGACCCTCCGGGGCCTACTTTCAGGCATGAAATGTATAAAGATTATAAGGCAAACAGGGATGCAACACCGGAAGATATTAAGAAGGCAGTTCCATACATCAAGGATATACTTGAAGCATATGGAATCCCGGTATATGAGGTTGAAGGCTTTGAAGCGGATGACCTGATCGGAACAATGTCGAGGCAGGCTGCTGAAATGGGCTTCAGTACATATATGATGACCCCGGATAAGGATTTCACCCAGCTGGTTACTGATGCTGTCAGGATGTATAAACCCGCTGCTAGGGGAGCTGCGGCAGTGATTATGGGCCCCGATGAGGTATGTAAGGAATACGGGATTGATGACCCGAAACAGATGATCGATATACTTGCACTGATGGGCGATACAGCTGATAATATTCCCGGGGCACCCGGTATAGGACCGAAAACAGCCAAAAAGCTGATATCGGAATATGGAAGTGTTGAAAACCTTATAAAGAATAGCGATAAACTCCAGGGAAAACAGAAAGAGATAATTGAAAATAACAGTGAAGAAATACTGTTCTCTAAAAAGCTTGTCACTATCAAAACAAATGTACCCTTCGATCTCAGAGAAGACGAGATGATAAGGAAGGAGATGAATAAAACCAGGCTTAAAGAGCTGTTTTCTGAACTTGAATTCAGGAGCCTGTATGAGAAACTGGATGAGGAGACAGCGAAAAAAGCTACTGTGAACGGAAGTGTTTCAAAAGATGCTGGCTTATTGCAGGGTTCATTGTTTGACAGTGCCGCTACCCCGGGCAGTAATACCGGTGACTTTAAAACACTGAATGATATTAAACATGAATATATTAGGCTGGAGAAAGAGGCTGATATACAAAACCTTGTATATAGTCTGCTGAAGCTGGATGAATTTTGTTTTGATACCGAAACAAGTTCGCTGAACCCGCTCGATGCCGAACTGGTAGCCGTATCATTCTCATGGGAGAAAAATAAAGGCTATCTTGTTTATTTCAGTGATAATAAATCAGCTAAGGAGAAACTTAAGATCCTTAAACCTGTTTTTGAAAATAAGAACCTCAGGAAAATAGGCCAGAATATTAAATTCGATATCCAGGTTCTCGGAAATTACGGGATGGAAGTTAAAGGTGAATTATTTGATACAATGATCGCACACTATCTGCTTGAACCGGATATGAGACATAATATGGATTACCTGGCTGAAACATACCTGAAATATAAGCCAGTCTCTATCGAATCATTGATAGGAGAAAAAGGGAAAGGGCAAAAAAGCATGCGATCGGTTGATTTAGATAAACTAACAGAATATGCTGTAGAAGATGCTGATATAACCTATCAACTAAAGCAATTGTTTTATCCCAGGCTTGAGAAAGAAGATTTACATAAACTGGCTCGTGAAATAGAAATGCCACTTATCCCCGTGCTGGCTGATATGGAAAGAAAGGGAGTGATGCTGGATGAAAAATCACTCAAGGAATATGCAGTGGTATTAAGAAAACAGATCATTGAGCTTGAAAAAGAAATATATGATCTCGCCGGTACAGAGTTTAACATTGATTCTCCCAAGCAGCTCGGCGAAATACTTTTTGTAAGGCTTAAACTGGATGATAGGGCGAAAAAGACAAAGACAAATCAGTTTGTAACCAACGAGGAGGTATTACAGCGGCTGAGTGATAAACACCCTGTGATAAACAAGGTTCTTGATTACCGCGGACTGAAAAAACTTCTTTCCACCTATGTTGAAGCTTTGCCTTCACTGATAAACAAACGTACCGGACGTATACATACCTCGTATAACCAGGCTATTGCTGCTACCGGTCGGCTGAGTTCCAATAACCCAAATCTTCAGAATATACCTATCAGAGATGAAAGCGGAAGGGAAATCCGCAAAGCCTTTATCCCGGACAGGGGGAATGTATTTCTGTCGGCCGATTATTCACAGATAGAGCTGAGACTGATGGCCCACCTGAGTAATGACAAAGGGATGAAGGAGGATTTCCTTGGCGGCCAGGATATACATTCAGCCACAGCGGCAAAGATATTCGGTGTAAAGCCTGAAGATGTTAAAAGAGAAATGAGAGCAAGAGCCAAAACAGCGAATTTTGGCATCATTTATGGTATTTCCGCTTTCGGCTTATCACAGCGTTTGAATATAAGCCGTACAGAGGCAAAAGAGCTTATTGATGGTTATTTTGAATCCTATCCGGGGGTAAAGAAATACATGGAGAAAAGTATTGAAAAGGGACGTAAAGATGGATATGTAACCACTATGTTTGGAAGGAAAAGGTATCTCAGGAATATACAGTCACGAAATTCACTCCTTCGAAGTAATGCCGAACGAAATGCCATAAATGCACCTATACAGGGAGCGGCTGCGGATATTATTAAAATTGCGATGATCAATATATATAATAAACTCAAGGAATCTGATCTTAAAGCAAGCATGATACTGCAGGTGCATGACGAACTGATTTTTGAAGTTAGGGAAGCAGACAAAAATAAAGTCAGAGATATTGTTGTTGAGGAAATGGAAAATGCATGTAAGCTGGATGTTCCCCTGGTTGTTGAACATGGCTTTGGCAAAAACTGGCTTGAAGCGCATTAAAAAAAAGTAAACAATGAAGATAAAAGTGTTATTATTTGGTATACTGGCCGAAAAGGCAGGGACAGCGGAAATGGAGGTAGATAATATAGATAGCAGTAATGCATTGACAGATCATCTTACAGAAAAATTCCACTCTTTCGCTGATTATAAATTCCGTATCTCAGTGAATCAAACATTCATCAACGGTAATATGAAATTCCAGGAGGGAGATGAGGTGGCACTTTTGCCTCCCTTTGCCGGAGGATGAGATGAATGTCGAATATCGAACACCGAATAACGAATGTCGGTTTGTTGTACAGTAAGGATGTTTTATACAATAACACATCAGAAATCGTTAATCAGTATTCATTATTTGATATTCAGTGGTTTTTCCACCTGTGTGAATCATCATCAAACAGTTCCTTTTTCCACACGGGATAATTTTCCTTGATCATCTCAACAGCATGCCTGCAGGCTTTTACAGCCTGGTCGCGGTGGCCGGCAGTTACCATTACAAAAAGGGACAGTTCCCCTGACTTAACAATACCAGTGGAATGTATAATAACAACATCATTTACATCACCGTAGGAAGTCAATATTGTATCCTTAATTTTCTTTGCCTCTTTTTCAACCATTTCTTCATAGGCTGAATATTCTATGGCTTCAACAGAACGTTCATTAATTTTATCCTGACGCACCTGTCCCAGGAAAATAGAATGGGCTCCGGAAGATTTATCATCCGACCGGTTGTTAATGTACTCACTTATCAGTGAACTTTTTATGGGACCCGGTACCAGGATGTGTTGTTTTTTCATATGTGTGTATTATTTTCTTGAAAGCATTCCCGATGTACCTTGTAGTGTTGCAGCATAAAGGGTTTCATTATTTATTACTTCGAGAGCTTTTTCAAGTTGCTTATCCTGATCAAGGGAATGTTTTATTACACCTTCTTCATAATAATACCTGCCAATTATTTCATCTTCCAGCAGGCGTGTAATTTCATCTCTGAAAAGCATGAGATCCTTATTCAGGTTATGATCCAGACTCTGGCTCAGCTGCTCGAAAAGCGCTTCATTACTTGCATAGTATTTTTCCCTTTTAGCTACTGCAGTAAGTCTTTCAAGGGCACTTTCTGTTGCTGACTCGTAAGTAAAATCTCTTTCGCCCAGGAAATTTTCAAATTCATGGTATGTCTCATCATTTATTTTAAAACTGCCAGGCCCAGCTATTTCCTGGTTATCCCAGTAAAAGTTAGTGGCGAAATCAAAGATCAGCGACCTTATGTAAAGCTCGGTTGACAAAGGGCTCAATTGGTCAGCTTCCACAATATAATCGGGGGATATACCACCGCCGTCCTTTACTATACGGCCGTTCAGGGTTTCAAATTCGGATGTCAGGGAATCCGGTATATAACCGACACTGCCATCTTCGTTTCGATTAGAGAAGTCAATTGCCTGTATACATCTTCCTGAGGGGATGTAATATTTGGCGGTAGTTATTTTCAGTGTGGCATTATAACTGAGGGGACGGCTTATCTGTACCAGTCCTTTGCCATACGACCTTTGCCCGACAATAACGCCCCGGTCGAGGTCCTGGATGGCTCCTGCAAGTATCTCTGCAGCCGATGCCGTACTCCTGTTTATTAAAACAACGAGTGGAACATTCTCATCTACTGCCTGCCTGGTAGTTTTATAGGTATGATCATATCTTTCCACCCTCCCTTTAGTGCTGACAACTTCGTGACCGGGGCCAACAAAAAAGTTGACTATTTCTACTGCTTCAGTGAGCAGCCCGCCAGGGTTTGACCTGACATCAAGTATTATTTTTTTTGCTCCCTGTTCCTGAAGAAGTGACAGCAGGGCTTCCCTGACATCGGCACTGCAGTCCTGGGTGAAATTTGTAAATCTTATATAGCCTGTTTCGTTATTTATCATACCGAAATATGGTACCGGTGGGATGGTAATGCGCTTGCGTATGACTTTTTTCTCCATTTCTTCACCCTGCCTTTCAATAAGGAGGGTCATTTCCGTGTCTGGCTCCCCTTTAAGTTTTTCACTTACTCCTTCAGCAGCCAGGCCCTTTAATGATTCACCGTTTATCTGCTTTAGTATATCACCGGCTTTTAGTCCGCTTATATCCGCAGGAAAACCTTTATAGATCTGAGTCAGAACAGTATAATCACCATTTTTCCTTATCAAAGAACCAATACCACCGTATTTCCCCGTGGTCATGAAAGCAAAATCATCAATCTCTGATTCGGGGTAATAGGTTGTGTAGGGATCCAGTTCATTGAGCATGTCATCTATGGTTTCCTGGAACAGCTCATCAGGTTTCAGTTCATCCACATAGAAGGCATTCAGCTCCCTTACGAGGGAGTAAAAGATGTCAAGGTTTTTCTGAAGCTTGAAATCCTTTGATTCATTCCTGAAGACATAAGCCGTGGTAAAAACGGATATAACCAGAACGGCAAATGTTATTATGAGGGTTCTATTCCTGTATTTCTTCATCTATCTTAAATATTTCAGTTATTAATAAGTTAAAGACCCTAGTCCTGATTTGATGATGCAAAATAGCTGCCAAACTTTAAAGGTTATGATAAATTATTCTCTGATATAGTTTTCAGGTGCAACGCAAATCTTCTGACAAGATGTCGCATTTGTGCTTCAATATCTTTATAATCAAACTTTTTATCTCCTATATATATTATCATCATAACAATCTGCATATCCAATTTTTCAAGTTCATCGTACAGGTGCTTCTTGTTTATTCGCCAGGCTTCCCTGATGAGGCGTTTCAGACGGTTACGGTCGACTGCCCTCGCAAAGGATTTTTTACCCACGCTAATGGCTGACAGGGCAGGAAAAGAGTTTATGCTTTCACTCTTAAGCCACAGCACCCTGAAAGGTTCAGAATAGAAAGCCTTACCATTCTCAAACAGACTGGTAATAACTTTGCGGCTGCATAGTTTCTCCTTCTTGCTGTAGGTGAATTTATTACTGTACATAGCGACGATCCTGTTGCGGACTTCATAGAAAATCCAACTGATGGATATCTCGCAAGGGTGTGCTTGGTTATCTGTTCTTTTTCTGTTCTTTCAGGAACAGATCAAGTGCCATAGTCATAGATGGTGCATTGGGATTAGGAGCATGGATATCCAGCCTTAGCCCCAATTTATCGATTGCTTCGGCCGTAGTAGGTCCGAAAGCTGCAATTTTTGTATCATTCTGTTTGAAATCGGGAAAATTTTCAAGAAGTGATTTCGGACCTGACGGGCTGTAAAAGACGAGTATATCGTAGTATACATCAGCCAGGTCAGAAAGGTCCGCACTTACTGTCCTGTACAGGTTTCCTACGGTGTATTTTATTTTATGCCTGTCGAGCAGTTCAGGTATCTCAGCCTTATGCGGCTCTGACAACGGCACAAAATAGTTTTCATCCTTGTGCTTGGATATTATTGAGCAAAGATCGGGAAACTGTGAGTTTCCGTAGAATATCTTCCGTTTCCTGTAAACAATATATTTCTGCAGGTAAAAAGCTACATTTTCGGTAATGCAGAAATATTTCATAGTGTCAGGGACATTGATACGGAGTTCGTCACATATCCTGAAGAAATGATCGATAGCTGTCTTGCTTGTGAAAATAACAGCAGAATGGTTAAGAATATTGATCTTTTGCTGCCTGAACTCTTTAGCCGTAAGGCCTACCACCTCTATAAACGACCTGAAATCAATTTTTAGACCATGATTCTTGGCAAGTTCGAAATAAGGGGATTTTGGATTCTGTGGTTCCGGTTGCGATACCAGTATACTTTTTATCTTCAAAACACTCT
>JAFGLJ010000052.1 GCA_016928075.1 Bacteroidales bacterium | reverse complement strand
GCAGTCTGGCCCCTCGCGGAAATTATCCCCCGGATAATTTATTCACAAAGCTCATGAACTCACTTCGTTCGGTTCTGATCGCTCGGTTCTGCCATCCGGGCTCCTTGATTGAAGATTGCCTTACGGCGAGCTCGAATCACTCGTCCCCGAGGACTCGGGGCTCGCAATTCTCGGTTGAAGATTAACGATTTAAGATTTAAGAAAAATCGGTACTCAATATTCGATATTCTTCAATCAAAGTGCGTTTCGAAATTAGGAAAAAAGTTTTTGCCTCACAAGCGCTAATTATTGAGACTTAATAGCAGTTTTCTCCAGATCAATTTTCAGCGGTGATATTTCCTCGCCCCAGTACAGCGTAGTATGAGGGAACGGTATTTCAATGTTATGTTTATCAAAGACTTCTTTTAGTCTTTTACGATACTCCCTTCCTACAGACCATTGCTGTATTGGCTTTGTTTTAATACGCGCTTTTATAATAAGTGCACTGTCACCAAACTCGTCAAGACCAAAAACCTCAATGGGTTCAATTATATCATCCTTAAATTCAGGATCATTCTGAAGTTCATATCCCACCTGCTTCATAAGATCCATCACCTGCTGTGTGTTTTCCTTATACGCCACTCCTATATCAAATAACATGGCCGACCATTCTTTTGTCATATTCGACAGGTTACCAATCTTACCATTCTGGAAAATATGCACTGTACCGGAGAAGTCACGAAGGGTAATCGTCCTGAGTTCTATTTTCTCAACCAGTCCGCTTGTCCCGTCGATAATGGCCACATCGCCTGTGCGAACCTGATCTTCGAGAAGAATAAAGAAGCCCGAAATAAAATCCCTCACCAGTTCCTGGGCACCGAAACCTACCGCCAGGCCGAGAATACCTGCACTTGCCAGGATAGGAGCAATATTCACCCCGAACTGTTGAAGGATTAACATAATATAGATAGTCCACAGGATTATTCGTAGCAATCCCCATACTATACCGGTGAGAGTGTTTATTCTTTTTTCTGACTCTTCTATATCCACCTTTTCAATCTTTGCTGAATGTTTAATAATTGATTTTTTCAGGCGTTTAATTGCAAACCTGATTACCCTGAGAAGGACAATAAGAGCTATTGTTAAAATTAAAATAAGGGGCAAATCCTGCACAACCCAGTCCTGGATTTTTTCCCATAGATCCAAAATCAATTCTTTGTTAAATACGTCTTTCATAGGTATATGTTTATTATGGTTTGTTTAAGTTGATTAATTGTGTAAAACACATTGTAGCTAAATATAGTTTACTCAAACGCTTTTAGCTAATTGTTGTTTGCTATAAAATAAAGTAGTATTCGCATTAACCTGAATAACAAAAGCCTTCAAAATTTGAGTTTTTCTGACTTTATATAATATCCGGATACCTTGCCTGGATCATATCTTCGCAAACGCTTCTTCAATCCTAAATCGTTAAACTTCAATCTTAAATCAACAGCTTTCATATATTTTCCAACCTTATTCTTATATATGATCGATCCCATAGAATCTTAACACCCTCATAGCCCTGAGTGTATTCCACCTGCTTGGTTTTCCGGGTTTTTCCATTTCGAAATGTACCTTACCTGGATGGTTTGCCTGAAGATTCCAGGTTGAATCACTGTTTCTTTTGTTAAGCAACACATTTACTGCCGGTTTCATACTATCGTCCCATGGCGTTTCGGAGTATTGAAAATAATCCAGTGCCCTCAAGATATCGTAGTGCCACCTTGATGGATAGGGTAACCTGAGAAATTCTTTCTTAATGATTTCCCCCGTCCTGTCTGAGATGTATAACTGATGTAAGAGTACAAATTCAATTGCTGATTTTTTAATCCTGATCAATTCATTGACCCTGTATCTATAACCATTTTTTTCATATTCCGTAATCCCTTCAAGGACTGATATGGTAGAATGAAGCGAGCTGTGAACGGCGCCTGATCTGTTTGACATACAGTTGAAGCCACCATCATCCATGTGTTGAGAAATGATAAAGTCAACTACTGATTCCAGCTTTTTTTCATCACTCCTGAAATAGGATGCATAATTAAGGAACATGCCGTTTAAACATACATCGCTGACTTGAATTGATCCAATTGGCCGGATTCCTCCATCCCGGCCCTTTTCTTTTTCCAGGATTATAGCTATTGATTCCTTTATCAGTTCATTATCTGGGGCAATACATAGATTCCTGAGATCAAGAAGTGTATAGTGTGATGAGGTCCATTTAGGCTGGTAAAATTTCTGTCCCCAGTGTCCCTCGGGCTTCCTTCTGGACAGGTACCTTTTCCCCCATCCTTCAGTAGCTATTCTTGCCTGAAGGTATTTTTTCTCTTGAGAGAGTAGATCGCGGTAAACCTGGTACTGGATGGATACATCGCCATTCAGTAGCCATTTTATTATTTCATTTTTTCCCATAAGAATGGTTTATGGGTTGAAAGATACAAATTAATAGAATGGAATATTCCATATTATATATTATATAGAGACGCCAGCCTGGCGTCTTTATGTTGTGTATATCCTAATTTATTTTTCTTAAATTTATAAATTCGAAAAAACCAGGGACACCGGATGCCGGAGTCCCTGTATAAAATTATGATAATCATGAAGAATATAAAAAAACTATTCATCGTCCTTTTCGCTGTAATAACCGTTATCCCTTCACATGCACAGAAGGAAAGATATGCAGACCTGCAAGAGGCATTATTTTCTGCAGGGAACCTGAATGCCGGTGGTGCCCCGGCAAACATAAGCTGGATAGAAGATGGTGAGAAGTACTCATTCACCCGGAACGACCGGTTTATCCAGGAAATATGGATCAGAACTGTGGAAACAGGAAAAGAAGACAGGGTGTTTTCAAATGAAAATCTTAATTTCCCCGGTACAGAACAACAGTTCAGGTATGTCTCTTTCGCATGGACAGGGGATTATAATTATATTCTCTTCCAGTGTAACTTCAATCCTATATGGCGCTATTCAGGCAATTCGGATTACTACCTCTATTCTATTAAGGATAAATCACTTGATCTTATTGTGAGGCAGGCTTTCAGCGCCGAAATATCGCCGGATGGCAGAAAAATAGGCTACGGTAAGGATGGCAACTTATACGAATTCATATTGGAAACCGGGGAGGAAGTTCAATATACCGATGACGCCCGTGAACAGGTATATAACGGCAGGTTCGGCTGGGCCCAGGAAGAGGAATTCGGTCTTGTCCAGGGATGGTCATGGTCGAATGACAGCAGGTATATTGCATACTGGCAATCGGATGAGACGGAAGTGCCGATTTATAAACTGACCGATTTTTCAGGTCACCATCCCGAATACATGGAGGTACCATACCCAAAGGTTGGAGATAACCCGCCTCAGGTAAGAATCGGAGTTATTGATACGGACGGAGGTAACAAAAAATGGCTGGATATTGATCTTGATGGAGGATACATACCCCGCATATACTGGACATCAAAACCGAATACACTTGCTGTTATGTGGATGGACCGTATTCAGTGCCATATGAAGATATGGTTCTACGATGTGGTAAGCGGAGAAAGGAAACTGGTAATGGAAGAAAAATCGGGTGCATGGATCGATATATTCGATTTTTTTGCAGGCAATCTCCACCTTGTTTATTTCCCTGATGATATTGAGGAGTTCTTCTGGATTTCAGAGCGTGATGGCTGGGCTCATATTTACCGCTTTGATTATAATGGTAATATTATTAACCACGTAACATCGGGCGAATGGGAAGTGAAAGGTATAGAAGCTATAGATACGGGAAATGAAATGCTCTACTATGTATCAACCGAAGCAGCTCCAACAGAACTGAATCTCTACCGGGTAAAATTTGACGGAACAGGTAAAAAGAGGCTGACAACAGCCGAAGGAAACCATAATGTGAATGTTTCTGACAAAGGGCAATACTATTTTGATTCCTGGTCGGATGTGAACACTCCGGCCGAAGTGGTACTGATGAGTTCTAAAGGAAAAATAATTGAGGAGTTCACAGACATAAGCAGGGTAATAACCTACCTGGAGTCCCATGCTTATGCCCCTAAAGAATTGTTCAGCTTCACAACCACTGACGGGCAGAAGCTTGACGGTTATCTTATTAAACCCGTTGATTTTGATGAAAGCAAAAAGTATCCCCTTGTCCTTGACATATATGGTGGTCCGGGTTCACAGGGAGTATATAACACTTTTGGCACCAACGGCTGGCACCAGTGGCTTGCCCAGGAAGGTTATGTAATAGCTTCGGTGAACAACAGGGGTAACGGTGGTTACGGGTACGAGTTTGAAAAAGTTGTACACAGGCAACTTGGCAAATGGGAATCGCATGATTTTGTTGAGACGGCTAAATACCTTGCCTCATTTCCATGGATTGACGGTGATAATATGGCTATAAGAGGTCACAGTTACGGAGGATATACCTCCAGCTATACCATGCTTACCCACCCGGGTGTTTTCAAGGTTTCACTCACGGCAGCACCGGTTACCGATCACCTTCTCTATGATTGCATACTTACAGAAAGGTATATGGGACTGATGGATGATAATGCGGAAGGATACAGACAGTCGGCAGTAACAACACATGCGAAAAACCTTGACGGGCATCTTTTGCTGGCTCATTCCCTCATGGATGATAATGTACACCCACAGAATACCTTCCAGCTTGTCAATGCATTAAACATGGCAGGCAAGGATTTTGACCTGAAGATCTATCCCCCCGGAGCACATGGTATAGCGACAGATTTGACAACTTACCTGTTGCTGATGCAGCAGTACACCGATTATCTGGAACGGTATTTAAAAGAAGATAAAAGATAAAAGTATAAAGTAAAAAGGGAAAAGGAAAATAATTTGCATCAAGATTACAGGTAGTAGCAATAGCAGAGATTCGTTACCAGCGCGTCCAAGTGAAAGGAATTTCGAACTTACTAATGCTCTACTTTTATCTTTTTACTTTTGTCTTTTGTCTTATTGCTGATACTTCGTGTATATCTTTACTCGGGTATGATAGATATATTTCTTTCAGTGTGTCATATATCCCCTCGGTATCAAAGCCGCATTCTTTCTTCAGTTCTATCTGAGTGCCCTGTTCTATGAAATAGTCGGGTATACCCAGGCGTTTAACTATGGCATTATATTTTTTATCAGCCATAAATTCCAGCACAGCCGATCCGAAGCCTCCCTTAAGCATACCATCTTCAACGGTTATCACTGCTTTGTGCTTCTTAAAGACATGATGCAGCACCTCTTCATCCAGGGGCTGTACGAAACGCATATCGTAATGGGTGATGTTAATACCCTCTTTTTGAAGTTTTTTCACTGCACGCAGGGCACCATTTCCCGGGTATCCTATTGTGAGCATGGCCACTTCTTTTCCCTCGGCCATTTTTCTGGCTTTGCCCACGGGGATTTCTTCAAAGGGTCTTTGCCAGTCGGTATTCAGACCCACTCCCCTGGGATAGCGTATGCTGAATGGCCCGGCGTTCTTTTCAAGCTGTGCGGTATACATCAGGTTGCGCAGCTCTATTTCGTCCATTGGGGCTGAGACCACCATATTGGGCAATATTCTCATATAGGCGAGGTCAAAAAAACCATGATGGGTGGCACCGTCGGCTCCTACCAGTCCGCCCCTGTCAAGACAGAAGACCACGTGCAGGTTTTGCAGCGCAACGTCGTGTATTACCTGGTCATAAGCCCTCTGCATAAAGGTAGAGTAGATATTACAGAAAGGAATCAAACCTTCTGCAGCCATACCTGCCGAGAAAGTCACTGCATGCTGCTCTGCTATGCCTACGTCATAAGCCCTGTCGGGCATTTCTTTCATCATAATATTTAATGAAGAACCGGTAGGCATTGCAGGAGTAATACCGACAATCTTATCATTTTGTCTTGCCAGCTCGAGAATAGTATGTCCGAAGACATCCTGGAAACGCGGAGGTTTCTTTGCATTATCCCGCTGGACTGATTCACCCGTTATCTTATCGAAGGGAGCTGAAGGGGAATGGAACTTGGTCTGGTTTAGCTCGGCCTGCAGGAATCCTTTGCCTTTCTTGGTGATACAATGTAGCAGTTTGGGACCCGGTATACGCTTCATATCTTCAAGTATCCTTCTGAGGTGAAGGATATCATGACCGTCAATGGGACCGAAGTACCTGAAGTTCATCGCCTCAAAAAGGTTTGAATGCTTGAGTATTGTACTCTTGATGCCAGTTTCCAGCTTGCTCGCCAATGCCTGTGCATTAGGCCCCAGCTTACTTATCATACCCAGTACATTCCATACTTCGTCTTTGAATTTATTATAAGTTTTACTGGTTGTAACATCCAGCAGGTATTCTTTGAGGGCTCCGACACTTGGATCAATGGCAATATTGTTATCGTTCAGTATAACCAGTAAATCGGAGTGTTCGGCACCCGCATTATTCAATCCTTCAAAGGCCAGACCTGCAGTCATGGCACCATCACCTATTACGGCTACAACATGTCTTTTTTCCCCTCTTTGGCTTATTGCTTTGGCCATCCCGAGGGCAGCTGATATGGATGTTGAAGCATGTCCTACACCGAAGGCATCGTATTCACTTTCCTCACGTTTTGGGAATCCGCTTATTCCCATGTATTTACGGTTTGTATGAAAGTTATCCCGCCTGCCTGTGAGTATTTTATGACCATAAGCCTGGTGCCCTACGTCCCATATTATTTTATCATAGGGTGTATTGTAAACATAATGGAGGGCGATGGTCAGCTCAACAACACCAAGACTGGCTCCGAAATGTCCTGGGTTACAACTTATCACATCGATGATGAACTCCCTGAGTTCCTTGCTTAAAACTATCAGGTCCTCGGGCTTAAGTTTTTTCAGATCATCAGGTGAAGAAATCGTGTTAAGCAGGTCGTACATACTATAGGGCAAATATTATAAAACCTTTTGCAAAGATAAAAATAATATATCTATATGATTTTGCAGGTCTGAAAAACGAATTTGTTAATTTTGTAGATTAGTATAATATAGCTAAATTTTTAAAAATGCCGTATATGAGTAATATGAAATACTTACTAATAATTTCTTTTTCAGCTGTTTTAAGCCTTGTGTCATGTGTTCCCGGGGGAAGGTACAGGACATTGCATGACAAGAGTGTCCAGTATATGAATGAGAGGGATAATTTTAAAACTGAGAACCTGGAACTATCGATGAGGACCAGGGAAATGACTGCTGAACTGGAGTCGCTTAAGAAAGAACTGGCAGGCATGGAAGGAGAACGGGAAAGACTTCAGGCAGAAGTTGACAGGGCCAGGGCTCAGTATAATGATCTTAACAGCAGGTATACTGAATTGCAGCAAGCCCAGGAGGATCTTATACGGGGCAATGTTGCAGAGACAAGACGCTTACTCAGGGAACTCCAGGATGCGCAGGAGAACCTGCAGAACAAGGAAGATCTGATGAAGCAACTGGAGATGAATATGGAAGCTAAGAGAGCAGCCCTTGATGAATTATCCTATGAACTTGAACAACGGAATAAAAGGCTTACGGAGCTGGAACAAATACTGGAGGAGCAAACCAGGATAGTCAAGGATCTGAAAAATAAGGTGTCGGATGCATTATATGGCTTTGAAGGTGAAGGACTGACCGTATCGATGAAGAATGGTAAGGTATATGTTTCACTTGAGGAGAAGCTACTGTTCCGTACCGGCAGCTATAATATCGATGCCAACGGGCGTAATGCCCTGAAAAAACTGGCAGTGGTTTTGAAAAACAACCCCGATATACAGATTACAATTGAAGGGCACACCGATGATGTACCATATATTTCCTCGGGTGGACCTATCCAGGATAACTGGGATTTAAGTGTAAAAAGGGCAACAACTGTGGTTAGAGTATTGCTTGAAGGTTCGGGGATTAATCCCGCAAGGCTGACAGCGGCCGGCAGGGGCGAATATTTACCTGTTGATGCCAATAAGACCCCTGAAGCCAGGAGAAAAAACAGGCGTACAGAGATTATACTTACGCCTGACCTTAGTGAACTATATCGGGTTATTGAGAGTTATTAGAGGAATATTCAGCCAGCCGGGCACTTATGCGCGAAAGGGCATCTTCAATGTTTTCTTCAGGCCTGACAAAATTATCAGTACCCCAGAACTTCCGGTCGTAGCTGTTTATTGTTTCAGAAAAAATTGAATGCAGGGGTGCACGCTCCTCCCTTGCAAATCTTTCTACATTTACAGTATCTATATCAGTAATAGCCATCTCAAAGAAGATATAATAGGTACTGCCTAACATCCTGTTCTTTTTCCTGGCATAGAACTCCAGGTCGCCCCTTACATGATTGAGATAATAACGGTCATTAATGTTGCGATAGTTAACACGATACTTTGCCGATCTTACCTTGACATTAAATCCCCTCGCCATTTGTTGAATAAATGTTCTTTCATGTTGGTTTATATAATCCTGGTTAATCTCGAAATCAACGGCATGTATACCATAATTGGTGGTGTTAATATATATGGAACCTTTTGGCAGGGCAATGTCATTAATATTCTCCTTTTGCTCAAACTCGACAACAAAAGCTGCTTCATCGCCAATATTTATTATATCGGTCATCCGGTAATTATAATCGGCAAAACTTTCTTGCTCCAGAAAATCAAAAGTGTTTTTTATGCCGTCGAGGGCGAGGCAGCCATCCAGGCCTGATCTGAGCTTAAAAGTAAGTGTGTCCGACTGATCCAGATTATTTATTTTCCGGCTTTTGTAAATTCTTATCTGGTCGTGAAAGAAGGTGGTTGTATATGAGCTTTTATACAAGTCGAGCACTGCTTCAGAATACTGGAGTAATTTATTCCTCTTGGATACTGATTCACGATAAAAAGCGATCATCCGCGCAGGAGTTCTGCCATAATTTTCCGGTATCCGCTCTTTAACATTCCTGATCAGTTCCTGGGGTTCCCTGTTTCTTATTATTACTTCAGGAATAGGCACATACATCCTGGTAAGGGAGATATTGTAATAGCTGTTTATAGCCTGGTTAACCGGTATTTTACGATTGTAAAAGCCAAGATATGAAACAATAAGTGTGTCATCGAGAAAATCTTTCGTGAGGTTTAGATTATACTCTCCATCGTGATTGGATATGGTCCCTTTACCTTTTTCTTTCACTCCTATGGTAGCATAGGGCAGGGGCTGACCATTATCTGCATCGGTCACAATTCCTGAGAGGCTATAAACGGGGTCCTTCCCTTCTTCCCTTATCAGGGGAGTGGATTCACTCACTGATTGGTAGATAATTATGTGATTATCAATGATTGAATAATTAAGTAACTTGTCATAAAAAATTGTATCAAGAATATTCCTGAGGGGCTGATCGTCCATCCTGACGGTGATGAGTTTTTCGGGTTCTATCAGGTCAGTATCATAAGTGAAGTAATAGCCTGTTCTGCGTGAAACTGATTTTAATATACTTGCTATTCTTACATCAGTAAGTTTAAACGAGAGCCGTGTATCAAGTACGTTATGCTGTGCCTGAGTAACAAAAGAGCCTGTTATAATAAGAATAATTATTACAAGCTTCTTAATAGTAATAATATATGTGCCATTAGTCAGTACATTCATTGAATGTCTTTAACCTTTATTTTTTATCCAGGAAATATATATTACCTTCCTTAATATATTCAAGGTTAAAAGTAGTACAAATAATGCGGATAATTGTATCAGGTGACTGATTATCAAAAACAGAAGTAAATCTCAGATTACTGATCTCTTCACTTTGGATTTCTATATTGATATTATGAACCCTCTTAAGATCATGAAGTACTTTACCCAGGGAGTCACCTTCAAATATCAATATTTCGGTGTTCCACGATAAATAATTAGGATCAGTATTAGCCGTTTTTGAAGCGTAATTATCATGTATTGAACCTATATCTCCCTTTTCCAGTGTAATTGACTGATTTCCCGTATTGCTGCTAAGCATAACTTTACCGGAAGTAACATAAACCTCAACCCTGTTATTACCGGTATTTACATTAAAGGATGTTCCCAGAACGGTAATGTTGGCCGTCCCGGCGTCAACGATAAATGGCTTGCCCGGATCAGGCTCAATATCAAAGAATGCTTCCCCATAAAGTTTTACTTTTCTTGTTTGCCTTTCAAATTTATCAGGGTATTCGATTTTCGAGTTCCTGTTCAGGAAAACCTTACTTCCATCAGGAAGGATTACCTCAACATTTTTTTGTTCTATCCCTGCGGTAATAGTATTGGTATCACTTCTTTCAAAGCCATTTGTACCAATATACAAACCGGTGAATGTAAGTCCGATTATTATAATTACAGATGCTGCTACCCTGAAAACAGGATTAAAAAATATATTGTTTTTCCCTATCAGCTTATCTTCTTCAAGTCTGTTATAAAGCGAATTCCATGCTTTATCTACATCAACATCTTTTCTCTTTCCAATATCATCCATTTCCTTCCAGTATTTTTGAGTAGATTGGTTTTGTCCGGCAAGGAACTCATCAAACAATGTCCTTTCCTTACCTTTCATGTTTTTGTTATTTTTTTCTTCTGTTTTCATTTTTCTACTGACAATTCTTTCCTGAATTCTTTCAAAGCTTTACCCATATTGGCTTCAACAGTTTTTATAGATATTGATAACTGGTTAGCTATCTCATTATATTTCATCCCATCAAAGCGGCTCATACAAAATATTTTCGCACATCGTTCAGGGAGTCTTTCAATGATCCTGGTGATCTTTTCGTGCAGTTCCTTGTAGTAAATCTCATCAACAGGATCTTCAACAGGATTCTCCAGGCTTCCCTTTAAGTCACTTTCGTGTTTCATGACAACTTTCTTATGCTCGATAAGGTGAAGGCATCTATTATAGACTGAGCGGAAGAGGTATCCATTAATTGAACTGTTAATGTTAATCTTGCGCCTGTCGCGCCATAATACGTAGAAAAGTTCCTGTACTATTTCTTCTGATGTGTCTGTGTCTTTCAGGATTGTTCTTGCATAATTTACCAGAGAATTATAGGAGGACCGGAACAGGTTCTCAAATTCATTGATATCACCGTTCCTTATCCTCCTGATAATATCTCTATCGGTTACCATATATCATTATTCATTATCAAATAGATCGCTCCACCTGAGTCTGCGGTTCAGCTTCCTGATTGCTGATTCAATACTCTGGTCGGGCTCAATTACATTGTACTCACCCCAGAAGTCAATATCTGCGAAAGCACTTAACTGCTCAGTAAAGATATCACCTTTTCTGATTTTTTCACTTGATGCGAATTTTACCACTTCTTCTTCAGTCCTATCAGTAATTGCTATTTCTGACATAGTGGTGTAAGTTTTGTTGAAGAGCTTTTTTTGCCAGTTACACTTGAACTCCACTTCGGCACGTGCGTATGCAAAATAGTATTTACCATCCTGTTCACGGAATTTAACCCTATAGCTGGCCGACTCGGGTGTAACTTTCATACCAAGCGGTTTTTTCCTTACAAAGATTGATGCAGCCATATCCTTGTCTTCCAGGTTAATGCTGAATTCAGCTTCAGTTATTGCATAGCTATCCATTTCCACGTAGAGTTTTCCGAGGAATAAGGGTATCTCAACATTTGGACGTTGATGAAACTCAATTACATAATGAGGTTTTTCGTCAATTACTATTATATTGTCAAGTGAATACACATATGATTCCATTATGTCATATGTAAGAATTCCATATGAGTTTTTGACAATATCAAGCTGAAGTGTCGTAACCGGTCCTCCCTGCAGGCGGAACAGCACTGTATCTATTCTTGACACGTCAACATTTTTCCGGCCTTTATAAACTTTTGTTGCATCGAACCGGAACTCATTATTATAGGGTGCTTTAAAAACCTCTATCACAGCTTCGGCAATAGACACATAGTTCCTGTTTTTCTTGATAGTCTCACGGTAGAAACCGGTCATCAGGTTGGGTGCGTCAGCATAATTCACTCCAATATTGCTTATTACTCTCTCAAGTATCTCTCCAGGAGTCACAGGTTTGACAATGACCTCCTGTATAGGGATTGTTGCCTGTGTCAGTTCGATAAGGTTTTCTTCCTCACCTGTTGCCAGGTTTGACAAGGGTATTTCCTTATTTTTGTATCCTATATACAGTACTTCTATATAAGGATCTGTTACTTCAACATCTATCTTGAGGAGAAATTCCCCGTCAAGGTTCGATACTGTAGCGACATTTGTTCCTTTCAGGGCAATGGTTGCGAATATCAGGGGGTCGCCTGTTGCGTCGTCCACTATTTTGCCCCTTAATATAATGAAGGTTTGTGGATCCTGGTCACTTCTTTCAGCTTTATCTGCTGCATTTGCAGTTGCAAGAGAAATAATAGTAAACAGGATCAAAGCGATCATGGTAATATCAATAACTCTCTTCATGGCTTATAATTTTTGTTTAACACTAAAATAGATTTCATTTGTTCTTTTTTCACTTATATGACCGTTAATATTCCTTTTACCCTATTTGTTTTACCAGGGTAGAGGCTTGTTTACTGCATAACAGATGCAGTGTGCTTTTGTTTTATGTTATAAGGATTATCAGGTCGCTGGTGAAACAGGTAGGAACGACCTTCTTAAGGTATGCCGGTATAAATATACTGGAAGAGGTTACACAGTCATAATATCTGATTCTTTTGCCTCGACTATTTCTTCAATCTTTTTAATGAAATCGTCAGTCAGTTCCTGAACATTATTTTCCGCATCTTTTTCGGCATCTTCAGAGAGTCCTTCTTTAAGAAGTTTCTTCAGTTCATCGTTGGCCCACTTTCGAGAATTTCGCACACTTATTTTTGCTGATTCTCCTTCATTTTTAACCATTTTAACCAGCTGCGACCTTCTTTCTTCAGTAAGTGCCGGCACATTAATCCTTATGACTTCGCCATTATTAATAGGTGTCAGACCTATATTCGCTGCCAGGATAGCCTTTTCTATCGGGCCGAGCATTGTTTTTTCCCAGGGCTGAACGATTATTGACTTGGGGTCAGGCGTATTTATATTCGATACCTGGTTAATTGGTGTGTTAACACCGTAATAATCAACTTTAATACCATCAAGCAGTGCGGGAGTTGCTTTACCTGCTCTAAGTTTTGACAACTCGGTTTCAAGGTGCTTAATAGCTCCTTTCATCCTGTCAGTTGTTTCTTCCATTATGATTTCTATTTCTTCATTCATACCGGTAGATTTAGGATTATGACGGTTTGCCAGTTAACAAATTTATAAAAAATCTGTAAAAACATAATTTTACTTGTTATATACCAATGTTCCCACTTTATGACCACTTACAACCTTCAGGAGGTTCCCGGGATTATTAATATTGAAAACAATTATTGGCATGTTGTTTTCACGGCACATGGTAAAGGCTGTCTGGTCCATCACCCTGAGCTGCCTTGTTATTGCTTCCTCAAAAGAAATATGATCAAATTTCTCGGCCTGATGTGATTTTTCCGGATCATCGGAGTAAACACCATCAACACGGGTTCCTTTAAGCAATGCATCGCAACCTGTTTCCACAGCCCTCAGTGCTGCCGCAGTATCAGTGGTAAAAAAAGGATTCCCTGTGCCGCCAGCCATTATACATACGGTTCCCTCCTTCATTTCCTTTACAACTTTGTCCCTGTCGTATATCTCTCCAACAGGCTCCATGCGGATGGAGGTAAATACCCGGGCACTATAGTTGGCCGACATTAATTCACTTTCGAGAGCAAGGCTATTGATCACAGTTGCCAGCATTCCCATCTGATCCCCTTTGATCCTGTCGAAACCCCTTTCTGAGCCTTTCAATCCCCTGAATATATTACCTCCGCCCATTACTATGCTTACTTCAGTTCCTGAATCAACAATTTCCTTAATCTGGTTGCTGTAATAGCAAAGTTTCTCCTGGTTAATACCATAATTATCACTACCCTGAAGGGATTCTCCACTTAGTTTAAGAAGTACTCTCTTATATTTCATTTTGCAAAAGGCGTATAGTTTATTAAATTAAACAGATATAGATATCTGATAGTAATGTTATTTTTTGTAATACAAGGTGGCAAATATCAAAAATAGTAATTTTGCCGAAATTTGTCGGAAGAGAAATAAACGGGTTGAGAAAAAGGGTAAAGAAAAAAAATGTATTTCTTTGTAAAGGTTTAAAACTAATAATTGATCAAGTCATAAATATCCCTGAAAAATGAAGAATACCTATTTCAATCTGATTGAACAAACGTATTATTTTCCCCAGGAAGGATTCGATCTGATGAACGGATATCTCACTTTTTACGGTGTATCAATTAAATATTTAATTGAGAAATACGGAACACCGTTCAGGTTAATGTATCTGCCAAGAGTGGGAGATCAGATAAAAAAAGCAAGGAATCTGTTTAACCGGGCTATGAAAAAGATAGGGTATAACGGAACATATCATTATTGTTACTGTACTAAATGTTCCCATTTTCACCATGTTGTGAGTGCCGCTCTTGAGCATTACGTTAACCTTGAGACTTCATCATCATTCGATATAGACCTCATTGAGCAGTTGTATAAAGAAGGTGAGATAGATAATAAAAGGGTTATCATACACAATGGATACAAAAGTCCTGAATATATTGGCAAAATATTAAAGCTGCAGAAAATTGGATTCGTTAATTCAATAATTGTTCTTGACAGTCGTGACGAACTTAACCGTTTATTGGATCAACTCGGTGATAGCAAAGTCAAGATTGGTATAAGAGTGGCTATTGAACAGGAACCGCAGGCAACCTATTATACTTCAAGGTTGGGGTTACCACACAATGAAGTAATTGACTTTTATTTGAATAAGATTAAGGACAATCCGAAGCTTGAATTTAAGATGTTACATTTTTTTGTCGATTCCGGTATTAAGGAAACCCTCTATTACTGGGGGGAATTTCACAAGGTTCTTAAACTGTATGTTGACCTGAAAAAAGAATCAGACACCCTTAATTCATTTAACCTCGGGGGAGGCTTCCCCATAAGGAATCACCTGGGTTTTGAGTATGACTATGAATACATGATAACTGAAATAGTTCGAAATATTCACGAAGCATGCATGAATGCAGGCGTAAGTGAACCGGATATATATACCGAATTTGGAAAGTACACTGTAGGAGAAAGCGGTGCGAGCATTTTCAAAGTTCTGGAGCAAAAGCAACAAAATGATAATGAACTCTGGTATTTAGTGGATAACAGCCTTATGAATACAATTCCTGATGCATGGTCGATGCACGAGAAATTCATTTTACTACCAGTTAATAAGTGGAATAGTGAATATGTAAGGGTTAATATTGGTGGAATTAGCTGTGATCATTCTGATTATTATGATTCAGAATATTTTGAGCAACAGATATTATTACCCAAATATTCAGATGATGAAAAGGAACCACTTTATATTGGGTTCTTTCATACAGGAGCATATCAGGATTCACTAAGCGGTTATGGAGGAATAAAGCATTGCCTTATCCCGTCTCCTAAACATGTAATAGTCGACAGAGATTCGACTGGCAAATTCTTCGATTATGTTTACAGGCATGAGCAAACAGTTGATGATATGTTAAATATATTGGGTTATATACCAAAGGAATGAGGAATTTCGGTGATATAGAGGAAAAATATACATATTTTGAGAATTCGGATATAGTATTGCAGCCTTTCCCTTTTGATGGAACCAGTACGTGGGGGAAGGGATCTGATAAAGCATTTGATGAATTCATTGAAGCATCGGGCCATCTTGAACTTTACGATATTGAAACGGGATCAGAAGTATTCAGAAAAGGAATACACGTAATGCCAGATTTATCACTTACAGGCAGTCCTGAAGAGGTATACAGAAAGATATATGAAAGAACAAGGGAACTCCTCAATTATGATAAGCTGCTAACATTTATTGGAGGCGAGCATTCTGTTAGCATTGGCATCATCAAGGCATTTTCTGAGAAATACAGTGACCTGACCGTTGTACAACTGGATGCACACACCGATTTGAGACCTGAATATAACGGAACATCTTATAATCATGCCTGTGCAATGCATGAGGCATCAAAAAATACCAATCTAATACAAGTAGGGATAAGAAGTATGTGCATTGATGAATTGGAATTTTTTGACCGGTCAAAATGTATCCTGGCCGAGGAGATACAGGATAACGATTACTGGATTGAAAGGGTTATTTCACTTTTAAGCGAGGATGTGTATATTACCATTGACATGGATGTTTTTGATCCTTCCTTAATACCTTCAACAGGTACGCCGGAACCGGGTGGTATGACATGGTATCAGGTGCTGAAACTAATGAGGAAAATATTTACTGCCAGCAATGTCAGGGGTTTTGATATGGTTGAGCTTGCGCCCATAGAGAACATCAAGGCACCTACTTTCATGATGGCCAAATTATATTATAAAATGTTAAGCTATAAGTATTATGGATAAGAAGACAATAAGTGCGTTTATAGACGAACATTTCAAGCATTTTAATGCTGCATGCTTGCTTGATGCCTCAAAAGCATACATAGAGCAGATTGAGAGTGGTGCCAGGATGATGATTACACTTGCCGGCGCTATGAGTACAGCGGAACTGGGAAAAACACTGGCTGAAATGATAAGAAAGGATAAAGTTCATATCATCAGTTGCACAGGGGCCAACCTGGAAGAGGATGTCTTCAACCTGGTGGCTAACAGTCATTATAAAAGGATACCGGGTTACAGAAACCTGAGTGATGAAGAGGAAATTGACCTGCTGGCAAATCATTTTAACAGGGTTACCGATACATGTATACCTGAAGAGGAGGCCATGCGAAGAATAGAAAAACACCTGATGAAAGCATGGGGAAAAGCAAACAGCAAGGGGGGAGGGAAATTTCCGCATGAATATTTTTATGAGATACTTAATAGTGGTGAACTGGAACAGTATTATGAGATTGATCCTTCTGATTCATGGGTACTGGCAGCAGCTGAAAAGAACATACCTCTTCTCGTTCCCGGATGGGAAGATTCAACGTGCGGAAATTTCTTTGCTTCACATTGCATAAGGGGATTATATGATCCATCCATTATTCGATCAGGTATTGAATATATGATTTTTCTGGCTGAATGGTACCAGCAAAATTCCACCAATGGTATTGGATTCTTCCAGATCGGAGGTGGCATAGCCGGTGATTTCCCAATATGTGTTGTGCCCATGTTACATCAGGATCTTCAGCTTGAAGATATACCTGTATGGTCCTATTTCTGCCAGATAAGTGAATCAATCACCAGTTTTGGTTCCTATTCTGGAGCTGTACCCAATGAAAAAATAACATGGGGTAAACTCGGACCTGACACACCAAGGTTTATTATTGAATCAGATGCCGCCATTGTTGCACCCCTGATGTTCGCGTATATTCTGGGGTGGTAAATTCAAACAGAGACTGGAATACTGGAATGGTGGAATATTGGAATACTGGAGTATTGAAACCGGGGAACATGAGGCCCAGAGTACTCATGGGCGAAGGTGACGGGATCAAAGAGGCTCTACTTTAGCGAAGTGAGTCAATATTTGATTATTGCCCGGACAGCCAATTTTCCAGATATTCCATTAATCCAACATTCCATCATTCCATAAGAAAAAAAGCCATTAACCCCGGGATTAACGGCTTTTATTTGGGAATCTTCCTTACAGACTAATCATTTAATGTATATCTACTGAATCCGGTTACAGTGAGTTCTTTATCTGCAGAATTCAGATATTGCCTGATAGTCTGCTTATTATCTTTTACAAATTCCTGGTTGAGAAGTGTGTTTTCCTTGAAGAATTTTCCCAGTTTACCCATAGCAATTTTCTCAAGAAGGTTTTCGGGCTTGCCTTCACGTCTTGCCTGTTCTTTACCTATTTCTATTTCCTTCTCTATTTCTTCCTGTTTTACATCATCTTTATCTACCGCTACCGGGTTCATTGCGGCAATTTGCATTGCCACATCCTTATAAACACTGGCATCTATCCCTGCCTTGTTGAACCCGGCAATGGTTGCCAGCCTGTTACCTGGATGTATATAAGATTGAACATATTCAGCTTTTAAAAAGTCGTAATATGATAGTTCAAGTTTTTCACCTATTATGCCAATCTGCTCAACAATCTTTTCTTCAATTTTCACACCATTGATCTCAATGTTTTTCAGTTCATCCAGATTTCCAGGTTTTTTCTCCAATGCTTTATCCAGTATATCATTTGCCAGTTTTACAAAGTCAGCATTCTTGGCAACAAAATCAGTTTCACAATTCAGAACTATCAGGGCACCAAATTTTTCATCTTCAGAAGTGCGGGCAAGCACAACTCCTTCTCCTGCTTCACGGTCAGCGCGTTTGCGTGCTACAATCTGTCCCTTTTTCCTGATTATTTCCACTGCTTTTTCAAAGTCCCCCTCAGCCTCCTGCAATGCACTTTTACAGTCCATCATACCTGCACCGGTCATTTTTCTGAGTTTTGCCACATCGGCAGCACTTATTGAAGCCATATTCAATTTTTTTAATTTATAATTCCGTTTTATTCTTCATCAAAATCATCGAGGTAAAGATCTCCCATTTTTCTGGAACGTTTAATTCTCGCTTCATTTTCTTCATCCTCAACTTCCTCTTCCACTTCCTCGTATTCTTCCTCTTCATATTCAAGGCCTTCAGCCTTTACCGACCTGACTTTTTTAGCCACAGCCTTTACATCCTTTGAGGCTCTTTTTTCCTTACCGTCTGCTTCTTTCTCTTTTTCCGTTTTTCTTTCGTTAAGGCCTTCTTCAACTGCTTTACAAAGAATATCCACAATAAGAGATATTGACTTTGATGCATCATCGTTTGCCGGTATTGGAAAATCAACAGTATTAGGATCAGAATTAGTGTCAACCATTGCTATTACAGGGATTCCCAATTTCTTTGCCTCCCTCACGGCAATATATTCTTTAATTATGTCCACCACGAACAAAGCTGCAGGCAACCTGGTAAGATCAGCAATACTTCCAAGCATTTTTTCGAGTTTGGCCCGCTGGCGGGTAATCTGTAGTTTCTCTCTCTTTGACAGGTTGTCAAAGGTGCCATCTGTTGCCATTTTATCAATGGAAGACATCTTCTTAACGGCTTTCCGTATTGTAGGAAAATTAGTTAGCATACCACCTGGCCAGCGTTCAGTTACGTAGGGCATATTAACCTGTTTTACCCTCTCTGCCACTATGTCCTTCGCCTGCTTTTTGGTTGCTACAAATAATATTTTTTTTCCAGACTTTGCTATCTGCTTGATCGCGGAGGCCGCCTGTTCAAGTTTCTGTTCTGTTTGTTCGAGGTCAATGATATGAATACCGTTACGCTCCATGAAAATATAAGGAGCCATTGCGGGATTCCATTTTCTTTTAAGATGTCCGAAATGAACACCTGCATCAAGTAATTCGTTGAAATTTGTTCTTGGCATTGTGTGATTTTAAAGTTTACATTCTATTTATCAATTGCAGAGTAGTTCGTTGTTCGAAGTCAATGCAATTTAGATACTAAACATGCTTCTGTATATTTTTATCGTTTGCTAAACTGGAATCTCTTACGGGCTTTTGGCTGTCCGGGTTTCTTTCTTTCAACCTGCCTGGGGTCTCTCGTAAGGAATCCTTCAGATTTCAGAGCAGGTTTATCCTCTTCGTTTAATTTGACCAGTGCTCTGGAAATACCCAGCCTTAAAGCCTCAGCCTGACCTTTTGACCCACCCCCGTTAAGGGTCACTTTAATATCATATTTGTCGGCAACCTTAAGCAGGTTGAGAGGTTGCATAACAATATATTGAAGCGTTTTGGCAGGGAAGTACTCCTGGTAGTCTTTATTGTTAACAATTATCTTTCCTTTGCCTTCGGAAAGGTAAACTCTTGCTATGGCTGACTTCCTTCTTCCTGTGGTATATATAATTTCCATTTACAATTTAATTTTATCTAATTCTATTTTTCTTGGCTTTTGAGCTTCCTGCTCATGCTTGTCTCCTGCATAAACATAAAGGTTCTTGAAAATAGCCCTTCCAAGCCTGTTCTTTGGCAGCATCCCCTTTACTGCATTTTCTACAATCCTCTCGGGATGCTTTTTAAAGACTTCACTGGCCACAATTGATTTCTGACCCCCTGGATACCCTGAATATCTTATATATTCTTTGTCTTCCCACTTGCTCCCCGTCATTTTAACCTTATCGGCATTTATTATAATAACGTTATCACCACAATCAACATGCGGGGTAAAATCAGGTTTATGTTTTCCGCGAATAAGCTTTGCTACCTTTGATGCAAGGCGACCCAGAATTTCACCTTCAGCATCCACCAGGAGCCACTCCTTATTCACTGTTGCCTTATTAGCCGAGATGGTCTTGTAGCTATTCGTATTCACATCCTTTTGTTTTAATCTGTACTAATATATTTTATTAATTTCCTGTATTTTCGGGTGTGCAAAAGTACAATAAATTTTAATAAAAAAGAATAATCATCAAATTAAATTGGGTTACATTTTTTTACTTTCAAAAAAGCTTAGCTTGAAACCCTGGGTGGGTTTTTTAGTTTTTATTTTTTCTTAATCTTTGGAAGATAAAATCAAATGCAGAATAATGTATCAGGGAAGCAGGTTGAACAGGGAGTTTTTCACGAGGGATGTTCTCGAAGTGGCTCCTTCGTTGCCTGGTAAGTTACTATGCGTGAGCGGATCGAACAGTAATGTCGGTCGCTATATGATAACCGAGGTTGAAGCGTATCGTGGCGAGGAGGATGAAGCTTGCCATGCATGCCGGGGGCGAACGACCAGGAACGAAATTATGTATCACACGGGAGGTTTTATCTATATGTATTTTATCTACGGAATGTACTGGATGCTTAATATTGTTGCTGCGGAAAAAGGAATACCTCAGGCCGTATTAATCAGGGGTATCAAAGGGTTTAACGGTCCAGGAAAACTGACAAAGCATCTTAATTTGGATGGGTCCTATTATGGAGAAGATATATGTGAATCAGGGAGGATTTGGGTTGAAGATCATGGGATAAAAGTGGATATAGCAAAGGGGAAAAGAATAGGAATAAACTATGCCGGATCATACTGGAGAGATATTGAGTGGAGATATTATGTCAGGTAATTTCATTTTCGATATATTTACATTTTAATTCAATAAAATAAGCCTCGTCAGACAATGAGTTTTCTCAATCTCCAATTCCGTAAAATAAATAATATCACAGGCTGGGTAGTATTCCTGATGTCACTTACTGTTTATACCCTCACACTGGAGCCAACTGTCAGTTTCTGGGATTGTGGTGAATTTATCCTATCTGCATGGAAACTCCAGGTTGGGCATCCTCCGGGTGCACCATTCTTCCTTTTGCTTGGACGGTTCTTCTCATTGTTCAGTTTTGGAAATGAATCCAATGCTGCCATGATGATTAACTTCCTTTCTGCGCTGGCCGGTGCATTTACAATAATGTTTCTTTTCTGGACGATAACTCATCTAGTCAGGAAGGTGTTTAATGGTGATGGTAATTTATCACCTGTAAATATTGCAACTGTTATAGCCAGCGGGCTGATCGGAGCACTTACATGTACATTCTCTGATACTTTCTGGTTCTCTGCTGTTGAAGGAGAAGTATACGCCACCTCATCACTTTTCACAGCAATGGTTTTCTGGGCTATACTCAAATGGGAGGATGAGGGGAATGAGAATCTCAAAGGCAGGTGGCTGGTATTAATAGCATACCTGATGGGATTATCAATCGGGGTTCATCTACTTAACCTGCTTGCATTACCCGCGATAGTTCTTGTCTATTATTTCAAGACCTACCCGGTTAGTACCAGGGGCGTAATTAAAGCCTTGCTGGCTGCATTTGCCATACTGGGATTCATAGTTTTTATCCTGCTTCCATATACGGTAAAGATTGCCGGCTGGTTCGAGTTATTGTTTGTCAACGGCATTGGGCTTCCATATCATTCTGGTCTGTATTTCTATATAGTACTTCTTATCGCTGCTCTTGTCTGGGGTATCAACTATTCAATCAGGAAACAGAAGATTATACTTAATTACATAGTTACGATTGTTACGGTAATTTTGCTGGGGTACTCTTCCTATGCACTCATCCCTATCAGGGCTAATGCACGGCCTCCTATGAACCAGAATGATCCTTCGGATGTGTTCTCGATGATATATTATATTAACAGGGAACAGTATGGAAGCACACCCTTGTTGAAAGGTAATTATTATTCAGCACCTGTTATTGATATTGAGAAAAAAACAGGCGGGTATATCAAGGAAGATGGCAGATATGTTCCATACAATAAGAATGAGTATGTTTTTGACGAACGTTTTACCACTATCTTCCCAAGGATGTACAGCCCTGAAAATAGCTATCGATCTGAATATGAATACTGGGGTAAGGTCGAAGGGAGAAAAGTTAGGTTAAATACCTCAAGTGGAGGACAGGAATTCATTGTACCGACCTTCACAGAGAATCTCAGATTTTTCTTCAGGTATCAACTCGGGTATATGTACGGACGCTACTTTATGTGGAATTTTGTTGGAAGACAGAATGATATACAGGGCAATGGCAATGTATTGCATGGTAACTGGATAAGTGGTATTGATGCCATAGACGGTTCCAGGCTTGGTGATCAGAAGGAATTACCTGATGAATTGAGAAATAATCCTGCAAGGAATACATATTTCTTCCTGCCGCTTATCCTCGGTATAATGGGGATGATATGGCAATATAAAAAGGATCGCAAAGGATTCTGGGTAATAGTAGTACTCTTTGTTATGACCGGTATAGCCATAGTAGTCTATTTAAACCAGTATCCATTGCAACCCCGGGAGCGGGATTATGCATATGCAGGTTCATTTTATGCTTTCTCAGTATGGGTGGGGCTTGGCCTCTGCTTTATTGTGGACAATCTCAGGAAACTAATATCCCATAAAATCATATTAACTGTGGCTTTCCTGGTTTGCCTTTTGGCCGTGCCCGTTTTGCTGGCGGTGCAGAACTGGGATGATCATGACCGTTCAGGAAGATATACCGCCAGGGATATAGGCAGTAATTACCTGAATAGCTGCGATGAAAATGCCGTGCTCCTCACATATGGTGATAATGATTCATTCCCCGTCTGGTATGCACAGGATGTTGAGGGAATAAGAACTGATGTAAGGGTGGCTAACCTGAGTTACCTTTCAGCTGGCTGGTATATTGATATGATGCGACAGAAAGCATATGAGTCTGAACCAGTGAAGTTTACATTGGGTCCGGAAAAATACAGGCCGGGAAGAAGAGAACAATTACCTGTAACCAACAGGATAGACCGGCCATATGATATTATTGAACTGATAAAATTTGCCGGCTCGGATGAAAGGCAGAGTAAGATCGACTTCTCGGGTAGGGGCGATTATTATAATTATATCCCTTCAAACAAATTTCTCGTACCTGTTGACTCAATCAAAGTAATGTCTAACGGAACAGTAAAGAAATACCAGGCTGACCGGTTGCTTAATAATGTTATATGGCAATATGACGGGAGGGAGATGTATAAGAATAATCTCGCTGTAATGGATATGATAGGAACTAATGAATGGGAACGCCCTATCTGTTTTGCCAGCACTGTGCCCCCGTCAAACTATATGGGACTGGAGGAGTATTTCCAGCTTGAGGGATTGGCTTACAGGATAGCTCCCCTTGATTCAACAGGTACGCGAACCCAGGATATTGGATATATTGATACAAGGCAGATGTATGAAAATGTGATGAACAGGTTTAAATGGGGTAATGCTTCAGATCCACGTGTTTATCTTGATGAAAACAACAGGAGAATGTTCAGTAATTTCAGACGAATGTTTGGTATGCTGGCCGAGGCACTAATAAATGAGGGTGATACACTGAAAGCAAAAGAGGTATTATATAAAAGCCTGGAAGAAATTCCGGCCGGTAAGATACAGCATAATTATTACTCCAGTGATCTTTTCAGAGGGCTTTACAGGACAGGTGAAAAAGAAAGGGCAATGGAAATAGCCAATGATATACTCAATAATGCCAAAAACTACCTTGATATAGTAATTAAACTGGAGGAATCAAGAAGATACGATCTTGATTATGTAATAGGTTTAAATATGCAGGCATTGATAAGCCTGTATAACATGTCTGCTTCAATGGGTATAGATGAGCTGGTGAAACAGTTGGAACAGGATATTGACCGGTATTATAATGAATTATTTATGATACCTTCATGATACCAGGGTCTGCCAGATTCCCAGGCCTGATACGATTGCTGTACAGGGATGCCATTTACCGGGTGAAGGGTGTGGAAAGGAAACTATATATTACGTTCGATGACGGCCCCACTGATCAGGGTACTGCTAAAATTGTTGATGTCCTTAAGAAAAATGAGGTTGAGAAAGCCGTGTTCTTTTGTACGGGTTCGAATATAAAAAAATATCCCGATTCAACGAGGATGATAGCTGAAAACGGTTATTCAATTGCCAATCATGGCTATAAGCATCTGGATGGATGGAAAAGCAGACGTAACGATTATATTGAAAATTGCCTGCAGGGATCAGAACTTAGTGGCTCAATATTTTACAGGCCACCATACGGTCATCTCACAATACCACAGTACAGGGCAATAAAAAAATATATGAGAATTGTTTTCTGGGACCTTTTATTGTACGATTTCGACACTAACCTGCAAAAGGAATATGTACTGAATAAAGCTGGAAAACTCGTTCGCCAGGGTTCCGTGATTGTATTACATGATAAAGAGAACATGTGTGCACTGAGGGTACTTGACGGGCTGATAAGCTTGTGTATAAATAGAGGATATGAATTTGGAGATCTGACGAAAGATTTGTAACAGTCTGTCATCCTGACCCCGAGTCCCAGGGGGAAGGATCTGAAGAGGAGACTCTACTCTTGCTTCGAAAAGCTCAGCGCAAGTCTTTCAAAGTGACAGGAGAATTTTTTTTCTACACCGTATATGCTATTTTTGAGAAATACATTGAATAACAGATAATATGAATGTTCTAATACTCGGATCAGGGGGAAGGGAGCATACCCTTTCCTGGAAGATAGCCCAGAGTGATAAGGTTGATAAGATATACATTGCACCCGGTAATGCAGGAACAGCCGTTTTGGGTGAAAATGTAAATCTTGATGCAGGAAATTTTGAATCTGTTGCTGAATTTGCACTAGGAAATGATGTGGATATGATAGTCGTAGGCCCAGAGGCACCACTTGTGGGCGGCATCCATGATTTTTTCCTTGAAAATGAAAAGTACAGGCATATACCCGTTGTGGGTCCCGTAAAAAGAGGGGCGATGCTTGAGGGAAGTAAGCATTTTGCCAAAAGATTCATGATGCAGAATGGTATACCCACAGCAGCCTATAAGAGTTTCAGTAAAGAAAATTTTGAAAGTGCCTGTGAGTTTATGAGAACAATGAAAAAACCTTATGTCTTAAAAGCTGACGGACTGGCTGCAGGGAAGGGTGTACTTATAATTAATGATTATGATGAGGCAGTACAGGAACTGGACAGGATGTTCTCAGGCAAATTTGGCGAGGCGGGTAAAATTGTTGTAGTTGAAGAATTTCTCAAAGGAATAGAACTTTCGGTGTTTATCATTACTGACGGGGAGGATTATAAGATACTTCCTGAAGCCAAGGATTATAAAAGGGTGGGCGAAAAGGATACAGGATTGAATACAGGTGGCATGGGTGCTGTTTCTCCGGTGCCGTTTGCAGATGAAACTTTCCTCAAAAGGGTTGAAATTAGAATTATTAAACCAACAATATCAGGGCTTAAAAGGGAAGGAATAAAGTATAAAGGTTTCATCTATTTTGGACTTATGAATGTAGATGGGGATCCGTATGTTGTTGAATATAATGTGCGGATGGGAGATCCTGAGGCTGAAGTTGTAATACCAAGGATAAAAAGTGATTTGATGGAGTTGCTGCTTGGTGTCGCCGAAGGGAACCTGAAAAAAAGGAAAATGGATATATCTGGTGAAACAGTCGTAACCGTTATGCTTGTTTCAGGAGGTTACCCTGGTGAATACGAAAAGGGCAAAGAGATATTTAATATGGACAAAACATCAGGTAGTATAATTTTTCAGGCAGGGACGAGAACCGAAGATGGAAGGGTTATCAGCTCCGGGGGCAGGGTCCTGGCAATTAGCTCCTTTGGTTCTGATTTAAAGGATGCTCTGAAGAAATCGTATGCCAATGCAGAAATAATAGATTTCGAGGGTAAGTACTTCAGGAAAGATATCGGATTTGACTTATAATAAAATATGCTGCTGAAAATCTACAGGGGTATCGGCCCCGGTACAGTAATTGTAATAATGGTAAGCCTGGTTCTTGTATGGCTGCAGTCATTGCTGAACCCTGTACAACCGCCACTTTACCATAACGATAACCCTGCTCCTTTATATTCTTTGTTAATCAGCCTTTTTAATGGGAGACCACTGGCAGGTATTATTTTTTCCATGATACTGGTTCTTGTAACAGGCATATACCTGGTAAATTTCAATACACGCCTGTTCTTTATTAATGAAAGAACATTCCTGCCTGCATCCCTGTACATACTGCTGACCGGTTATATATACAGCAATCAGGTAATCAATCCTGTACTGCCTGCTTCGCTGCTGCTTCTCGTATCAATAGACAGGTTGATTGTATCATATAGAAAACCCGGAATAGCTTATAATCTTTTTGATGCTTCTTTGATAATTGGGATCGCAACCCTGATTTACACCAATATAATCTGGTTTTATCTTCTGATACTGGTGGGAATATTAATGTTCAGGTCTTTTAATTTCAGGGAGATATTGATTTCTATCACCGGCCTGATCACTCCATTTATTATCCTTTATGCCTTTTACTATTTTACGGGGAGGGATATTACATGGCTTAACCATTTTTTTCTGAAAAGTATCGTAACGGATGTCCCTGAGTATTACTGGTCGGCTGAATTTATAATAATATCATGCATTAACCTGTTCATTTTTTTGGTGTCACTTCTTCACCTGTGGAGTACTTTCAACACAAAGAAGATAAGATCAAGGAAAATATTCTCACTTTTCACCTGGATGTTAATTCTGACAGTTACCATATATTTCCTCATCCCTTCAGCATCTGTCGGACTGATGTATGTTTTTCTTATTCCGCTTGTTTATTTTCTTTCTCATTACCTTGTAATGATGAGGAATAAAAAAATAGCAAATTATTTATTTGCTATTATTTTCTTTTCGGTTTTGTTTATGCAGTTAAACAGGGCAATAGTCATTTAAGAAGCGATACTATTCCTACCCCGGTGCCTTTTTTTCCATCCTTAAATGAATACCATATAGTATACAGGCCTGTTTTATTACATGAAAACTCCACAGACGAATAAACTTTACCGCTTTTCTTGTTTATTGAGCTTGTAATCAGATTATTGGCATCATATAATTCAATTGTCAACTCTCCATCAGAATCATTAGCGTTACATTGGGTAAACAGGTATCTTTGTTTTTTCATCAGGTATATATTCTCTTTATGAACAGGAATATTACCCTGGTCAGTCGTTTCCGGTAACTTAATAACAAAATCTTTAAGGTAGGTAGTATTTCCGGCTATACTGAGAGCACAATCAGTAACCATCTGCTGCTGATCCTGGGCATTAAGGGCGAAG
This sequence comes from Bacteroidales bacterium, assembly GCA_016928075.1. Classification (GTDB taxonomy): domain Bacteria; phylum Bacteroidota; class Bacteroidia; order Bacteroidales; family VadinHA17; genus UBA9300. The sequence goes on along the minus strand of JAFGLJ010000052.1, from coordinate 26,023 downwards.
ACAGCCAGTAATAAGGTGATAAAAACAATCGTTGTCCTTTTCATATCCAGGAGTTAAAGTGATATTATTCTATTTCTGATTTCTTCCGTTTTCTTTATTATCCCCTCCAGCATATCGTCACTGATTACCACAGTGCTTTCTTCGTTCTGAATAACAACAAGCCTGCCTTCTTTTTCTACTGTTTCAGGCTCACCCGGGGTAAATGTTATGCTGACATCTGAATATTGACGTTTCAGAAGTTCAAAATCATTATAAAGCTCACGGTATTCATCACTGGACTCATTATAGGGCCGCAGCAACAAAAGCAGGTCATTGATTATGATCTTTTGTTCACCTATCCTGTTTTTAAGGTCTAGATGGGGATAATCTTTAACTATCTGACATGCCAGATATTGTGCTTCCAGCCAGACCCCCGTTATCATGAGGGCTGATAGATTTCCACGGTCATTTTCACGGAGGTATTTATCAATCTCATTATAGGAACGAACTGACAGGAAAAGCAGTGAATCAACATTGCTTTTATTTATGGCAAGCTTTTTCAGCGTTTCGAAATCAAAAAACTGTCCGACCCTTAAACCATCTGCAAGCTTGTTTATTGTTGAAAGTGTTTCAACCGCAGTACCTGTTTTTTCATAAATATTCAGATAGCCAAGGTCTGCTCCATAAATCCCAAGGCGCAGTGCCTTCTGGAAGTTTGTGCTCAGGTTTTCTGCCTGTTCAATTGATGCCATGTGTTCAGCAATGAAAGGAACATCAAGTTCAAGAAGCAGGGCTGACATTTCTACCGGGGAACCAATGTTCTGAACAATATCATCAATGGCTTCACGACTTAACTTTTCGGCTTCCTTAACGGGAATGGAGTCAGATTCAGGGAAGACAAATTCTGATCCTTTTTTCCCGGTGTTCTTACAGGAGAACAAAAGAACCAGGATAAACAAGATTGCAAGACTGTAGACTGCTTTTTTCATGTTGAAGCATTATTGACTTTAGACTACAAAAGTAAAAAAATAATAATATTATTTAAGTTACAATATCAATAGATTATCTTTTTGAGAAAGAATTAATGATTCGCTCTAATACGTTATAGTATAAAAGAACATAGAATACAAATGACATGAACCATACGAATATCATATTGAATGTATAAGTTTCAAATCTTAAACCCCCTGACACTTTGGTCGGAGCAAAGAAATGACTCCTGAAGGCAAGAAATTCATTACCGGGAGGGTCACGGTAGATCGGGTCATAATTCTGAACAAGCCTGTCCCTGAACTCAAGAATCTTGTTTTTCTCATAGATTTTCCTGACTATTTCTTCAAGCCTGTCGTTATGATACTGGTTAAATAACCTGTCAAGCTTCTCACGGTTGGCACTTATAAATCTGTCTTTTCTTATGTCAGCAGAATTACTTTTTCTCATGAATAAGGAATTTACAGAGTCAAGATATAAATATAGTTTTTCAGCTACAATATTATTGAAATCAGAAAAATTCAGTTTATCTATCTCTTTGAACTTATAAAGGTCCTTATTTTGTGACATTTTGATAATTTCATTCTTCAGCAGGGGCAGCCTGGATGGATTTTCTTCTGATAACAGGTTTCTTCTGAAATTCAAAACCGTAGTGTTCAGGGCATTCTCCAGTTCAGGTATACGATATATGGTATTATAGTCAGAAACACTGATGGTTTTATTCATGTCATAGATCAGTTTATCATATTCATTATCCTTGAACTGTGTTACCATAAGGGCTTCATAAGTCCATTTCGTGGGCATAAATTCAGCTATCCATGGAACTTTGTCCACACTGCCCAGAGTGCGGTTGAGTTTATCAAACTGGAACATTGCCCCGCTTAACACCATCATTGGGATCATAAGCAGAGGCACTATAATATATATGGTTATCGCGGAGTTAAAAGCGGCTGAAACATTAAGACCCAGAATATTTGCAAATGTTGCTGTGGTAAAAAGAGCAAACCAGTATTGGAAGAAAAGGCCTTTTATTCCAAGCAGGGGATTAGCCACTATCAGAAACAGAAATGACTGCAAGGCAGATATCGAGAATAAGATAATCACTTTTGCGGCTAGATAACTGCCATTGCTCAAATTAAGAAAATGTTCCCTTTTGCGAATCTTCTTATCCTTGAATATTTCCTCGGCGCTGGTAATAAGTCCTAAGAACAGGGCCACTATGAGGCACATGAATATATAAATAGGGATATTCTCATTTTCCCTGAAGATGTAGTTTTTGGAGTCGGGGTCAGCTATATATCTTATTATGTATGATAATATGAATCCCAGAACAGGTGCTTCCAGCAGGGTTAATAATACATATTGCCGGTTGGATATCTTGCTGCTCAGGTCCCTGCGTAAAAAGATCAGGAGCTGTTTGAGAAGGTTTGGTCTATTAAGATTTGACCTGGGCCTGGTTTTAATCTTACGGAAAGGTATAGCCGGATGTAACTCTATATATTTCTCTGCCCATTCAGAGGTTGAGCGTTTTCTGACCCCGGTATACCTTCCAAACTCATCTACTATTTCTTTTTCAACGATATTGAAAATGGTTTCCGGGTTTATGTTTCCACATGTCGGGCATTCACCTATATGGCTTTCCACTTGTTCATCGATAGTTTTAAAATGTATAAGTGCCTCTATAGGGTTGCCGTAGTAAATCATTTCGCCACCTTCATCAAGAATGATTATCCTGTCAAATACTTTGTATATCTCTGAAGATGGCTGGTGTACCACTGTAAATATAAGTTTGCTTTTTAAAGTCAGTTCCCTAAGCAGGTCAATTACATTTTCGGAATCTCTGGATGACAGCCCTGAGGTGGGTTCATCCAGAAACAGTATTAAGGGTTCACGAATAAGCTCCAGTGCTATATTCAGTCTTTTCCTCTGACCGCCACTAATGACCTTATTGAGAACAGAACCAACTTTCAGGTCTCTTTTTTCATAAAGACCAAGGGATCTGAGCATCGTATCAACTTTATGTGTAATCTCCTGTCGTGTCAGATTTTTAAAACACAGGCATGCAGCATAATAAAGATTCTCGAAAACTGTAAGATCTTCCATAAGCATGTCGTCCTGGGGGACATAACCAATTATACCATCCAGTGCACCGGATTTTTTGTTTAGATCGATACCGTTTATTTTTACCGTGCCGCTTGCCGGTTTATAAATTCCGCTCAGGAGGTTGAGCAGGGTAGTTTTACCAGCGCCGCTGCTGCCCATTATACCAATTAGATTACCTTCTCTTTCAGCTATATTAATATTATTGATGCCTGTCTGACCACCCGGAAATTTATAAACAAGGTTTTCTGCCTCCAGGCTGATTTTGTGGAATGATTTTTTTAACAGGTAATGGGCTGATATGTCACTGTAATATAATGGCTGACCATGCTGATATTTCAGGGAGCTTCCTTTAGCCATAGTGTATATTTTCCCGGAATCAAGAGGCAGTCCGTTCAGCAACAGGGGATTATCAGAATAGTGTTTGATAAAATACAGGTCCACACTTGGTATCCACAAAATGACCAGAAAATTCGCGTCCAGTTGCTCTCTATCCGGATCATTCTCGCAATCAGGGCACCTGGTATGCAGCTTGAGAACCAGTATTGAGCTATCACCGGGCTCCCTGTCGGTATCTTGTTTAACAAATAGCTCTATGCTTTTAAATTCTTCCGGCAATATTCTGAATACCTCTGCTACTGTGTTAATGATATTCATGCGCTGTAGGGTATACCTTTTATCAGCGTTAACCAGTTCATACAACCGCATAAGCACAACAACTTTTTGTGATTGGTTGAGAGTACGGTTAATTTGTTTACAGATACCGAATATTTTAACGGAATCTTTTAGCGAAGGAGGTTTATTCTCAACCACGGGCGCATGATCCATTAATGGCCCGACATCCCTGTCGAAGAGTTCAAGATATTCATTTACTGAATCGTGGCTGAGCTGTTTCTCGAGGAAATTTACCACATACTCCCTTTCGCTTGACAGCATCCCTCCATCCTGCTTTATGATCAGGGCAAACAGTTGCATCAGGGCTTTCAGGATCTCTTCACTCATAAATAATGCTATTGAGAGCCACTAAGGATCTAAAAGTAATCAATAATTATTACCGGGCAATAAATTTCAGCTTATTACATAAATCACAGGGTTTAAAGAATCCCTCAGTATTTTGCATTCATTTCTCTTTTTCTTTTGCGAGATCTTCTTCCTGTTTTTTCTCCATGTAAGTTTTACCTTCTTTTATCCACTCTTCAGCAGGCTTTCCAAGCAGATAATGATCGATGAACTGTTTTACCTTCAACGAGTAATCCAACATGTTTTCATCTTTCCTCAAGCCATGATTTTCCCCTTCATAAACCAGCATGATATATGGTTTTTGCATTCTACGCATTGTAGTAAACATTTCTATACCCTGGTGCCAGTCAACAGCCCCATCCTGGTTGCCAAAAGTAACGAGCAGGGGAGTTGTAATATTGGCAGCATTGAACATTGGTGAATTGTCCATATACTCATCCATGATTTCCCACCATGGTTCTCGTAATCTGCCCTGGGATGTCTCAAAGATTTGCTGGTTGGGGTTCCCCGTATTCCAGTATATTTCATTGTACATGCTTATCATGTTTATCAGCGGGGCACCTGCTATCGCAGCTGCGAAAAGGTCGGTCTGCGTGATAATGAAGCTTGTCTGGTATGCCCCCCAGCTATGTCCCATCAGGGCTATCCTGTCCTTATCTATCATCCCCGTTTCAATTACTTTCTCAACAGCCGGAACCACGCAATCGACGGCCGATTGACCCGGGTGGTTCATCTTATATACTATGTCAGGCTGGAATACAAAAAATCCATCTGTTGTGTAGTTAGTGGTGTTATATGCACTTTTCGGACTCGGGCTGACATAACTGTGTACGGATGTAGATCTTATCTCGTAGATATAAACTATCATCGGGTACTTTTTACCCTTTTCATAATTGGCAGGATAGAACAGGGCGCCCTGCAGCTCCTTGCCGTCCTTGTTGGTGAATTCAATCAGTTCACTTTTTCCCCAGAAATATTCTGACTGCTGAAGGTTTGTATTTGTCAGCTGCTCTTTTTTCCTGAAAAGGCTGTTAGTCAGGAAAAGATCAGGGGAATCTGAATAACTTTCGGAACGGTATACCAGCCTGTCTTCATCTTTCGCTTTCCTCAGTCCGGAGATATAATAATCGTCAAAGATCAGTTTCTGTATTTTGCCGTCAGGGCTGATACGATAAAATCCACTCTTCTTTGTTTTATCACCCATGGCCGAGAGGTAAAGGTCTTTATCGTGTTCAAAAAAGTCATTCTCGTAATCAAGCCTTATTGTTCTGAATCTGATTTCATCCTCGCGTCCTTCAGTAAGCTTCTTAGCTTCAGCGGTGACAGGTGATACTTTCCATACATCGTATTCATCATAAACAAGCATGTGACTGTCGTCCTCGTACCATCCTCCTGAACCAAAGGGTGGTTTTACTTCCCTTGGACTATCGTCCCTCGTATCCCAGAGTTCTGTATCTATCGCTGAGCTTATTATCCTGTTTTCACCTTCCTGAATGTCATAGACCCACCAGTTCTTTTCCCTGAAATAAGGAATATATTTACCATCGGGTGATGAATTTCTCAGGCTGGTAAAGTTTTTAGCTATTAGTTTGCGATCGCCATCAGAGGCATTTACAATATAATGGTCGAAATATTCCTGCCTGAATGCAGGCTGGTAAGGAAGATCGGTGCTAACAATCACGTTTTTCCCATCGGCTGTTATATTATAGTCCGTGAATTCTTCGCTGGTAATTCTGTATACTTCATCTTTATCAAGATTCCATGAACACAGGTATACAAAATCTTTGTCTGATCTCTCGTAAATCTTTTCCTGTTCAGGTTGGATGGGATCATCTTTCCAGTGCCAGATATCGACATCCGGTATTTTTTCGTCCTTTTTATCCTTTCCTTTTTCTTTTTTCTCCTTGACATGCCAGTCGTAAATCCCGAAGTAGAGTATGCTCATATCCTTTGAGAATCTGGGAATAAAAGTCTCTCTTATCCTTAAACTATCAGGTATAACATCCTGATCACGTGGATTGAGGCTTTTAATTTGTAAATTATCGTATATGTCCAGAACGGCAAAAACGCTATGATTCTTTTCTACATAACCGGTATCAGAAAATGACTTGAGGAAGCTGAAAGCATTACCTTCCTTTTCCCATGCCAGTTTGGTATAGGTGGTTGTATCAGTATCTATAATCCTTATGCTATAATCGTCCAGGTTGAATAATTCCACACCATTGCCTTTCATACCTTCGGCATCAATTATATAAGCAAGACGGTTGCCTTTCTTATTCAGACCGTAATCAGACACATTCCCGATATTTTTCATTATCCCTGATTCAAGATCATAGGTATAGAGATCATAGCTTTTTGAATTTTCGGCGGCATACCCGCTCATAATAAGGTGCTTACTGTCTTTGCTGAGAGTAAATTGTTGGATATCTTCAAATATTCTCTTTGTACCTTTCTCAAGGTTTAGCAGAACAACTTTATTCTGGATTTTCTTTTTCTGCTCTCTCATTTTTTCTGTTTCATCCTTGCTATAACCTTTCCTTGCTGCCAGCCAGCGGGAGTCATCAGAGAAAGAAGGTGAAGAGCAAAGTCCAAGCTTATATTCAGTTTCTTTATCCGATGAGATAATAAAAAGGGTATCATTCCCCTCAACCGGAGAGATTGTATATGAAATCCAATTACCATCATCAGAAATAGTATGATATCCAAGGTTCTGCCACTTATCATAGTCTTCCCGTGTGAGGGCCTTCTTCTGGGCGGAAAGCTGCACGAAACCAAGTGCGATCAGTAGAAACAGGGTTAGAGTCTTTTTCATATCTGTAACTGTTTGATTATTGTATGAGAGATGTAAATATAGTAAATCTCTAACATGAAGTACCTGTTGCCTGGAATACTTTCACCCTGTTATACCGCTTAAGTGTAAAACAGGTTGTGTTTCACGATCTCTGAACTTGATACTTCAATCCATTTCAAAATTGAGGAAGCATATGAATTTGCGTCCCGGTTAGAAAAAAACGGAAAAAAGGAATAGGTTATTTTATTTGTTAAGGGTCATTATAATGTGAGACGATTAATAATACATATTATAGTTATTCAATTGTTGATAATCAGCCTGCCTGCTTATTCACTACCTCATTTTCTGTCAGCGAGCCCGGTTGCAATAATACTGACAGGGAATAGCTCTGCACACTATAGCCATCTTCCTTCAGTTCTACTCAATGTTGCCGGCAGGTGTAATAAAGGATTGTATCCAGACGAGTATCCGGTTGAAAATAACGGCTTTTCTGAGTATGTTAACAGTACTGAAGTCGAATTTCTTATCAATGAAAGGCATTCAACAATAAAGCTCCTTGTAATACCATGGGCCTGTCAGGATGGATCAGCATGGATTGAAGGCCGGGCGGATTTTTATAAGGGACTGCTCTTAATAGCAGATGATATAAAACCTGATAAGATAGATCTTGGTCAAAATATTCCTAACCCATGTGATACCATAACCAGAATAGAATTTGAAACTTATAAGGAGGGTTTCGTTGAGTTATGCTTATTTAATGAATATGGTTACAAATGTTATGAAATGGTAACTGATTATCTTCAGCCCGGCAAATACAGTGTCATTTTTGACGTAAAATGCCTGCCTGACGGTATTTACTTCTATTGCCTCAGAACCGGGGAGGAGATATTGGTTCGCCGGATGATCCTGATTCATTCATATTAATTTAGCTAAGCAGGCTTTTTGATTAGAAACCTTTTTCAGTTACTCCTTTAATATCCAAATAATAGTATTTTGGAAGATTTGTGATCCCCGGAATGGCAGATCCATACAATTTATAAATATGTTAACTCTTTTTAAGTAAAATAGTATATTGGTATTATTTTATTATGTTCTGTGGTATTATGTGATTGTGCAGGTTGGTTGACGGATTTAAATTAATATATCATCTATTTTACCTGTTAAATACAATTATACAATGACAAGAAGGCTCATCATTGCTACAATTGCAGCCTCACTGGGCGGACTTCTTTTCGGTTTTGAAACGGCTGTAATAAACGGGGCATTACCTTTTTTAACAGATTTTTTTGTTCTTACTGAAGCAATGAAAGGGGCGACAGTCAGTGCAGCACTTGTAGGTTGTATACTTGGTGCTCTGTTTGCAGGCCGACAATCTGATAAATTTGGAAGAAGAATGGTTCTTAGAATTCTTGCTCTTCTTTTTCTTATCTCCGCAATTGGAACAGGCTTTGCACCTGATATTTATACTTTTATTGGTTTTCGATTAATCGGAGGAATCGCTGTAGGTGGTGCTTCAGTGGTCTCTCCTCTCTATATCTCAGAAATTTCTCCTGCTGAATACCGTGGCAGGCTTACAGTAAGCTTCCAGCTTGCAATAGTTAGTGGTATATTATTAGCTTTCTTTACCGATTTTCTGCTAATAGGCACAGGTGAGAATAACTGGCGGTTTATGATGCTTTCAATGGCAATTCCGGCCATTGTGTTCTTATTGATGTTATTTATGGTAGGCAGAAGCCCCCGATGGCTGGTCAAGGATGGTAAAACAGATGAAGCAAAACGTATTATTAATGAAGTATCGCCGGGAGCAGATATTGATAAAATCATTGATGATATTCAGAAGTCAATTGATCAAGAATCAATCCAGAAACTGTCTGCCTTATTTGAAAGGGGAAATTTTAGACTTGTGCTCATTGGAATTGCCGTTGGCATGTTCAATCAGTTTACGGGTATTAATATAATAATGTATTATGCAACAGATATATTCCGGTCAGCGGGATTCAGTACTAATTCAGCCATCGGCCAAACCGTTATTATAGGATTTGTTAATCTTCTGTTTACATTGGTTGCAATGAGATTAATTGATAAAATAGGTAGAAAAAAACTTCTTCTTACCGGCACCCTTGGGATGGGAACTTTTCTTGGTTTATTTGCGGTCGCATATCTGTCCGATATTTTCGGATCATGGCTTCTCCTAGGTTTCCTTATATGCTTTATTGCATTCTTTGCATCATCACAGGGAGCTGTAATATGGGTGCTCCTTGCCGAAATATTTCCCAATAATATCAGGGCAAGAGGTGCTTCTATCGGGTCATTCTCACACTGGTTCTTTAATGGACTGACCACTTTTCTGTTTCCCATAGTTACAGGTCTGTTTGCCTGGGGGAGAGGAACAGGTTATGTGTTTGTTTTTTACTCACTTATGACTTTTATTAGCTACTATATATTTAAAAAATACCTGATTGAGATGAAAGGAAAAACTCTGGAGAGTACGAGATAAATTTGTCAGTTCTATAAATGTTTATCTCATTTTAAGACAGTAGTGATTTGCAGCATTTAAATATAAACAATCCATTAACCATGAACATTAAGGCAGAGTTAAAACGTTACAAAGATATCTTCGAGAGTGAACTTCATGAAAATATACTTTCCTACTGGATGAGATATGCTGTTGAAGAGAACGGGGATGGATTTCATGGGGCTGTGGACATAAATAATAAGCCTGTCCCGGGGGCAAGAAAAAGCTGCGTTCTAAATGCCAGAATATTATGGACTTTTTCTGAGGCAGCCAGGAAGTACCCGGGAATGGGATACGAAGATATTGCTAACAGGGCATACAGGGTAGTTACGAATGACTTTATGGATGATGAGTATGGAGGTTACTTTATGGAGATCTCATCCGACAACCAGGCTGTAAACGATATCAAACATATATATGCTCAGGCCTTTGTACTGTACGCACTGAGTAAATATTATGAATTTAATCCTATCAATGAGGTGCTTATGATAATACAGGAATTTTTCAATTTCCTGGATTCCAATGCCAAAGATCCTGAAAATCCGGGTTATTTTGAATCATTTACCAGGGAGTGGGAAATCTATGAAGAAAACAGGATGGCAGATAATAATGAACCTAAATCAATGAACACCCACCTGCATTTACTTGAGGCTTACGCTGCAGTATACAGGGTGTGGGAAGAAAAGCTTGTAAGGAAGCGACTTACCGAACTGTTAATTATCTTCATTAATAGTATTATAAGGGAAAGCGGACACCTCGGGATATTTTTTTCAAATAAGTTTGTGGAGACTGAAGAATCCCGTGAGGTATGCTCGTTCGGGCATGATATAGAAGCTTCATGGCTGTTAATGGAGGCAGCTGAGATACTGGGTGACAAAGGCATAATAGACAAGCTGAAGCCTCTTGTAATAAAAATGGCTGATGCAGTTTTGAGAGAAGGCGTCGATAAAGATGGAGGTCTTTTCCTTGAATCCTACAGAAGCGGTTCACATATTCGTACAAATAAGCACTGGTGGATACAGGCTGAAAATCTTGTTGGTTTTATGAATATGTACCAGCTTACAGGGCAGGACAAATACTGGGACACTTTAAAACTATCCTGGAATTTTATTAATGAAAATATTATCGATCACACCGGTGGTGAGTGGTTAACAAAAGTGAACAGGCTGGGTGAACCATATCTCACAGAACCGGAGGATGATCCTTCACCTTATTACAAGAATAACTGGAAAATCGATCCTTGGAAATGCCCGTACCATAACGGGCGAGCAATGATGGAATTGTCCGGGAGAATAGATAGCTTATTGAATGCTTGATAAATACCTGTAAGATGAATGGAATAGAAAGAATAAAAGCTGCACTTGCCGGTGAACCGGTTGATAATATACCTGTTATGTTGCATAATTTTATGATGGTGGCAAAGGAAGCAGGTATTACTATGGCTCAATACAGGGGAAACCCAGGGGCCATAGCAGATGCCTTTATCAGGTCAGTTGAAAAATACGAATATGATGGTGTGCTTGTTGACATAGATACGGTAACTCTTGCCGGTGCCTGCGGTGTTAAGGTGGACCTGCCAGAAAATGAACCGGCCAGGATTCACAGAGGAATGCTGAGGTCATGGGATGATTTTCCGGATCTTCCGGCCGTGGATGTGAGCAAATATAAATACGTACAGGTATGGTGTGAGGCTGTGAGAATACTGGTTGACTCGATTGGCCATGAAATTTATATAAGGGGCAACTGCGACCAGGCGCCTTTCTCCCTTGCGAGTATGATTAGGGGAATGGAAAACTGGATGACAGACCTTTATATGACTGAAGAAAAGCTTCTTTTCGAGTTATTGGATTATAGCATGGAAGCCACATCACAGTTTATTAAGTTGATGGCACAGACGGGTTGCCATATGACGTCTAATGGAGATAGTATGGCAGGACCGGAAATGATACCTGCTGATATGTTTGTAAAATACTCGAAACCTTACATAAGAGGTCTTGCAAACCTGGCACATAAGCTGGGAATGGATTATGTAATTCATATCTGTGGCAATACGGATATAATTATCAAAGAGATGATTGAAACAGGGGCAGATGGTCTTGAACTTGATTATAAGACAGATACCAGGAAGGCATATGATTTGATGAAAAACAGAGTAACTTTTTTCGGAAATGTTGACCCTTCGGGGGTTCTGGCACTAGGTACTCCGGAACTGGTTCGCGAAAGAACAATCGAATTGCTGGATGTATTCAGCAAAACAAACCGCTTTGTTCTGAATGCAGGTTGTGCTATCCCTCCGTTTGCACCTGAGGAGAATATAAAAATGTTTATAAAGACAGCACGGGAATACAGACTGAAATGATTATATGTAATAAACCAAGTGTATCCAGCAATTCTGTTTATTGCACTTTCAATTTCCCTGTCAGTCTTGTATCAGTGGAAGAGCCACCGATCATCAATTTAATCAGGCCCTTTTCCATAACGAATGAGTGTTTTTCCGTGTTCCAGTATTTCGGATGATCTCCCTGCAGCCCTTTCACATATGCCGTTACAGTACTGATGCAAGGCAGGCATCTTCACCGTAGCACTCTTCGGTACGGCCCCAGCGGATATCCCTTCCAAGGTCGGCATTCGGGGCCAGCAATATAAGACCTGCACTGGCAAAGTCTTTATTCTGAGTTAAGTACCGGGTTTCATAGGCTTCCCATGCAGCGATTTTCTCATGCAGTTCCGGATCCCACATCCGTGCCAGACCTTCCACAAAGCGGGTCCTTTGAACACCCAGCCTTGGTATACCCGGCAGGCGTGATGACAGGTGGTCGATCTTCTCATCAAGGGTCATCAGGGAAATCAGGTTATCAAGACCTTCCTCATCCGTAAGGCCGGTGACCTGAAAGGGGTATTGCTGTAAGCGAGAACCGGATGAACAAATAATAATTACGGAAATAAATAGGATTGCCTTTTTGATGGATATGAGTTTAAATGAAATTGATATACTAATGTACTGAATTTGCATGCCAAATAAAATTTTTAAAAGAACCAAGGATTGTTCCACCTGTTAACCCTACTCAACATTTTAACAATTAAACAGTTCAACAATAAACGGGGGCATGATTTTTGCGGTTAATTTATTGATAATATATGCGTTATTGCATTTTACAGGTGTTCTTTGAATATGTTAGTGGGTTACCGGCCGGGGGGTGTTCGCTTTGCTCACCGTCCCCTTACCTTCAGTACTGAAAATAAAAACAATCAATCGCTGCGCGATAACTTTTTGTTTTTTGCACGACTCTCACCGGAGCAAGCTCCGTTCGAACCGTACAAAAAACAAAAAACCTCCTGGCGGAGGTTGATTGTTTTTGCTTAAACGTGGAGATAAGGGGAGTCGAACCCCTGACCTCGTGACTGCCAGTCACGCACTCTAGCCAGCTGAGCTATATCCCCATTATAGTTTTGCAAAAATAACTGAAAAATTATTATATGCAAAGTAAGATATAGGAATATTGACAGTTAGCTGAAGGATGATGAAAAGCATTCTTAATTGAATTCAATTGACAATGCAGAAAAAATTTCGTATATTATTGTCAGTATTTTAATAAAATTTTGACATTATTCTTTTTAATACTTATTTTTAGGCTCTCAAAATATAGAAAGATGGAAATCAAGAAAAATGACAATGTAAATCTGGAAAGACGTAAAGGTATATTTTTACAACTGGGGCTCGTCATTGCCCTTGCAATATGCCTTATTGCTTTTGAATGGACTACAGGGACCAGGGAAAACAGTCTTTTTGACACCGGCGCTGAGGAGGTGATTGAAGAGGAGATGATCCCTATTACCGAAATGGATGAGCAGCAACCAGAAGCTCCACCTGAAGTGCCTAAGGTTACTGAGATTTTTGAGATTGTGGAAGATAACGTGGCAATCGACCATGAAGTATTGTTTGAAGATGATGAGGCTGACTTCGACGATGAGATCCAGATGTATAATTTCGAAGTAACTGAAGAACAGGAAGAAGAAGAGGAAGAAATATTCGTGGTTGTTGAAGATATGCCTACTTTCAGGGGCGGTGATGTAAATAAGTTCCGTGAATGGGTGCAGCAAAGAATCAAATATCCTCAGATAGCCGCTGAGAATGGAATACAGGGGAAAGTGTTCATTATGTTCGTGGTCGAACCTGATGGCTCAGTAAGTAATGTGACAGTATTAAGAGGTGTTGATCCCGCTCTGGATAATGAAGCAAAACGAGTTGTTGAATCGTCACCAAAATGGTCACCCGGAAAGCAGAGGGGAGCACCAGTAAGAGTAAGGTTCTCTATCACTGTTAATTTCCAGTTACAATAAAAAAAAATATGATTTTAATATAGCCGCCTGTTAAATGAGGCGGCTTTTTTTTTCAGGGAAATTATATTATCATATCTTTATCGCCAATAAACCAATTTTCCTTTAAATATGAGAAAGGTAATTTTCTATTCCGTAATTGTATCTGTTTTCTTTGCATCCTGTTCATCACCAAAGAAACAGATGGAGTCAGGTAATTATGATACTGCAATTACCAGAGCTGTTGAAAAAATACGTAAAGACAGGAACGATACAAAAAATATTGATATCCTGGATCAGTCTTATAAAATTGCCCTCGAACAGGACAATGAGAGGATACGACTGTTGAAAATGGAAGGGAAACCACAAAACTGGGATGAAATATACCTTATTTATAAAAAAATGCACGACAGGCAATCAATGGTAAGAACAGTTACACCACTGAAATCCGGTAACCGGACAATTGACTTTCCCTATGTAGATTATATGGAGGAAATGATAACAGCAAAAAACAATGCCGCTGATTATTATTATGCTAATGGCCAGGAATTAATGAAAAACGGTACCAAAGAATCATACCGCCAGGCTTATGCCGAATTTACCAGGGCAAAGGATTATGTTGGTGATTATGAAGGTATAGATAAACTTATTGATGAGTCAAGATATTTGGGAATGAGCAGGGTCCTGGTAAGGGTGGATAACCGCTCACATATTAATTTCCCGGCTGAATTTGAATCTGACCTCCTTGCACTGGACCTGCCCAGGCTGGATAATAACTGGGTTGAATACCACACAAAACAAATGGATGAGGATACAGAATTTGATTATGTAGTATCGGTGATTATTAAATCAATAATGGTTTCACCTGATAATACTTTCCAGAAAGACACTCTTATCAAAAGGGAAATTGAGGATGGCTTTCAATACGTACTTGACGCTAATGGCAATGTTATGAAAGACAGTCTTGGAAACGATATAAAAATCAAAAAATATAAGGATATACAGTGTGCCCTCATTGAATCAGTGCAAGCAAAGGAATGCGTTATTAACGGAGAAGTTGAGATAGTTACTGTTAACCCCGCAAGAGTGCTGAAGAGCGATCCATTGATAGCAGACTCTTACTTCGAGCATGTGTCGGCAAGAGCAATAGGGGATACTGAAGCCCTTATGCCCGCTGAACTGAAAAAAATACAGAGTGAACCCATCCCGTTTCCCTCTGACCTTGAAATGGTAATAAGATGTACTGAGGCACTCAAGATGGGAATAAGAGATGCTATGCAACGAAACAGGAGATTCATTCTATAAAATTTTACCTGTTTATTTATTGTATATAATAATAATCAGCGGTCGTTTTGAATTGAATTTGTGAGTATGGGTAAAATGATTGAAACGGCAGAACAAACCGACCGTGCTGTTCTTGTTGGTGTAGTGCTTCCTCTCCAGAGTGAAGATGAAGTAAATGAATATCTTGATGAACTGGCTTTCCTTACAGAAACAGCCGGGGCAGTACCGGTAAAAGCATTTGTTCAGAAACTAAATGTTCCCGATCCCGGAACATTCGTTGGTTCCGGAAAGGTTAAGGAAATAGAGGTTTACATAAGTAATAATAATGTTAACCTGGCTATATTCGATGAGGAATTAAGCCCATCACAGCTCAGGAATATAGAAAAGATCCTTAAGTGCAGGGTGCTTGACCGCACCAATCTGATCCTCGATATATTTGCCCGCAGGGCCAGAACGGCCCATGCTAAAGCTCAGGTTGAGCTGGCACAGTATGAATACCTGCTGCCGCGACTTACCAGGATGTGGACACACCTGGAGAGACAGAAAGGAGGAATAGGACTAAGAGGACCTGGCGAAACCGAGATAGAGACCGACCGCCGGATAATACGCGATAAAATTGCAAGGCTGAAGCAGCAGCTTCAGAAAATAGACAGGCAAATGACCATTCAGCGCAAAAGCAGGTCAAAAATGGTTCAGGTGGCCCTCGTCGGATATACCAATGTGGGAAAATCCACAATAATGAATATGCTCAGCAAGTCAGATGTTTTTGCTGAGAATAAACTGTTCGCTACCCTGGATACAACAGTGAGAAAAGTTGTAATAGGAAACCTTGCATTCCTGCTCTCTGATACTGTCGGGTTTATAAGAAAATTGCCTCACGGACTGGTCGAGTCTTTTAAATCAACTCTTGATGAAGTGAGGGAAGCAGATATACTGTGCCATGTGGTGGATATATCACATGCCGGTTTTGAGGACCAGATAAAAATTGTTAATGAAACGTTACGTGATCTGAAAGTCGATAATAAAGAAACAATATTGGTATTTAATAAAATCGATGCCTTCAGGTATATAGAAAAAGACGAGTATGATCTGAGTAAAAAAGAGAAGGGGAATTTCACTCTTGAGGAACTGGGACAAAGCTGGATGGCAAATAATAAGGATGCAAAAACAATCTTCATATCAGCCAGGGAAAAAACAAATATTGAAGCCTTTAAGGAACTTCTTTATAATGAGGTGAAAGTCCTTCATGAGAAAATTTATCCTTACAATAATTTTCTGTATTGATTTGGTAGAGACGCGATTCAATCGCGTCTCTACCATTGGATTCTATCTTTTATCTTTGATGATCGTTTCCGCTATCTGAACAGCATTAGTTGCTGCACCCTTGCGGATATTATCGGCTACTATCCACAAATTCAATGCATTATCCAGTGAATAGTCTTTCCTGATACGGCCGACAAATACTTCATCACTTCCTGAAACATCCAAAGGCATCGGGTAGATATTTTCTGAAGGATTGTCCCTTACAACCACTCCTTCCGTTTCATTCAGTATTTCTTTTATATCGGCCAGATTATATTGCTTATTGAACTCTACGTTAACAGATTCAGAATGCCCGCCTGTTACCGGTAATCTTACAGCAGTGGCAGTTATTCTAATGCTTTCATCCCCCAGGATTTTCCTTGTTTCATTAACAAGCTTCATCTCTTCACGGGTATACCCGTTATCCAGAAAAGAATCACAATGAGGCAGGCAATTCATAAATATGGAATAGGGATATGCCAGGTCCCCCTTTATTCCCTTTATCTCATTCTCCAGTTGCCTGACAGCTTTCATCCCGGTACCTGTAACCGCCTGGTATGTGGAAATTACCAGTCGCCTGATTCCATAAACTCTGTGCAGAGGTGCAAGAACCATCAATAGCTGTATCGTGGAACAATTCGGGTTGGCAATAATCCTGTGTTCCCTGCTTATGGCTGAAGCATTAATCTCGGGTATTATCAGGGGCACTTCTTCGTTCATTCTCCAGGCGGAGGAGTTATCGATAACTATTGTATTATTCTTTGCATAAACAGGAGCCCATTCAAGCGACACATCACTGCCTGCCGAAAACAAGGCTATGTCAGGTTTCTTTCCTGCGGCTTCTGCAATACTGATGATCTTATGCTTTTCCCCTTTGAATAGTATTTCTTTCCCTTCAGATTTGTGTGATGCAACAGGCAATAATTCACTCAGGGGGAAATTACGCTCTTCGAGCACCCTGAGCATTGTCCTTCCAACCAGTCCGCTCACTCCAACCACAGCAACTCTATTCATTTACTTTTTTTTGTTTTTTGAAAAAATTTATTGAAATTTATAAGACTAATGTTGTAAAGATAGTTTTTTAGCTACTTTCATCAATTCGCTGCATGAGAAAAATTATTTTATTAGTTATGATGATACCGGGCATGGTATATGCCCAGGTTATTTCAGAGGATTTTGAATCAGGACTGCCAAAAAACTGGATTCAGAGCCCTGCAGGCAGGTGGGAAACCGATTCATTGCATAATATTAGCGGTATTTTCTCACTTCATCATTCATTTGATAATCCCGAGTCAGGATGTGACAGGATAGGAACAATGATAGATGGACTTCAACCTTCTGCCTGTGAAACTACCTGGGGGCTCAAGGTGAAACACTCTTACAATCCTTCATCATCCAATAACTGGTCTTTCTTTCTCATGTCTGATGAACCTCCTTCAGGCATGGTAACAGGAGGGACAGTATCAGGGTATGCCCTGGGAGTAAACCTGAGTGGATATAATGATACTCTCAGTTTATGGAAAATAGTAAATGGAGATGCATCGGTGCTTGTTTCAGCTTCACTCAACTGGCAAAATGATATCGGGGTCGATTCTGCTGCTTCATTAACAGTTAAAAGAACAATTGAAGGTAACTGGGAGGTCTTTATTGCTGATGAAACAGGCAGCCAGGTACTTATTGGTACAGGTGCCGACCCTGATCTATTCTATTCAGGGTGGACAGGAATAATGTATGAATATTCATCATCGCAGGATCGTAAGCTGTGGATTGATGATATAATTATTGAAGGATATATTGAAGTGGATAACGAGGCCCCCGGAGTTGATACCGCGTATTTCTCCGGAAACCACACGTTAACACTTCAATTCAATGAGTCGCTGGCTAACAACCCTTCCACTGAGAGCTGTACCCTGATGCCGGGTTATATTGTACCCGAATATGTTATGGCCAGTGATGGATCGTACCTGCTCGAATTTCAAACTGCACTGCCTAATAAAATGTATTATGAACTGGAGATAAGAAATGTATGTGATTTATCAGGTAATTGTTGTGATATAGTTATCGACAGTATTCTGCTGGCAATAGCTGAATGGGGCGATATTATTATATCTGAGATAATGATCGATCCTGACCCACCGGCACAATTACCACCTTACGAGTACCTTGAGCTGTATAATATCTCTCGGTTTGATCTTAATATTGAGGGTTTCAAAATCCAGATCGGAGATGATAATTATATTATAAATGGAGGATATATTAAATCGGGTGAACTTTTGCTTTTAGCCAATGAAAGTGATATCAGCTCATTTACCTGCTATGGTAAAGTGTTGTGCACTGAAGGCAAATTTTACCTGGACAATAGCTGCGACAGATTAGTTTTATTCAGTTCTGCAGGTAATGTTATCCATGGTATCGATTACGATGTTGATTGGTACAAAAACCAGTTGAAAAAATACGGGGGATGGTCCCTTGAAATTATTGATCCTGCTTATCCTTTTTCAGGACAGGTAAACTGGTCGGAATCCAATGACAGGATGGGAGGAACACCGGGAAAGATCAATTCAGTAAATGGTTTTAATCCTGACCTTGAGAGGCCTTTGCTAATTAATATCTTTCCTGTGACAGGCAAAGATATTCACCTGGCATTTTCCGAAACAATGGATGTAAAAGTTACAGAACCTGGAAGCTGGTCATTCACTGGCAATATGGCAGGGAAGCTTAGCCTGGCTGATCCATTGATAAAGAGTGTAAATATTGAGTTGGTTGACAGTATGGAAGTGGGCACTATTTACGAGATAAGCGAAGAGGGTAATATAACTGATCAGGCTGGCAACAGCCTGATAATAATAGATAAACGATTTGGGCTTCCTGTCATTACAGAAAAAAACGATATTCTTTTCAATGAAATATTGTTTGATCCGCTGCCGGGAGGGGCTGAATTTATTGAATTATTTAACCGGTCTGATAAGATAGTTGATCTATCAGATCATTTCATCGTAAGTTATAATTCTGAGACTTCTGACACCGGGAAAATCGTATGGTTGTCAGAAGAACACAGGTGCCTGATGCCGGGCGATTATTTTGTCATCACAACAGATAAAGAGGCCCTTGTTAATGATTACATTAATTGTGAGCCTGACAGAATCTATGAGCTGGGAACTCTGCCAGCTATGCCCAAGAAAGGTGGCGGCCTGCTTTTATTCAATAGAAGCCTGGTATTGATCGACAAGATGATTTATTCTGAAGACATGCATTTCAGCCTTCTTACGGTTACGGGCGGGGTTTCACTTGAACGTATCGATACCGCTAAACCGGGAACTGACAAAAATAACTGGAGATCTGCCTCAGCAATGTCAGGATATGCTACCCCCGGAACGGTCAATTCCTGTGGTAATGGAAGTGATGACGTTGTTAGTAATGAAGTTATGACCTTTTCATCCAGGAAGATAAGTCCTGATAATGATGGCTGGGAAGATTTTCTGGAAATCAGGCTGAGCCTGCCCGGGGAGGATAATATATTGGAGATAGAGATATTCAACGATATGGGATATCCTGTCCGCAGCCTCGCTAAAAACCTGACATCAGGGCACAGCTCAATGATACTATGGGATGGATGCGATAACTGGGGTTATCCCGTTAGGGAAGGTATATACATAATATGTTCAAAAATAATATCACCAGGCCGGCAACCCGAAGTACTAAAGGGAGTATGTGCCGTTGTATATTATTGATGTTCAATATTATTGTTTTCTTTTTCCGGGATCATATGGGCAAAAATGATTGACGGGAATGCCAGTAAGCCCGCTATTAAGTATGTTTTATTCATTCCTATCAGGTCAGACAGGGCTCCAACACCCAGAGTCATAATAGAGTTAATAAAGAAATTTATCATCATATATACACCATTCACAAATGGTAGATGTTTCGTGTTAAGATCATGTATCACGGCCAGGTTGACAGACTGGGGAGCTACCAGGGAAATTCCCATGAGGATCAGTAAAATTACACTGAATATCCCTGATGAGCTGATAAAAAGAAGCATAAATATCGGTGATAATACAGTAACAATAAGCAAGGTGGACCTTCTTCCTATCCTGTCAGATATGGAGCCTGAAAGAAATGTTCCTGCAGCCCCTGCAAGCTGCAATATAGAAAGGGATATTCCAGCACCCCAAAGCTCCATCCCTTTACCTGTAAGATATACAGGAAGATACAGTGTGAGGGAAGCCTTCATAGCTCCACTGAAAAACGTTATGCCTGCAAGGGTGAGAAAGACAGGCAGAAAACGCCTGAAGATGGCAGGGTAATTCGGACTCTCTGTTCTTATCTCCTCACTGATGGATATCTTCCTTAACTTAATCCATAGAACAAATGATGCCAGAATACCGAAAGGAATAAGCCTCAGTGTACCATCCAATCCCCACTGTTCAACTGCTGCCACCACAATAAGTGGCCCAAGGGTGCGGGCAAGCTCGCCACCCAGCATGAAAAAGCTCATGCCCATTCCTGTTCTTTCTCCTGAGATTTTTTTTACCATTACAGGGGCGGGAACATGGAAAAGCGTTGAACTTATTCCGCTTACAAATAGTAATATAACCAGTATTATATATAAAGGTGCCACTCCTATTAATCCCATGGCAATAGTGGTAACTGCAGGTGCGGATATTACAAAATACCTGACTTTAAGTTTTTCAGCCATAATACCTATCAGTGGATTAAACAGTGATGGTATACGCTGAACAACACTTAAAATACCGGAAAGGAACAGTGAGATATTTAATTTCTCAATTAAGAGCGGCAATAAAGGCGCAAGGAATGATGTATATATATCATGAGTAAGATGGGCCAGTGAAATAAGTATGACATTTCCTGTTTGAAATCCGTTTATCCTGACCTTGTCTTCCTTTTGCATCACACGATTCAGATTTTATCTATTAAACGTGTCATTATGGAAGTCATTTTAGATTCTGTTGCAGCTGCAGCCTGTGTCACCATTTCGTGGGTAATGTAATGTATCTTTCCTTCAACACCAAGGTCGCTTATTATGCTGACCGCAAAGCAGGGGATACCCATATGCCTGGCAATAATAACTTCGGGCACGGTGGACATGCCCACAGCATCTGCACCTATCAACCTGAAATGCTTGTATTCTGCAGGGGTTTCAAACGTCGGTCCTGTGGTGGCAAGATATATACCTTTCTTTATATCAATTTTCAACTCCTGCGAAACTTCCTCTGCTTTTGCAATTATGCCTCTGTCGTATGCCTCACTCATATCCGTGAAGCGTGGGCCAATCATATTATTATTTGGTCCTATTAAAGGATTTGGTAAGAAATTAATATGATCTGAGATAATCATAATATCTCCAACCCTGAAGTCGGGATTTATTCCCCCGGCTGCATTTGATAGAAACAGGTATTTTATGCCCAGGTATTTCAAAACCCTTACAGGAAATACAACCTGCTCGATGGGATATCCTTCATAAAAATGGAAACGACCTTTCATGGCAACTATCTTCTTATTGCCAAAATCACCATAAATTAATTTTCCCTCATGGCCTTCTACTGTCGATACAGGGAAATTCGGTATCAGCGAATAATCGATTTCATGTATTATATTCATTTTGGATACCAGTCCGCCGAGCCCGGTTCCAAGCACTATCCCTGCGTCGGGTGCAGTAAAACCTTTTGATTTAAGAAACGTTGCTGTTTCTTCTATTTTCTCTAACATAGTCTAAAATTAGTTTATTGAATTCAGCGGCATAATTGTTCAGGAAAACAACATTTATCCCCAGATAAAAAAGCCTGTCCTCGGGAAAGTCTTTTTCATTCAGTCTTTCCCTGAGCCTTATTGCGTCTTTTTCTGTTGTTATCAGACATCTCTTCCCGTCGGGCAGGCCAAGGTATTTATCTTTTATTTTCCTCAGGTCCATTTCATTGTAATGATGATGATCAGGATATTTAAGGTGTGTTACCTGAAGATCATATTCATGAAGATAGCTTAACAAAGGTGCCGGTTCAGCTATTCCTGTTACCAGAAGAACGTTTCCCATATCATCGCGTACCCGGTTCATGGTTATACCTGGCTTTCCCGGATAAAAAATGCTAAAAGGCTGATCATACGACAGGCCTGTGTAATAAAGGCGCTGTGAAGTATTCAGAGGGATCTTCCTGGAGATATGTTTCATCATATCATGTGCAAGGTCACCGGGTGTTTTTGTAATAAGAACAATATCAGCCCTTTTTACTGAACTTCGGTGTTCCCGCAACCTGCCCGCCGGGAGAAGGTGGTCATTGAAAATAAGCCGGTTATAATCAATAAGGAGAATACTGAGACCGGCCTTGATATACCTGTGCTGAAATGCATCGTCGAGCAGGATAATATCTGTTTCAGGTTCGGCAGTAAGTATTTCATTTACCCCGTGTACCCTGTTCCTGTCGACGGCAACTGTAATATCAGGATGTTTGAGTTTGATCTGCAATGGTTCATCACCTGAGGTACTGACATCAGCACTGGTCTCAACGAACAGAAAACTCCTTGTTTTTCTTTTATATCCCCTGCTTAATACAGTAGTATCGTACTTATCCTTTAGCAGGCTGACAAGATATTCAATATGTGGGGTTTTACCTGTTCCGCCAACCGTCAGATTGCCAACTGTTATCAAAGGCAAATCAAAGCGTGTTGACTTCAGTATACCTGTATCGAAAAGGAAGTTACGTATCCTTATTACAAGACCATAAATAAGAGCCAGTGGAAAAAGCAATATTTTTTGCAGTTTCCTGTTCATTACCTGATTTCGATGAAATATGGCAATCTGGCCTGTATCCCGGTAAGTGATCTTAACTCATTGATATCATCGTAATACTTTGCCATCTCTCCGAGTTCTTTTTTAATAAGCCTCGATTTAATATCACCGGAGAGGCTTTTCAAAAGTTTAGTATAAGGATCCTCGAGTTCAGGATATTCCTTTATTTCATATTCCTCCACGGAGGCAAGCCTGGCTGCTTCCTCAATTGCTTCGGGCAGGCCACCGATATAATCCACGAGATTTAATTCCAGGGCATCCTTACCACAATAAACATGGCCTTCTCCTAACTCATCAACCCTTCTTTTTTCAATACCCCGCCCGCCTGATACACGGCTGACAAATTTATCGTAAGTTTTATCAATATGCTGCTGGTAAAGCATTTGTTCCAGGCTGTTCATGCCCCTGAACAGTGAAAGTATATCTGAATTTTCATTTGTTTTTACCACGTCTGTAGTAATTCCCAGTTTGTTTTCCATAAGTTCACTTGCTTCGGGATACAGTCCAAAGACCCCAATGGAGCCCGTAAGTGTTGTTGGATGAGCGAAAATCTTTGTTGCCGGCACAGATATATAATATCCTCCTGAAGCGGCAAAGTTACTCATCGAAACAACTACCGGTATTGAATCTGCGGTCAGTTGAATTTCCCTCCACATATTGTCTGAGGCCATTGCATTTCCACCGGGCGAACTGATTCTGAGTACCACGGCATCATAATCTTTGCTCTCCCTGATCTTCCTCAGCATGGTTGTAAACCCATCCCCTCCGATAATACCGGGACCACCTTTCCCCATATTTATTGTTCCTTCAGCGTAAATAACGGCAATGGATGACTCAGCTTTTTCTTTCTTTTGAGTCCCCACCTTCCTGTATTTGGCCATACTAACCTTTTCAGGCGTTTTATCTTCTTCAGTGCCGGTGAGGGTCTGCAGTTCTTCAATAAGCTCATCTTTGTACTTCAACCCATCTATAAGCCCTTCCTCGACCGCTTTGTTAATATCAAGTGCGATAAGATCATCAGCTATCTGGTTAAGTTTATCAGCACTGATATTACGAGATGCTGAAATCTGGCTCAGCACATGATCCCATATGCCGGATAAATAATCTGTAATTTGTTCGCGGTTAGCTTCACTGAGGCCATCAAGCATATATTTTTCAACTGCTCCTTTGTATTTACCGTGCCTTATTACCTGTACGTTTACACCGAGTTTTTCAAGGGCATTTTTGTAAAATATTATTTCAGAAACCAGTCCCTTGAATTCCATCATGCCATTGGGATTAACATATATCTTATCTGCAACACTTGAGATATAGTAAGATTCCTGGCTTAATAAATAGTCTGTATAAGAAATAATGAACTTGCCTGATTCTTTAAACTTGAGAAGGGCATTACGGATTTCCTCTGCTTTACCCCAACCGTTGATCATCAGGCCATTTTCGATGAGAACCCCTTTAATTTTTTCGTCATCAGCAGCTTTTTCAAGGTTTGATATTATGTCATTTATTCCCGGTGCTGGTTTAAAAGTGAAATCAATGGGATCAAAACTGCTCCAGGGATCATTAGTACCTCGCTCAGGTATGGTTAATCCGGTATTCAGTACAAGCACTGAATTGGAGCTTATGGTAACCGGTTTCTCCGCTGAGGCAATCATCAGGCTGAAACTGGCCAGACTGATGAAGAAGAAAAGTAAACCAGCGATGATAATGCCGGTAATTGTAGCTAAAGTGTATTTCAGAAAATTTTTCATAATAGTATGTTTTTACAGCTTTATTTTAAGACCTTAAATATATAAAAAACAAGTAGAAAGGATTTTAGTTTTTTGAATGATTTAATAATTTTGAAGTTGAAGAAAACAAATTCAAGCAATGGTTACTGCTTATCTGGGGCTGGGTACAAATATTGGAGACAGGGCTAAAAATCTTGCCTGTGCAAGAGACCGGCTGGCTGAGAGGCTTGTTATTATTGAATCGGTATCCCCCGTTTATATTTCCAAACCATGGGGATTCAAAAGCGATCATGATTTCTATAACCAGGTGATTGCCACTAAAACGAAAGTTGATGCGTTTGATTTGCTTGACCTTGCACAGGAAATTGAGAATATAATGGGTAGGCTAAGGTCGATGAAAGGCTACTCTGACAGGATCATTGATATTGATATTCTCTTTTACGGAAATGAGATAATTAGCAGTAAGCCATTGATAATTCCCCATCCATTACTTCATAAACGTATATTTGTTCTGCAGCCTATGGCTGATATAGCACCTGGTTTTATACACCCGGTATTGAACAAAACCATTAAAGAATTGATGGAAGAGTGCGGGGATCGCCCTTTGAAGGGGGCAGTAACCCGGATCCCCCTTTGAAGGGGGTCAGGGGGATGTGATCCCCCTTTGAAGGGGGTCAGGGGGATGTTAAACATTCCCATCCCTACTATCCTCAATCTCTTTTATTTCCCTCTCAATCACCCTCAATACATTCCAAATTTGTTTCTTTACTTCATATTCATCAAATCTGATAACCCTGATGCCATATGATTCAAGTATACCCTGCCTTGCCTCATCTTCTTCATATTTATGATCATGACTTGATCCGTCAATTTCAATAGCAAGCTTGAGTTCATGGCAGTAAAAATCAACTATGAAATTACTTATTGGTACCTGTCTGTGAAATTGGTAGTCAAGAGACCTGTTTTTTATTTCCAGCCAAAGTAAAACTTCTCCCAGGGTGCTGTTTTTTCTTAGTATACGAGCAAGCTGCTTTAATTTTGGATTATAGGGTATAATGTTGTTATTAGGCATTGTGTTTAATTTATGGGTTATTAATTTGATTTTAACATCCCCCCAACCCCCTTCAAAGGGGGATCACATCCCCCCAACCCCCTTCAAAGGGGGATCACATCCCCCCAACCCCCTTCAAAGG
>JAFGLJ010000051.1 GCA_016928075.1 Bacteroidales bacterium | reverse complement strand
TCTCACATCTCACCTCTCACCTCTCATCTCTCACCTCTCATCTCTGCTTTTCTGGTGTCTTCGTAGAAATAAGCTTCTTTCCTGTCGGCATCATCCCAGGTTATGATCCTTTTGTCGCGGTTGATCCAGTAGAAATTAATGAGGGCAAAGTCACCGGCGCACATGGTAGTATGCATAAAAAGGGTGCATAACAGGCTCCAGATCCAGAGTGGTGATTGAATGATGAAGACCAGGTATATGAGGGATGCACTGATCAGCAGGAAAGGAGTAAGGGCAACAGCAATGTAGATGACCGGGCCAACAGGAGAAAGATGGGAAGTAACATAGAAATAGTATTGTTTCCAGTCGGCTCCAACACGAATATTCCTGGCTCCGCCCAAAAAATAAGGGATAATATGAAGGAGTTCATGAGGGATAACCAGCAATATGGGAAATATTATCAATCCAATGATGCTGTGTGTAAATATTACCAGGAACCTGTATTCCCCTGCAAGGGCAAAGCGTGCATCTGCCATCAGTATTAGTATTGCCAGGAGAAATGTCCAGGCCGATATTATCGGAAAGGTATGTTTTTTGATGTATTCAAAAACAAATGGAACTATATCATCGTAGGATAGAGTGAGAAGATGCCGGTAACGGTCGTTTTTTATTATGTTTTCAACCTTGTTATTCATGATTATGCAAAAGTATTTATACTGTCGAACAATAACAATATGTATCTTAATTAATTAATTTTGTGCCTGGCATGGTAAGACGGATTTTGAATATTGCACTGTTGTTGATTGTATTTATGCCTCTAAACGGGCAGGATACAGTAAAACACGTCAGGGATTCCCTGCCGGGCAGGTTTTACATACTGGAAAATGTGACACGGGACGGAATAACTCTGCCTGAGGTTGAAATTGATGAGGTAGACGTTATCAGGAAGGTTGGACTCGTGCAGCGGTTCCAGTGGTGGAAATACAGGAGATTGGTACAGAACGTTAAGAAGGTCTATCCTTATTCGCTGGTTGTGAGGGGAAAATTTACAGAAATAAACGACACCCTTCAGCAGATAAAGTCTGAAAGAGAAAGACGACAGTTCCTCAGGGATTTGGAAGCCGATCTCTTCGGTGAGTATGAAGACGATATAAAACATATGACATTAAGCCAGGGTAAGATACTCATCAAACTCATCGACAGGGAGACACAAAACACATCTTATCAGCTTATACATGATTACAGGGGCGCAATCTCAGCTCTTTTCTGGCAGGGTATAGCAAGGTTATTTGGTTCCAACCTGAAAGCTGAATACGACCCTTATGGTGAGGACTATTTAATAGAAAAAGTAGTTTATGAAATAGAACACGGAAGACTATGATTCAGTCGGCAGTCTTCAGTCGGCAGTCTTCAGTCAACAAGGTCTTTAGTTAAATAAAGATCATCGAGTGATGAACCTAGCCATTAACCATCTCAATAATTGCCTTTATTAAGTTATCTGCACCATCAGCTATTTCTGCTATAGTTGAGTCAAGCATGTAAGCGGGGGTTGTGACTATTTTGTTTTCATTATCCACGACAATTTCACCAGGACCTGCCTCAATGTGGACAGCACCGAGCTTTTCAATATCATTGGCTGTGCCTTTATCTTTGCCGATTGTTACATCAATATTGCCAAATACTCCTGCCAGTAAAACAGGAGATATACATAATGCTCCAATGGGTTTACCTGCTGCATGCGTGGATTTTAATACTTCCTCTACCACCTTGTCTACAGAAAAGTCAGTGCCATCAAAAGCATAGGTGCATAGGTTCTTTGCTACTCCGAATCCCCCGGGGAGTATAAGTGCATCATAATCTTCAGCCCTGTATTCCGTAAGAGCTTTAATTTTGCCTCTTGCAATGCGAGCTGCTTCGATAAGGACGTTTCGTGTTTCATTCATCTCCTTGCCGGTAATGTGATTAACAACGTGATGCTGCCTGACATCAGGGGCGAAAATATCATAGATGCCTCCATTCCTGGTAATTGCTAGCATTGTCATTGTGGCTTCATGGATCTCTGCACCGTCAAAGACACCGCATCCTGATAATATTATTGCAAATTTCATATAACTTTATGGTTTTGGTTTAAGACAAAAGATAAAAGTACAAAGGAAAAAGTACAAAGTAAAAAGTACAAAGGAAAAAGTACAAAGGAAAAAGTACAAAGGAAAAAGTACAAAGGGAAAAGTAAAATGTAGAGACGCGCTATCAGCACGTCTAAAGAATAAAGTTATAGAGAAGCCGAAACCACGGCTGAGAAACGCGAACGCAGGGGGGAGATTGAAAAAAGATTAAAATGCTACAGAACAAACCACAGGTCAGTCCGGAGGAGATAACAGGATTCGTTAAACTGAAATATGGGCTTTCTGCCAGCTGCAGTGAACTGGATGGGGAAAGGGATCAGAACTTCCTACTTACCGCAGATGATGGTGCCAGTTATATACTGAAAGTTACAAACCCGGTTGAGGATGATGCATTTATTGAAGCACAGATAGATGTAATGAAATTTCTTTCCGGAAAGATTTCATTATGCCCGGCAATAGTTAAAGACAGCAACGGTAATGATATTTCTGAAATTGAAACCTATTCAGGTGAAAAATACCGTACCAGACTGGTGACATACTTCAGTGGCAAACCTCTGGCCTTGCTAAAGAATCATCCCATGGACTTGATTAAAGACCTGGGACTAAAACTGGGGAGTATTGATAAAGCATTGGCTGGTTACAGGAATGAGGGATTCAACAGGGAATTTGTATGGGATCTGTCAAATTTTGAGAAAGCAGTAAAGAAATACCAGAGCCTTGTCAGTGATGATATACTCAATTCATTTATAGATGCAACAAGGGAAGAATACCTGGAAACAGTAAAGCCTGAATTGGGGAACTTACGCTGCAGTGTAATTCATAATGATGCCAACGACCATAATATAATAGTTAATTGCGACACCGGTATGTTTGATAAGGGACCGGTAATAGAGGGATTTATTGATTTCGGTGATATGCTATACAGTTATACCGTTGCCAATCCAGCGGTTGCCATGGCTTATGCTATGCTTGAAAAGGAAGAACCCCTCCTGGCTGCAGCAAATTTGTTGAGTGGTTACCTTCAGTCCTTTCAGCTGGAAGAGAATGAAATCAGGGTAATTTTTACCATGGCAAAAATGAGACTGGCCCTCAGTATTTGTATGGCTGCATTACAACAGAAAGAACGTCCCGGTGATAAATATCTTGTTATAAGCCAGGAACCTATTAATAATACAATTCCTTTACTTGAAAAAATACATCCCTTATTTGCTGAGACTGTTTTGAGGGAATACTGCAATATAAAACCCCGGGCTGGGATCAAAAAACTCACAGGAGATATAAAAAAAATGGGAGTTGATGCTTTCCCTGTGCTTGGTGAAAAACTTACCGCTAAAAATTGCATGGGCCTGGACCTGGGTGTTGAAAGCAGAATTATTGAAAGTGACCCGGAAAAGAACTCGGCATCGAGACTGGAACAAAGAATATTCAGTTTGTTAAAATGCTCTGACAAGAAATACGGTACAGGCAGTTTTGCTGAACCAAGGGTAATATATTCATCTCCTGTTTTCCAGGGAGAACAGTTTACATCCAAACAGGACAGAACGGTACACCTGGGCATAGATCTTTTTGCACCTGCCGGCACAATCGTTTATGCCCCTCTGGATAGTACAATATATGCATTCAGTTATAATCCTGGCAAACTGGATTACGGTCATATTATAATACTGAAGCATGAAACTGATACCGGCAATAAGTTCTTCACTCTTTATGGACATCTGGGAGGGAAATCTTTTAAGGGACTTAAAATCGGCAGAAAGTTAAAGAAAGGCCAGGCTTTTGCCTGGATAGGTAATCATGATGAAAACGGAGGGTGGGCTTCACACCTTCATTTCCAGATAATAATTGACTTGCTGGGTTACGGAACCGATTTCCCCGGGGTCAGTAAACCATGGGAAAGTAAAGCCTGGCAAATATTATCACCGGATCCAAATATTTTATTGAATATTCCCCCGGGATGCTTTCCTGCTGGTTTATCCGGGTTTAGGGATACTCTCAGAAAAAGAAATGAATATTTTTCAGACAATCTTAGTCTGAGCTATAAGGAGCCACTGAAGATAGTGAGGGGCTGGCAGCAGTACCTCTTTGATCAGGATGGTCAAAAATACCTGGATTCATATAATAATGTACCTCATGTAGGTCATTGTAATCCGGAAGTTTCAGAAGCTGCCTATGAGCAGATGAGACTACTCAATACTAATACCAGGTATTTAAGTGATCACCTGAACGATTTCGCAGAGTTATTGCTAAGTACTTTCCGGAATCCGCTTGAAGTATGCTTTTTCCTTAATTCAGCAAGTGAAGCTAACGAGCTTGCCCTGCGACTGGCTTTTACCTATACCGGGAAGAAAGATGTAATTGTGCTGGAAGGGGCATATCATGGAAATACAAATACATTGATTGATATTTCACCATACAAGCATAATGGACCCGGAGGCAAAGGGGCCCCATCGTGGGTGCATACCGTACCGGTCCCCGATAGCTACCGGGGAAAATATAAGTACAGCGATAAGGATGCAGGCCATAAATATGCTCAGTATGTCGAGGAAATTACTGACAGCCTGGAAAAAGAAAGCAGAGCACCTGCTGCTTTCATTGCCGAAACCTGTCCCAGTGTGGGAGGACAGATAATTTTCCCCCCGGGGTACCTTGGGGAGGTATACAAAGTTATCAGGCGCAGAAGTGGTGTATGTATAGCTGATGAGGTGCAAACAGGTTATGGACGTATGGGAACATCCTTTTATGCTTTTGAGGACCAGGGTGTAATTCCTGACATTGTCGTCCTGGGGAAACCCATCGGTAATGGTCATCCCCTGGCTGCTGTTGTTACAACTAGGGAAATTGCTGATGCCTTCAATACAGGTATGGAATTTTTCAGCACTTTCGGGGGGAATACAGTGTCTGCCATTGTTGGCAGGAAAGTGCTTGAAATAGTCCTGAGAGAAAATTATATGGAGCATGCTCAAAAAACAGGATCATATCTTCTTGATCTTCTAAAGCCCTTTAAAGAGAGATATCCGCTGGTTGGTGATATAAGAGGTTCGGGCTTCTTCCTGGGCATTGAACTGGTAAGGGATCATGAGAGTCTGGAACCAGCCGGTGAAGAAGCATGTTATATAATAGAAAGAATGAAACAGATGAGGATATTGCTGGGAACAGATGGTCCGTATAATAATGTTCTAAAAATACGTCCGCCCATGCCCTTTGATGAAAAGAACGCAGAAGTCCTGGCCAACAGGCTTTCAAAAATATTCGAAGAGGATCCCTTAATCAGTTAAGATACATTTTTATGAGAAGGACTTTCATAGCTATTGATATCAAAAAAAATGAAGCTCTAACAGGGTTGATTGAATCATATAAAATGATGCTTAAGGGTGAGAAGATAAAATGGGTAGACCCATCCAATATACATCTCACACTTGCGTTCCTGGGAGAGATTAATGAGGACCAGGTCAATAAAACTGGCGAGATAATGGATGAAGCTGTTAATAATTATAGCCCCTTTGAAATAAGTTTCGATGGTACCGGTGTGTTCAGGGATATGAGGAAACCAAGAGTAATCTGGTTGGGTATAAAAGCACCAGAATCATTATATGACATGCGTTCGGTGATTTGTAAAGCATTGGGGAAGGAGGATCTGTACCATGATGAAAAGCTATTCAGACCCCACCTGACATTGGGAAGAATTAAGTATATAGCTGAAAGAAAAATTCTTGCAGACATGTTAAGTTCATCGGGCAGCTATAATCTGCCTTCCCAAATTGTAAATGAATTGATATTATATGAAAGTATACTCAAACCCGAAGGCCCTGTATACAACCCTCTGAAAAAAGCCCGGCTCATAAAACCTGGTAGCTGAAAGAGCATGGTTATATTCAAATTTCACAGCAGAAGTTCATTATTCATGGTAAAATGGCTGCTTTTATTATTTTTGTTTGACATTAACGCTAAATAATGATATCTGAATACGATTCATTTCTTGCCAGAGGTAAACGACAGAAGTTAATTGATAGCCTCAGAACAAAAGGCATAAAGGATGAGAATGTTCTGGAGGCAATGAACAGGGTTCCCAGGCATGTCTTCATGGATAATGCTTTCCTTCATCATGCTTATCAGGATAAAGCCTTCCCCATTTCGTCAGGTCAGACAATCTCCCAGCCATATACTGTTGCAATACAAACAGAGTTGCTTAACGTAAAAAAACGTGATAAGATTCTGGAAATTGGAACTGGATCGGGTTACCAGGCTGCTATTCTTGTTGAAATGGGAGCCAGGGTATATACCATTGAGAGGTACAAAGAATTGTATAACAAAGCTCAGAAGACTCTGGCAAAGCTAGGGTATAATGCTCATTTCTTTTTCGGAGACGGTCATAAGGGCAAATCCCAGTATGGACCTTATGATGGAATACTAATAACAGCAGCCATCAAAGAAATACCGCAAGAATTACTTGACCAGCTTAAGATAGGAGGATGTCTTGTTGCACCTGTCGGAGGGTATCACAGCCAGGTTATGACACGAATTTGTAAGGACGAGAATGGGGAATTTAAAGAAACTCAACATGGTTTGTTCGTATTCGTCCCAATGCTATGGGGAACAGTGAATGATAAATAAATAATATGAAGATACACAGGTTTGTTTTTTCACCCATAGATGTTAATACTTACATATTGGCGGATGAAAATGGAGAATGCGCAATAATTGACTGCGGATGTTATGATGATTCCGAGTTTAATGTGTTAAAAGCATATATTAATGAGAACAAATTAAAGCCTGTAAAACTACTCAACACTCATCTGCATCTTGACCATGTGTTCGGCAATAGATTTGTATTGCAGGAATACGGTCTTAAAACACATGCCTCAAGGGAGGAGGAAGAGAATCTTTCATCAGCGTCACAGCATGCCGGACTTTTCGGACTCAGCATGCCTGAACCACCCGGCATAGGCACCTATATTTCGGGTGGACAATCGATAACAGTAGGAAACATAAACCTTCTGTGCCTTTTTGTACCTGGTCATACTTCCGGAAGTATTGCATTTTATTGCGAAGCGGATAATTTTGTTTTTACCGGTGATGCATTATTTGCCGGAAGTATCGGTCGTGCCGATCTGGCAGGGGGCGATTATCACACATTGTTAAGGAGTATAAAAGAAAATTTATTGAATCTCCCGGATAATACTATCGTTTATCCGGGGCATGGACCGGAGACGAGAATAGGTGTTGAACGGCAGATTAATCCTTTTTTAACATGACTTATTAATATTATCTTTAAGTTTTATTTTAACATGATTATTTAGAATGTAACTATATAATAATTAACGCTATTGAATAACTCATAACTTATAACTCATAATTCATATAATATGGCATTTGATAAATTCGTTAACAGACATATTGGCCCCAGAGAAAATGAAATCTCCCGTATGCTCGAGACTGTTGGAGCAGATACACTTGATGGGCTTATAAAGGAAACAGTTCCTTCTTCAATAATGATAAATAAACCACTTGAATTGCCGGAGGCGATGAGTGAGTTTAAATATCTTAATTATATAAGAAAAATAGGTGCAAAGAATAAGCAGTATCGTTCCTTTATCGGTATGGGATATTATGGTACCGCCCCTGTATCAGTAATTATAAGGAATGTCCTTGAAAACCCTGGCTGGTATACTTCCTATACACCCTACCAGGCTGAGATCTCCCAGGGCAGGCTGGAAGCGCTATTGAACTACCAGACAATGGTGAGTGAGTTAACAGGAATGGAGCTTGCAAATGCTTCATTGCTTGATGAAGCCACTGCCGGTGCCGAAGCTATGATAATGATGCATAATGCACGGCCACGGGCTGCTGTAAAGGCCGGAGTTAGCAAGCTATTTGTTGATGAGAAAATATTTCCCCAGACACTTGATGTTATACTTACACGAGCCGAACCACTGGGAATAGAATTGGTTAGAGGTGATTATTCCGAGCAGGAAATTGACGAGTCCTATTTTGGGGCTATCTTGCAGTATCCATCATCCGACGGAGATATAAGGGATTATAAGAGCTTTGTTGATAAGGTACACTCAGTTGAAGCACTTGTGGCAGTTGCTTCAGATCTTATGAGTCTGGTACTTCTCACACCTCCGGGTGAGTGGGGAGCAGATATAGTGTTTGGCTCAAATCAGCGCTTTGGACTTCCAATGGGATTCGGAGGGCCACATGCAGGTTTCTTTGCATCGCATGAATCATTGAAGCGCAACATGCCGGGAAGGATTATCGGTGTATCAGTTGACTCAAATGGCAAACCTGCACTGAGAATGGCATTGCAGACCAGGGAACAGCATATAAAAAGGGAAAGAGCTACCTCGAATATATGTACGGCACAGGCTCTCCTTGCGAATATGAGCGGCATGTATGCACAATACCACGGCCCTGATGGTCTTAAAAGAATAGCATCACATATACACCAGAGCACATGCACTCTCAAAAATTCTATAGAAAAACTCGGGTATAAAATTTCAAATAAAGAATTTTTCGACACACTCGATATTCGAATCCCGGAAGGCGTGGAAGCAAACAGTCTTGAAAAGACTGCACTAGAAAATGAAATAAACCTGAATTTCTTTTATGAAGGAAAGGTAATGGTCAGCCTGGATGAGATCACAAGTATTGCAGAAATAAACAAGCTTGTGGAAATATTTGCAGAAGCAGCTGGAAAAAAAGCCGAAAAGCTTGATAAGATATATGATAGTATATGCATCAGTAAGCAATTTACCAGGAAATCAGAATTTCTCAGGCAGGAAGCATTTAATCGGTATCATAGTGAAACCGATATGATGAGATATCTCAAACTCCTGGAAAGCAGAGATATATCGCTGGCCTATAGCATGATACCACTTGGGTCATGCACCATGAAGCTGAATTCTGCCGCCTCAATGTTTCCACTGAGCTGGCCTGAATTTGGGAATATACACCCTTTTGTGCCTGAAGATCAGGCAGAAGGATATTACCAGATTATGGATGAACTCGGTGATGCACTGAAGCGAATCACAGGATTTGAAGCTATCTCATTCCAGCCTAATTCAGGTGCGGCAGGAGAATACACAGGACTGATGGTAATACGCCAGTATCATATAAGCCGGGGTGAAGGCCACAGAAACATAGTGTTAATCCCGTCATCAGCCCACGGCACGAACCCGGCCAGCGGCGTAATGGCGGGAATGCAAGTGATTGTCGTGGAATGTGATGAAAATGGTAATGTTGATGTTGAGGATCTCCGGAAAAAAGCAGTTGAAAACAGGAATGAGCTTGCTGCCTTCATGATTACATACCCGTCAACGCATGGCGTTTTTGAGGAGGCTATTAATGAAATGACTGAGATTATTCATGAAAACGGCGGTCAGGTTTATATGGACGGTGCTAATATGAATGCCATGGTAGGATTGTCAAATGCTGCAATCATAGGAGCCGATGTATGCCACCTTAATCTTCACAAGACATTTGCAATACCTCATGGTGGGGGTGGACCGGGAGTGGGACCTATCTGTACTGCCGGTCACCTGGCCGAATTCCTTCCTACCCATCCACTCGTTTCCACAGGAGGAAGCAGAGGTACAACAGCTGTGGCTGCCGCTCCTTTTGGATCTGCAATGATTCTCACCATATCACATGCATACGTTTACATGCTTGGCGAAGAAGGGCTTACAAAATCCTCAAAAATGGCAATAATGAATGCCAATTACCTGGCATCTGCTCTGAAAGACCATTTTGACGTTCTGTATAAGGGAAAGAAAGGCAGGGTAGGTCATGAGATGATAATCGATTGCAGGAAATTCAAAGGGGAAGCAGGAGTGACTGAAGAAGATATTGCTAAAAGACTGATGGATTATGGATTCCATGCACCTACACTGTCTTTTCCGGTGCATGGCACGCTTATGGTTGAACCGACGGAAAGTGAACCACTTTATGAGCTCAACAGGTTTGTTGACGCTATGAAATCAATATGGAATGAGATACAGGAGGTGAAAGAAGGTAAAGCTGATAAAGAAGATAATGTTCTACATAATTCACCCCATACGGCTGCCATGGTTATTAGTGATAACTGGAACCATAAATACAGCAGGGAGAAAGCAGCATACCCGGTAAAAGGACTGGCCGGGAACAAATACTGGACCGCTGTGGGAAGAGTTGACAACGGTTATGGCGACAGGAACCTTGTATGTACATGTGATCCTATTGACGCATACCGCTTTGAAGGAGTGGAGATAAATGTTGAAGACTGATTAATTAAGGCTGAGGCTTACCTGTCCGCCGAAGATAGGCGTGCAATCAAAGTCGGGGCCTTAGCCTCTTTCTTTTATGGCATCTTCTATAAGCATCGAGTAAAGTTCCCCGGGGTCAATACCATATTCTTTCATCTGTTTTGGTACTATACTCTCTTCGGTTAAACCGGGGATTGTATTTACTTCAATGAATACAGGTGCTTCGTCACGTACAATAAAATCCACCCTGACAAGGCCCCTGCAATCAAGGTAAGTGGCAATATTGACACTGGCTTCCTGGATTAATGCTGTAACATGATCGGGGAAACGACCCGGTGTTATCTCATCCGCTTTTCCAGGGTCATATTTTGCCTCAAAATCAAAAAAGTCGTTCTTGCTTACTATTTCAGTTACGGGGAGGACAATTGTCTTTTCTGATGTTTTTATGACACCGCAGGCAACTTCGGAACCACTTATGAATTCTTCTGCAAGTACCTGGGGGCTTTCGGTAAAGGCCAGTTCTATAGAGGTAATTACTTCCTCAACTTTTTTTACTTTACTTACTCCAAAGCTTGATCCACTCTCATTGGGCTTGATAAACATCGGAAGGCCTATCTCTTCAACGAGGGTATCCGGGTCAGGTATATTGTCTCTGTTTATCATCGTGGAACGGGCCATCTTAACGGAAAAATCTTTCAGGAATGATTTGCAGGCATTTTTATTGAATGTCAGGGCTGAGGTGTAGGTGTTACAACCTGTATATGGTATTCCTGTTAATTCGAAATAACCCTGCAGAAATCCATTCTCCCCAGGGTTACCATGTATGGCAATAAAAACGGCATCAAATCTGACCATCCTGTCGTACAGCTTCAAACAAAAAGTGTTTTTATCAACCTTATGTATTTGACCTGAAATATCTTCCCAGTACCAGTCAGCTCCCTTTACCATTATCACGTATGTATCATATAGTTTTGTAAGTGCTCTTTCTACTGCACGTGCACTTTTAACTGATATGTCAAATTCTGACGAGTTACCCCCTGTAACTATAGCTATGGTCTTCATAAAGATGTGTAAATAATGGTTTCCAAATATAATAAAATATGTATGTTATCCCCGGGTATAACCGGGGCTATTATTATTCACCACCCTCCGGGGGTATATAGGAATTGGAAAAATATTTCATAACTCGCATGTCATAACTCATAACTCATCTCTCCCAGATACGTACTTCCGCCACTTATCAATCAACCTGTTCATATCATCCGGCAGCTCTGATTCGAATTCCATGCGTTCGCCACTTACCGGGTGATTGAATGAAAGGTAGCGCGCATGCAGGGCCTGGCGTGGTAAAATGCTGAAGCAGTTCCTGACAAACTGCTGGTATTTTGTAAAAGTAGTGCCTCTGAGGATTTTATCACCTCCGTAGTCAGGATCATTAAAGAGCGGATGTTTCAGGTAGCTCATATGTGCCCTGATCTGGTGAGTGCGACCGGTCTCCAGTACACACTCTATCAGCGAGACATATGACAGGTCTTCAATAAGCCTGTAATGTGTTACGGCAGGCTTTCCGTCACTGCCATCGGGAAAAACATGCATCAGTTTTCTGTTCCTGGGATTTCTGCCTATATTGCCTGTGACAGTACCTCTTTCACCGGGATTACCCCATACCAGAGCAATATATTTTCTACCTGCGCTGTGTTCATAAAATTGCCTCCCCAGATTATTGAGGGCAAATTCAGTTTTAGCTATAACCAGGAGCCCGGATGTATTCTTATCAATCCGGTGAACCAGACCTGGTCTCTGCTCCCCGGTTTTGAAAAGAGGTATATCCCTGAGGTGATACATAAGGGCATTTACAAGAGTGCCGGTATAATTACCAACACCGGGATGTACTACCATTCCGGCTTCTTTATTAACTACCAGTAATGAATCATCCTCATATGTAATATCGAGAGGCAGGTTTTCGGGCAATATCTCTTTTTCCCTTGGAGGATGGGCCAGCAATATCTGGATGATATCACCCGGTTTTACCTTATAGTTGGGTTTAACCTGCTGATCGTTAACAATAATATTGCCGGCCAGGGCAGCATTCTGAATACGTGTGCGTGAAGTATTGTCTATCCTGTTTACGAGAAATTTGTCAATTCTGAGTGCTTTCTGTCCTGCATCAGCTTCAATGCGGTAATGTTCAAATAAGTCACCGTTATCAATGTGATCATCTTTTCTGCCCATGAGTGATCATAATCGTATAAATCTGTTATAGCCTATTGTCCTGTTGCCTGATCTTATGATGAGAGTATAAACACCCTGGGGCAGTTCTGATACATTAACAGTGCGGGTCTGTTCCTTAGAAAACAGCCATCTTCCGTTACTGTCGTATATATTTATCTCAATGCCCATGGCAAGGTCATTGTCAGGGATATCTATGTTAAGTATATCTTTTACAGGATTTGGCCATATTTTTATTCTGTTCTTCTCCTGCAAATAAACATCTTCTATACCTGATGGAATAATTGCGCTTCCCATAGCAGGTCGTATCATAAGACTCCCGGGTATTTCGGATTCATTCCATAAACCATTAATATAATAATGACGTCTGCCTTCGGGCAGGGTATTCATATCCATACCCACATTGAGGAATGTTTCTGATTGCTGTGTCCATCCAATATGAAAATAACCTTCGATTACCAGGGGGTCAATCAAAATAAATTGAATGAATTCGTTAATATCATCCCCTGGATCAACTATCTCTTCCTGTTCATACAGCAGGTCTCCGGGCATACCATTATCATCGTTCCACACTGCAATATTGAAATACCTCTGGTTGGAAGATTGATAGCTATCATTAAAGGCAATTAATATGGCTCTCAGGGTGTCGGGCTGAAAGGTTCTGAATCGTGTAGCGACCATCGCATTTGAGGCACCCTGGCCGTTTATTCCATAACCATTTTCGGCCGAGCCATCATCATAGGAGAAATAGTTACTGAAAACCTGGAAATAATCGATTGTATCATTAACCTTCTGATCAAAATCATCCGTTATTAGTATCGACCTTATCCGGAACAGGGCTGAGTCGGTATAATCTGAATCGAAAGTATATATCAGTCCGGCATTATATTTAACCCATTCTCCCGGATCAATATTAGTTGCGCCGGCCGAGAAAGATTGAACCTCTTCATCTTCATATATGTCCCTGATCCTGAAATTCCTTGTAACATTACGTACAACCTCATCATTATTCCTGTAATTGATTTCGATGAAAGATCCCATTTCTGACAGGAACACCTTCCTGAACTGCTGCCAGGGCATTGATTCATATGTATTGAGGACTGAGCGCAGGGGCTCGGTGAATGCCACATCCACCGGTATGGTATCGGATGGAGAGCGGTTTTTATCAATATATACATAATCGATATTCCAGTGATCTGAATTGCCCGCCATGGCGGGGTCATTAAGAGTGGAGCTTATACTTGCATAGTTGATAAACCTGAATCTGAAACCCCTGTAAAGGTAATCAGGGTTGTCTATTTTTATAATTACCGGTTTGAAATTATGTAATTCAGTTCCTTCTGCTTTCCATATATGCTGCCATTCCTCATCAGTGACAGAATAGAATTGCAATACCAGGCTATCCTGTATCTCAGGAGGGTCGGCCACACCCTGAGGCTGATAAAAGAAACTGAGGTATACATTTTCAGTGGGTGCAACATTAAGGTCAATGGGAACAGACGTCAGATGGTCGGCCTCGAAGACAAATGAGCCTGCTTGTTCATATAACAAACCCATGTCATCTATTGCATCAAAGGTGGCAACGCCCTGGCTTACCTGGTTCACAGGGTAAGTATTGTTTATATAAACATAATTATCGGACCAGCGGGATGAAGCAGGCCAGATAGTTTTTGGTATAAAATCATCAAAAAAAGGCAGATCAACAGTGTCGGCAGGAGAAGCTGATTTAAGAACGTTTTTTTCATGCCAGGCATTATTTACATCGGGGTTTTTAAGCAGTCCGGTAACAATCTCCTGAGCGGAGATATTTATTATCAGCATAAATGGTAATAAAACAGTCAGATATGTTTTTCTTTTAATCATCAAATCCTGTTTTTCCAATTATTTGCTGTCCCAGTCCGACAGAGTATCCTCAATTTTTATGATTGTCGAGTCAACAGGTAATTTTGTTGAGTCTGTTGTAAACCAGACATATACAGCAGAACCAAGTTGCAGGCTGTTTTCTTCACTATATATAGGGTTCTGTTTAAACACAAAAGCATTTGCTGAATCCTCGGCGTTATTGATGGTGTTGTCATAAGAGAATGTGCCTATATTAAGAGATGCGCCCAGTATTTTGTTTCTTGCTTCTCCTATATTAAGTCCGATAAGGTCAGGTATGGGAGTTCTTTTGTTACTGAGGCCCTTTCCGAGAACCAGGTCTATAACCGAACCCTTCTGTATTGAATCACCCGGTTCAACAGGCTTGCCATGGTACAGTTGTTCGAGAACATAATCAACTGCAAGGTCAGGTTTATAATTCAGTTTACCGATCTCAAGGCCTGAACTTTCAATTAATGCCAGTGCCTGGCGTTTCGACAGTTCCAGTAAATCCGGCACCTCAACCATCTCAGGGTTGAATGCGTTAATTGTTGCCATTATACGACGGTTCTTTTTAACTTCAAATCCGGCTTCCGGGTTTTGTTCAACAATGCAGCCCCGTGGAACAATATTAGTATAAACAGAATCGACAACCTGGAATTTCATCCTGTTCTTCTTAACAACTTGTTCAGCCTCTTTTATTGTCAGACCGTAAAGATCAGGCACCGGCCGTGATTGCCCATGCTTTGTGTAAATGCTCAACCATAGCAGGGTTACGAAGATAATTATTATGGCCAGAGCAACCGCCAGGCCGAGATGCTTGAGGAAGTCCTTACTGGTAAGGAATTTTTTAAGGCTCATAACACAGTTTTAATAAAATATTAACGTATGAGCAAAGATAAAATTATATAGCGACTAAAGAGTAACGACTAATGATAAAAGGATGAATGAGCATGGTCTGTTCGTTGATGGTAATTCTGTAACATGCAGGGGCAAAGAAAGCAATTAATGAACTGAAATAATCTGGTATTCACTTAAAAACCCAGTACCCAGAACCCAGTTACCCAGCCACCCAGTCACCCAGTATCACCACTCTTTAACCACGTTATAAAGAGTATCCCTTTCGACCGGATTAAATCCTGCACCTCTGATCAAGTCACATATTTCTTCTGTAGTCATGGAAGGATTCTGGTCGGTAGCACCGGCCATTGAATATATTTTTGTAGTATCATCTATCGTTCCGTCCACATCATCCACCCCGAATGAAAGGGATAGCTGAGTTGCCTCCTTGCCAAGTGCCGGCCAATAGGCTTTTAAGTGAGGGAAATTATCAAGGAAAATACGGGCCACAGCATAGTTTTTCATATCCTCCAGTATATTGACTTCCCCATACTGCTTCATCCTATTATTTTCCATTTTGAATTTAAGAGGGATGAATGAATTGAATCCTGCTGTTCTGTCCTGTAGATTTCTCAGTCTTTCCATATGATCAATCCTGTGTTCATATGTTTCCATATGTCCGTATAGTATGGTGGCATTTGAGAGTATACCGGCTTTATGTGCTTCTTCATGTATCCTGAGCCACATTTCCGAAGATGATTTATCCTTGCATATTATTGATCTTATCTTCTCATCGAATATTTCTGCTCCGCCTCCGGGAATTGAATCCAGTCCATTCTTTTTCAATTTGAGCAGGCCTTCACGTATACTCAGTCCCGATTTCCTGATAATATAATCGAGTTCAATAGCGGAAAAGGCTTTAATATGAAGACCGGGCCTGTGATTACGTATCATACTTATTATTTTACAATAGTAATCAATATCATGAGAAGGATGTACTCCGCCGACAATATGTACCTCGGTAACAGGTTTATCATCAAACCTGCGGACTATGTCAAGTATTTCTTCTGCACTGTAGTTCCATGCATCGGGGCTATTGGCGGGTTTCCGGTAGGAACAGAATTCGCAGTTGTAAATACATATATTGGTAGGTTCTATATGAAAGTTACGGTTAAAATAAACCCTGTCTGCGTTTTTTCTTCTTTTTACAATATCAGCAAGGTTGCCAAGAAAGCCAGGGTTTTCTGTATGGTATAGAAGCAGACCCTCATCGGTTGTTATCCTTTCATAATTTATTATTTTATCATATACAGGCCTGAGTTCTGCAGGTATAATATCTTTCATATTTAATTAACAAAAATTTGGGGGTAAAGTTAGTAATAAAGGATGAATGAAAAATAATAATAAGCTTCCGCCTCATTCAAGGTTAAGGCAGACAGGAAGGTTAATGGAATGGTGTTAAAAGGAGTAAAAAAAGTGCCTCGCTATCGTCGAGGCACTTTTCAATGTAAGGTGGGAGGTGAAATTCACCCTTTATGTTTTGGTTCGTCTGATACAGTGAGCTTTTTCCTGCCTTTTGCACGGCGTCTGGCAAGTACTTTCTGCCCGCTGGGCGTAGACATCCTTTCCCTGAAACCATGTTTGTTGGTTCTTTTCTTTCTCGAAGGCTGAAATGTTCTTTTCATCGTAAGCCGGCTTTCTTATATTATCACTAAATTTAATTGAGCTGCAAAAGTAAAGATATTTTTTGAAATATAAAAATGCTCGCTCCCTTATACAAGCTCAGGACAAGTTGCTCGCGTAACTTGCTCGCTCCCTTCGACAAGCTCAGGGCTAGTTGCTCGCGTAACTTGCTCGCTCCCTTCGACAAGCTCAGGGCTAGTTGCTCGCGTAACTTGAATAACAATAACCCGGAACCCGGAACCCGGAACCCGTAACTATACTGCCATGTAAACAATTTTCTTTTCGCGGAAGTATTCTTCATCGAAAAAATCCCTGAGGTTATAAATTCGGCATTCCGGAAAATCCTCAAGTTCCTCTGACAATTGCCCTCCTTTCAATGCTATTATACCGTTTGGCAGCTTGTTAACCGATAATTTATTTACCAGTTTTGTTGTCCATTTTACAATTTTTGGGAAAGGAGCAACAGCCCTTGTAACGATAAAGTCGTACTTATCTTCTAAGTCTTCAACTCTTGTCCAGACTGCTTTAACATTATAAAGACCAAGCTTTTCACTGATATCACTAACGGCAGCAATTTTTTTTCTTACCGAGTCGGCCAGTGTAAAAAAACATTCAGGAAAGACTGCAGCAAGAGGAATACCCGGGAGGCCCCCACCGGTTCCGGCATCGAGTATACGTGTTCCAGGCACAAATTGGATTATTTTTAATATGCTCAGTGAGTGTATGACATGGTGTAAAGGAAAGTAATCCATGTCTTTGCGTGATACCAGGTTAATTTTATTATTCCAGTTTGAATACAGTACCTCAAGCTGTTGAAGTTTATCCTTCGTTGTTCCCGGCAAGGTGTTAAAATATTTGTTTATGGGATTATCCACTAGATATTGTCTGTCTTGATCAGAATATTATAAAGTAATTCCTTTGCCCTGAATATCTGGGCCTTGACAGTTCCCAGCGGGAGATTCAGTTCATTGGCTATTTCTTCATAAGAATATTCTTGATAATATCTTAATTCAATCAGCCTCCGGTACTTTGGTTTTAACTGGCTTACCACATGACTCAGATGCTTGATTTTCTGTTGTTGCATCATTTCTTCTTCAGGTCCTGGCATATCAGACTGCAGGTGGGCAGCAGGGTCATCCTGTTCATCCTGTTGCTGTTCGATAGCTGTTGGAGCAGATTTTTTCTTCCTGATAAAATCAATACAATTATTGGTTGCTATCCTGAAGAGCCAGGTGCTGAAAGCATAGTTAGGAGTATATAGATGTATGTTTTTAAATGCTTTACCAAAAGCTTCTATTGTGAGGTCATCGGCATCAGAAGGATTGTTGACCATTTTCAGGAGCATATAATAAATAGAGTCACGATACCTGTTCATTAATTCAGCAAAAGCTTTCTCATCACCATCAACAGCAAGCTTTACCAGTCTTAGATCATATTGAGCTTTTTCCGAAAGGTCAGGTTTTATTTCCATTCGTAATACCGGTGTTTTCTAAAAAAAACGTTTAATAAAA
The DNA here is from genome assembly GCA_016928075.1 of Bacteroidales bacterium. Lineage (GTDB taxonomy): Bacteria > Bacteroidota > Bacteroidia > Bacteroidales > VadinHA17 > UBA9300. Next base: position 39,636 of record JAFGLJ010000051.1, on the reverse strand, counting down.
ATGAAACGTTCAGTATGGGAGAAATAATATCAAAAAAAAGCGAAAATACTAATAAATCTCTTTCGCCCAAATTCTTTTGGACCAGGGCAAGTATTATGATTTTGGTCAGGATTATCGTGGCAGCCAGTATCCCAAGGGGGAGGTAAAGATTTGTTATTAGTATGAGCACCAGCAGCAGCGTATAGAAGAGAATTCTTGAAACAGGCTCTGCAGCGAGCAGTAATTTTGACAGTCCGGAATAGAGTGAGGCTGTGGACATATGCCTGATTTTCTGTTGTCTGTATCTCTTCCATGTATGGGATGGGATGGATCGTGTAAATGATCCAGGTGCCAGGTTGACAGTGGTATTAGCTTTTTTTGCAAGCAGATTGACGAAGAGGTCATCATCGCCTGACTGGAGATAAAGATGGGGTCCGAACCCCTTGTTTTCAAGAAATACCTTTTTCCTGTATGCAAGGTTTCGCCCCACTCCCATATATGGTAAACCTGCCATTGCCATCCCCGCGTATTGCATTGCTATAAACATTGTGTCATACCTGATATATTTATTCAACAATCCTTTCTGTCTCAGGTATCCACCGTATCCAAGCACAAAATCAGTATTCTCTTTGAAAGAAGTGGCAAAGCTGGCTATCCAGTATTTGCTTACCGGCTGGCAATCAGCATCGGTTAGGAGCAACAGGTCATTTTTAGCTGCTTTTATTCCAATAAAAAGGGCCATCTTTTTACTGTGAACCAGGCTCGATTCCTTGTGAATGGTAGTCACCCTGAGATTATCGTATTCCAGGGTGAATTTCTTAAGTACCTCTTCGCTTTCGTCATCTGAACAGTCATTCACAACCACTACCTCAAAATCATAATATTCCTGCTCGAGTATTGAAGGAAGGAATGATTTCAGGTTAGCAGCTTCATTGCGAGCACAGATAATAACTGATACAGGCTCCGTTTCACCGCTCTTTCTTTCATGCCTGCACATTCCGGTTCGCAGGTAAAAGATAAGATAATACAATAGTTGTATCAAGGAGGCAGTTAAAAACAAGACAATTAATACCAATTCAGCAGTGGTAATATGAAGCTCAAACATTTACTTTATTTTTGCTGCGGTAATATTAATAAGTTTAACGAATCCTGCAAAGGGAATTGCATTTTATGAGCTTTTTTTTATTTCTAATTTTCAAAGACAGTATCTAAGCACTACATTTGTGCCATTACACAAAAGAATATACAAGGTGTTCGAGGTTCGAAAAACGAGTCCTGATTCACAGGCGAGAATGGGGATACTCCATACTGATCATGGAACTGTGAGGACACCTGCTTTTATGCCGGTTGGTACCGCCGGTACGGTTAAGGGAGTATTGCAAAGAGACCTTAAGGAGCAAATAAACGCGGAGATAATTCTGGGAAATACCTATCATTTATATCTCAGGCCCGGGATAGACATACTGGAACAAGCCGGGGGTCTCCATAAATTCATGAACTGGGACAGGGCTATTTTAAGTGACAGCGGGGGCTACCAGGTTTTCTCCCTTTCTGATAACAGGCACCTTTCTGAAGAGGGGGCTCATTTCAGATCCCATATTGACGGATCGTCACATACATTCACGCCTGAATCAGTTGTAGATATTCAGAGAATAATTGGGGCAGATATAATTATGGCTTTTGATGAGTGTACACCATATCCATGTGATTACGATTACGCTCTCAGATCAATGGATCTCACACACAGGTGGCTGGAGAGGGCTCTGGAAAGGTTTAGAAGTACAGGACCCAGATATGGTCACAACCAGGTTATTTTCCCTATTGTGCAGGGCAGTGTATTTACTGATCTGCGGAAGCAATCATCTGAATATGCAGCCAAAACCGATATGCCCGGTAATGCTATTGGCGGTTTATCGGTTGGTGAGCCGGCTGAAATGATGTATGCAATGATTGATCTGGTCACAAGCATACTTCCCGAGGATAAGCCACGATATCTTATGGGAGTTGGCACACCCGTGAATATACTGGAAGCAATAGATCTTGGTATTGATATGTTTGATTGTGTTATACCAACAAGGAACGGGCGCAACGGGATGCTTTTCACAAGGGATGGTATAATTAATATTAAAAATAAAAAATGGGCTAATGATTTTTCAGCCATCGATAAACAGGGTCCTTCAGATATAAGCCGTTATTATTCAAAGGCTTATCTCAGGCACTTAATTGTCTCCGGCGAACTGCTCGGGGCACAGATAGCCAGCATACATAATCTGGCCTTTTATTTGTGGCTTGTTGACGAAGCACGCAACAAAATAGAAAAAGGGGAATACCGCAACTGGAAAAATAAAATGATTGCTGCACTTGGACAAAGGATATAATGAAGATTGAGAAAAAGACAATAGATGTTTTTATTATTAAAAAATTCCTGGGAACATTTTTCCTGGCCCTGGTCCTTATTATGTTTGTGGCAATCATTTTTGACTTTTCTGAAAAGATTGATGATTTTCTTGAGAAAGAAGCACCTTTAAAGGCCATCATATTTGATTATTACCTGAATTTTATACCATTCTTCGCTACTCTTTTCTCCCCGCTGTTTACATTTATATCGGTTATTTTCTTTACATCGAAAATGGCATATGATACCGAAATAATAGCCATTCTGAGCAGCGGGGTGAGTTTCAGGCGGATGATGTTGCCATATTTCTATTCTTCACTTCTTATAGCGATTATTACTTTTTTGCTTACAAACTTCGTGATACCTCATGCGAGTAAAGAAAGGATTGAGTTTGAGGATAAGTACTATCGAAGCCGTAGCAGGCATTTTATGACTAGCAATATACACAGGCAGGTTTATCCCAATGTATATGCCTTTATGGAAACCTATCGGTCAGCTGCCCAGATTGGTACTGAATTCAGTCTTGAGAGCTTCAATGAAGATGGAGAACTGGTTTCGAAACTAATGGCTCCTCACGTTAAGTGGGATTCGACAATAAATAAATGGAGTGCGAGGAACTATGTTATAAGAGATATTATTGATGGTAAGGAATATATAAGAAAAGGGAGGAGGATAGATACTACACTTACAATTACTCCCAGCGATTTTGAAAGAGGGGAGGACTTTGTGGTTACAATGAACCTTTTTGAGCTGAATCACTATATTGATGTTTTAAAGTTGCAGGGATCGGAAGAAGTTAAACTGTGCCTTAATGAAAAACATAAGAGAATAGCAAATCCATTCTCAGTATTTATCCTGACACTTATCGGGCTCTCACTGTCCTCAAAGAAGGTGCGTGGTGGAATCGGGATGCAAATAGGATTTGGCCTTGCACTTAGTTTCTCATATATATTCTTTATGCAGTTTGCAACACAGTTCTCCCTTAAAGGCAACCTTAACCCTATGTTTGCAATGTGGCTGCCAAATATTATTTACCTTAGTATAGCAATTTTACTGTACAAAAGAGCCCCAAAATAATATATGGTCGAAAATTATCATATTGTAATTGTCTATTAATATTTTGTTTACAATAAAATCAGCAGGTCATCATGCTATCGTTCGAAAAAAAGTGATCTTTGCTCTTCTTTAATTCATTTGATTTTAGTAATGTTGCATATACAATTCCAGCTTGAATTAGGGTAATCGTTTAGTAACCAGGTTTATAAAAAATACAAAATATCATGCCTTTAGACCAGAAAATAAAGGAACTCCAGGAGAGGAGGCAAAAAATACTTCTTGGTGGTGGAGAAAAAGCCATACAAAAGCAAAAAGCATTGGGGAAGGGTACTGCCAGGGAGCGAATAATGATACTCCTTGATGAGGGTTCGTTCAGTGAATATGATATGTTCGTTGAACATGAGGCCCGTGATTTTGATATGGACAAAAAAAGCCTTCCGAGCGACGGCGTAATAATTGGAACAGGCACCATTGAAGGTGCTCCTATAGCCATTTTTGCACAGGATTTCACTGTGGCAGGTGGCTCGCTGGGACTTATGCATTCAAGAAAGATAACAAAGATAATGGATCACGCACTCAAGATGCGAATACCCCTTATAGGTATTAACGATTCAGGTGGGGCAAGAATACAGGAAGGGGTCAATTCACTTGCCGGATACGGAGAGATTTTTTTCCGTAATACCCTTTCCAGTGGTGTGATACCCCAGATATCAGTCATTCTCGGTCCCTGTGCCGGTGGAGCAGTTTATTCACCTGCACTAACCGATTTTGTGTTCGTGGTCCAGAATATCTCAAAGATGTTTATTACAGGACCCGAGGTTATAAAGACAGTCCTGGGTGAAGAGATATCAATGGAAGACCTTGGTGGGGCAAAGGTGCATAGCGAAATTACCGGTAATGCTCATTTTTATGCTGAAACTGAGGATGAATGTTTTGCCAAGATAAAGGAACTGGTAAGCTATATACCCTGGAATAACCAGAGGAAGGCAAAACCAATGGAGCCGGCTGAACCGATAAGAGAATGTGATATAGATAAAATTGTTCCCGATGATCCAACATTGCCTTATGATGTTAAAGATGTTATACGATCTGTCACTGACAAATCTGAATTTTTTGAGATACAGAGGCACTGGGCTAAGAATATTGTTATAGGTTTCGGCCGTATAAACGGAGCTACTGTCGGTTTTGTCGCTAACCAGCCATTGGAAATGGCGGGTGTTCTCGATGTGGATTCTTCTGACAAAGCTGCCAGATTTATACGTTACTGTGATGCATTCAATATACCTATAATTACTTTCGTAGATCTTCCGGGGTACCTTCCCGGAGTCGATCAGGAACATGCAGGTGTAATAAGGCATGGTGCGAAAGTACTCTATGCTTACAGTGAAGCTACCGTACCTAAAATAACCGTTATTATCAGGAAAGCTTACGGCGGGGGATATATAGCTATGGGATCAAGACATCTCAGGGCAGATTTTGTATTTGCCTGGCCAGGAGCCGAGATTGCCGTAATGGGACCTGAAGGAGCTGCGAATATTATTTTCAAGAAAGAGATAATGGCCTCTGATGATCCGGATGCTACGCGAAAAGCCAAGGTGGAGGAATACAAAACAAAGTTTGCCAATCCATATGTGGCTGCAGCAAAAGGATATGTGGACGCAGTAATTGAACCTGGAGAAACAAGGCGATTACTTATTCACGCAATTGAAGTATCTGATAATAAATCTGTATCCCTGCCATTCAAGAAACATGGAATTCCACCATTTTAAAACCTGCTTTGTTATTAGCGAATACTTATGGAAAAGAAGAAAGATATCAAACTGGAGATACTCAATATAAATCATTCGAAATATACTACAAGGCTGAGCCCCAAATATAAAAACAGGGAACCTTATAAAAGTCCTGACAGATCAAAACTATTGAGCTTTATTCCCGGAACAGTTGTTGAAATCATGGTGAAAGAAGGGGATAAAGTAAAAAAAGGAGATGAGGTCCTGGTACTTGAGGCAATGAAAATGAAGAACAGGATAAAAAGCCCCGTCAGTGGCCTGGTAAAATATATCGATATAAATGTGAATGATAAAGTGCCAAAAGGTAAGCTTCTTATTGAATTCAATCCGCAACAATAATTCTCACTGGAGCTTGCCCCTCCAGGACCAGTAATCATTATATGCGCCTGCGGGCGGAAGCTCTTCAAATATGCCGTATACTGCTGATCCACTGCCACTCATCGAACAATATATTGCCCCTTCATCATAGATCCTTTCAATAAGATAACCGATAGCAGGATACTTTGATATAATTGCGTCCTGGAAATCATTATGTATATTGCTTCGCCATTCATGTAAAGGCTTCTCTATTTGTTCATCGATATGCCTAACCGGATTAACCGGACTAACCATCCCGTATGCTTCAGCCGTATTTATCTGAATACCGGGATATACGATAATTATATATTTCCCCTCCAGGGTAAAATCTGTTTCTGCAATTACCTCACCACGGCCACTAACAAGGGCAGCTTTGTTCTTGATAAAGAAAGCACAGTCACTGCCAATCTGCAGTGCCATTTCAGTGAGCCTCTCATTGTCGATGCCAAGCCTGAAATAACGGTTCAGGTACCTGAGCATGAAAGCTCCATCTGAAGAGCCGCCTCCCAGTCCCGAACCGGCAGGTATAATTTTATGCAGATGTATTTTAAGGGGTGGGATGGTATATTCATTTCTCAACAGGTTCACAGCTTTCATCACAAGGTTTTCATTCATACTGCAGTTGGTTTCAATCCCGGTAACTGTTAACTCATCAAATTCGGCTTCAGGCTTTTGCATAACAAACTCCAGTGCATCCTTTGCACCAACAGGATAAAATAAGGACTCAATATTATGATAGCCATCATCCCTTTTGGCGGTAATGTATAAACCTATATTGATCTTTGCATTAGGGAATAAAGTCATGACCGTTATTTTATCTGGCATGCAAATTACTAAAAAAAATGTTTGCTCCCGTTGGTCGCGTAATTGGCTCACTTCGTTCGCGTAATTTGCTCGCTGCGCTCGCGTAAACAGTTATTATTTTATTAAATCCTCAGTCTTAGCCTGATTTCATATCAACAAGATATCAACACTAAAATGTTTGTAATATTTATGTGTTGTTACTGGGCAGAAGTTTTCTATTTTCTAACTTTGACAAGGGAGATTACCTCCACAAGGAGTAAACTTATAACTAATAGATAAACAGTATTTTATGGCTGATAGAAAGGCTAAGTCCAGGCCTGTTGCAAATCTTTTGCCTGATATAGGCAGGGTGCCTCCACAGGCTATTGATATGGAGGAAGCAGTATTGGGAGCAATAATGCTTGAAAAAGAGGCGATAATAACGGTAATTGATATTCTTAAACCTGAAAGCTTTTATAAGGATGTACACCAGAGAATCTATGAAGCCATTCTGTCGCTTAACCAGAGAGAATTACCTGTTGACCTGTATACAGTTACCGAAGAGTTAAGATCAAGAGATGAGCTGGACAACATTGGGGGGCCAGTTTACCTGACACAGCTTACATCAAAAGTTGTGTCAGCGGCTCATGTTGAATTTCATGCTAAAATAGTAGCACAGAAATTTATCCAGAGGGAGCTCATAAGGGTTACATCGGAGATACAGAACCGTGCATTTGATGACTCAAATGATATAAATGAACTGCTGGATTATTCTGAGAACGAATTATTCCAGATTGCTGAAGGAAATATCAAAAAGGAGGTAGCAGCGATAAATATTGTTCTCAAGGAAGCCATACATGAAATAGAGGAAGCGAGTAAGAGGGAAGATGCCCTCGTCGGCGTGCCTTCCGGGTTTACAAAACTCGACAGGCTGACATCAGGCTGGCAAAAATCTGACCTGATAATAATTGCTGCCAGACCATCAATGGGTAAAACCGCCCTTGCATTATCCATGGCCAGGAATATGGCAATCGACCATAAGAAGTCAGTCGCTGTCTTTTCCCTTGAGATGTCGGCGGTTCAACTGGTAAACCGCCTGATAGTCGCTGAAACAGAGTTACCATCAAACAGGATTAAAAATGGCCGGCTTAAGGAGGATGAATGGAAACAACTTGAATCGAAGATAAAAATACTGGAGGATGCCAGTATTTATATTGATGATACCCCTGCTATCTCTGTTTTTGAACTCAGGGCTAAATGCAGGCGACTATCTGCTCAGCATAAACTGGATGTGGCCATTGTAGATTACCTGCAGCTGATGACAGGACCGAAGGATGCCGGTAGTCGTGAACAGGAGGTTTCCAGTATTTCCAGGTCACTGAAAAGTATTTCAAAAGAACTTAATGTACCAATTATTGCTCTCAGTCAGCTTAACCGTTCGGTCGAAGTCAGGGGAGGGAACAAGAGACCCCAGTTGTCTGACCTGAGAGAATCCGGTGCTATTGAGCAGGATGCTGACATGGTGGTTTTTATTCACAGACCCGAAAAATATGGATTCACAACACTTGAAAATGATATGCCCTCAAAAGGAATAGCTGAAATCATCCTTGCGAAAAACAGGAATGGCCCTGTCGATGATGTATTGCTGCGCTTCAGAGAGGAGAGGGCACAGTTTATTGATATTGATGATCTTAACTATGAAGCAATAGCAAATCAAAATGTTTCGGATTCCTTCACAATAAGTTCAAAAATGAATAATGATATTCCTTTTGATAGCAATAGCCTGAGCAGTGAAAATGGATCAGACGATTAAATACCCTGAATTGTAATATCAACATATAACAGGGTGTTTTAAGCAGGCTACTATATATATTAACTAAATAACTTGAACCTATGCTTGAGAATAGCATCTTTTTCCTTGCAGGACTGGCAGCAGGAGTCTTGTTGATGATAATTATTCAGGTCATAAGAAAAAAAGCTGCACGTTCAACCGAGAATGTGCATATTAATGATCTCAGGTCAACAATATCAGAATATAAGACTGAACTGTCAGAGAAAGAAGGAGAAATACGAAAACTGACAGCCATGGTGGCTTCAAGGGAAGCTAATATAGAAGCACTGGGAGAGAAACTTGAGGATCAGAAAAAAGAACTTGAGGAAATACAGGAGAGGATGAAGAAAGAATTCAAGTTACTGGCTGATGAAATTCTGGAGGATAAAAGCAGGAAATTTACGAGAGAGAATACTGAAAAACTGGATAGTATATTGAAGCCTTTTAACGAGAACCTGAAAGATTTCAGGGATAAGGTAGAGAAAACAAGGCTTGAAAGCAGTAAAGACCGTGCCTCACTCATGTCAAAGATCGCTGATCTGGAAAAGCTGAACGCAAAAATCAGTGAGGAGGCAAATGCTTTAACAAAAGCGCTTAAGGGGGATTCTAAAGCGAGGGGAGGCTGGGGAGAGATGATACTTGAAAGTATACTTGAGAAATCAGGATTGGTGAAAAACAGGGAATTTTTCGTACAGGAATCATATTCTACAGAGGAAGGAGGGAGATTGCAGCCTGACATAATTGTCAAGTATCCTGGAAACCGGAGTATAATAATTGATTCAAAGGTTTCATTAATTGGTTATGAGAAGTATGTCAATGCAGAGACAGAAGATGAAAGGGAAAAGGGCATAAAAGCTCATCTGCATTCAGTAAGAACGCATTTGAACAAGCTTGCTGCAAAAGATTACCAGGATGAGTATAAACTTGAAACAGTCGACTTCGTAATGATGTTTATGCCTGTTGAACCGGCATATTTCCTGGCCCTGCAGTCCGATATCAGGCTATGGTCTGATTCATATGAAAAAAGGGTGCTTATAATCAGTCCAACCAATCTTATTGCAGCCCTTAAGATGATAGAGAGTATATGGAAACAGGAATATCAAAGCAGGAATGTTCTTGAGATTGCCAGGCAGGGAGGGGCCCTTTATGACGACTTTGTTCTTCTTCTTGAACGATTGGAAAGGCTGGGCAAGAAACTGAATGAAGCACAGAAACAGTACGATGAAACGGTGATGAAACTTACGGGGAGGGGAAACCTCATTAACAGGGTGGGTCACCTTAGAGAGCTTGGAGTGAAGGCAAAGAAAGAAATGCCCGATGCATACAGGGATGATGAGCTTGGTGAAGGCTCTACCTGAAAATGAAAGTGAATCTCACTCCTGCTGATTTGAAGCTGAGATCTTCAAAACCTGCATATACCCCTATCTTACCTATCAGAAAAATCTCACTGAGACCATATCCCAGTTCATAATAATGACTGGTATGAGGACTGTACAGGTAAGCCAGGGTTATGTTTTCTCGCATCAGGCTGTTACTCAGAAAAGGAAGAAGCTTGATCAGAAGGTAAGGGGTTGTATATCTGAAGTGTGCTTCAATATAATACTCTGGTGTTGCCAGTGTGTAATAATCAGGCAGCATAAATGCATCCTGGTGATTGCGGATCAGGAAAGGCAGTGATTGAATATTAAAGTGATTGAAGTCCTGAAACTGGAGTTTCTCATTATTAATGAAGCCGCCAGCTCTAAATCGCCATGAATATTCATTGAAAGCACCAATAGATTTTGACTTATTTGCCTCAAACTGGATATGGTCAAAATGATGGTAGTCATCGTCAGGTGTAATATTTATTCCATGATCATAATATATCTTGAAAGTAGGATAATCAGAACCTGCAGCAGACTTCCTGCCTTCGTTGATCCTGTACCTCTGCCTGGGTATATAGGATATCACGGTTGAAAACTGGTGATGGATATGGTTGGTAATGAGGTAATCGGCATCTGTATCCCCGCCTGCTCCCAGGTACTCGTTAAACGGGATATTCTCAGAATAGTCCTCATCTCTTCTGAAGAGTGAGAAATTGGTATTATTTTCCAGCAGCCTGCGATTATCATAAGCGTACCTGAGTTCAACATAAAATCCGTTAAAATATTCACTTCGCTGGCTTATTGTCAGAAACCTGCTTTCATACAGTTTAAGGTAATTGTCTTTGAGCAGAAGTGATGTAGCCATATTAATGAAAGGGCTTATGCCTGCTGAATTAGTGAAATCTTTGCTGCCCATACCTCCCCAGAAAACCAGGCGAGACTGTTTCATAGGGTTATACGTGATCATTCCGCTTAAACTCCAGTTAGCATTTTCTCTTGCGAAGTCCCATCCGAACTCAGGAGTTAATGATAAGGTCTTACCTGAGCTCCATTCATTATAGTAATTGAAATCAATACCGCATTTGAAACCGTCAACACTGTTGAAACCAAAATGGTCAGGATCAAGCAATCCTCCAAAAGTGGAACGACTGTTGTTGTTTTTACCATACCATGTTTCACCCTGGAATATGTCTCCCATGACTCTGAAGAATTTACTTTTACTTCTGCCTTCAGCAATGGAAGTGCTGTCATGCACTGATCCGGTTGTTTTGAGTCCGGTTTCCAGCTTTAAGCTGTCACTTACCCTTATGCTTTTCTTCTCTTCCTCAGAGAGAGGAATGGGTCGTACTTCATTCCAGTATTCGGAGCCTTTTTCGCTGGCATCCTCTTCAACTGTATAACTTGTAGTTTTTTTTATTTCAAGGTCATCTTCACCGGCTTCAGATTCTTCGGCCTCCTTTTCCATCAGCCTTGACAGCCTTGACATATCCCTGTTATTGAGTTCATCCTTCTGAAGTATTTCCTCAATTTTTTGTTGTGTTTTAGATGCTTCACGCTGTTCTTGCAGAATGTCCTGTTCTGCAGTGGGGTTAAGATCAAGGGCTTCGGGCCTTGGAAGTTCAGTATTGGGCTCTACTGCCGCATATGTAACGGAACTGCCATATGTTCCGTCGGCGTCGACCCCAACGATAGATACCTTAACATCGAAATTATGGCTGACAGGCATCCATATGTCATCCTCCACGGGAGTATAAACCTGTTCAATATTTATTGAGCCAGCAAGGTTCTCATTGGTAAGGTCCAGGCTATGCAGGCACCAGAGGTCCTCTATAATATAAAGAGTGCCCTCAAAAACCTGCTGGCTTTTTCTTTTAGGTATTACCTTTATTTTATTAACAATGTACTTACCCTGCGGAGTTGACCCTTCATAGCTGAACCTGTAATGTGACATTGCATTTGGTGCAAGAGGACTTATAGCTATATCCGCCAGAACGGGCTGATAGAAACTTGCCCTGACAACATCCATCGGGGATATATCGGAATCCTGTATTTCGGGGAAAGTACTGTGCTGGGCAATAACAGTTTGCCTGTATATATCAGGGGCGTCATATTCAATCTTATTGATCGACTCGATAAGATAACTGTCCCCTTCCCTTATTTCAACGTCTTCCTTTTCTATGTTCCTGGTTATCAGGCGTGGAAGCTTATTTACAACTACGCTGCCTTTTATATAGACATCGGCTTCATAATGTTTAACCCTGTTCAGGTGATATGGAGCAAGGCCAATAGCTTTTCTCATTATTCCGTATGCAGGGTCTTCCCCGGTGGCTGTAACCCTTACCTCAGGTATCTGGTAGTATTGAATAGAGAGGGTTATATTCATTATTTTATCTGCCTGTCCTATTGTAATGCTTTTCACTTCAGGTGAAAATCCAAGACTCTGGAAAAAGACGGTATAACTCCCTGGTTTCAATTTTATCTCGTATTCCCCCTTGATGTTTGAGGTGGTTCCGTGCTTTAATTCATTTACGTATACCGTGGCATACCTGACAGGTTCTCCATTGGAATCAGTAATAACACCTTTCAGGCATTGAGCATTGGAGCTAATAACTGCCAGGAGGATTATATATATGGTAAAAACAATTTTTTTCATAAACCATTTTATATAATAACGGATTTACCCGGAAAAGTTTTCAGGAACCAGGAACAAAAATAGAATTTTTTAGGTTAAAGCTAAGAAATATCGAATATAGATTAACGAACTAGGATTTAAGAATGCCAGAGATGACAGCCCGGAGATCACCTGTCACCGCTCTTCCCGGCTACCACTATAACATATTCACCTCTGGGTTGTGCATCCTTGAGTTTTGCAGAAAGTTCAACAAGACTCCCCCTTACATTTTCCTCGTGTATTTTAGTAAGTTCTCTTGACAATGAAGCTTTTCTCTGTCCACCAAAAATATCGATAAGCTGATCTATAAGTTTCAGAATTCTGTGAGGAGACTCATAAAAGACCATTGTCCTTTCTTCATTTTCAAGTTTCTTCAGTCTTTTCATCCTGCCCTTTTTCTGTGGAAGGAATCCTTCAAAGCAAAACCTGTCGCAGGGAAGGCCGGAATTCACCAGGGCAGGGATAAAAGCGGTAGCTCCCGGCAATGTCTCCACATCGATACCTTGCTCAATACAAGTTCTTACAAGCAGGAATCCAGGATCAGATATCCCGGGGGTACCAGCATCGGTTATTAAGGCTATATTTTTACCCGATTCTATCTGCCCGCATATTTTTTCTACCTCCCTGTGTTCATTAAATTTATGGTGAGGGGAAAGAGGAGGTTTTATATCAAAATGTTTTAACAGTATTCCTGATTTACGTGTGTCTTCAGCAAGTATCAGGTCAACCTCCTGCAGGATTTCCAGAGCCCTCAGGCTTATATCTTTAAGGTTTCCTATGGGTGTGGGGATTATATATAACCTGCCCATTTTATTTAGCTGAGAGTTTCCTTTCAACCAGTTCAAGCAACTGATGCGCGGGTTCCGAATCTGCCATTTCTTTTACAGCTTCCCTCAGAATACCGGCAGCCTCTTCTTTACTTGATACATTATTCAGGCTGTTAATTGTTTGCCTGTATGATTCCTCTTTACCGTTAAAAAGCTCTCTGATAAAGTAAAACCTATCGTTAATGCCTATGGCCCTGTTAAGGTCAGTAACCGGGATGGTACGGGTTTTCCCTTCAGTCTTCTTGCTGTCGCCCACTTTTTCATTTATCCGGCTTGCAAGGTGGCTGAACCTGTCGGCAATTATCTGTTCACTTTTCCTATCAGGTTTTGTTTCCCCACTGTGATCAGGCTCACCGGGAGGCATGATCTTTTCTTCCGTTTGCTCTTCGAAAGACTGCTCTGCCTCAATTATTTCTTCTATTTCCTCTTCTTCATCAATCTTATCCTGGATTTCAAGTATATCATTATCTGCTATGCTTTCTGAAATAACAGGCTTCAAAAGATCCTCAATCCCCGTTTCAGTGATAATATCACCTATCAGCTTTATAAGTTCCTCGGCACTCTTACATTTTGATCTGGCAAGCTCAATCTGGAGGTCCTGAAATTTAGGCTTATTTTTAAGGTCATCAATCAGATCGCCGGCTTCCTTAAGATCACGAAGGATAATATTGATAACTGATTTCAGATCCATGAAATAGGTTTTATTTAAAATCAATTTTCTTTACCTTGCAAAGGTAATTATTATTTATTGCGACAGAAATTATCCGTGCTTCATAAATACTAGATTTCGATGTATTTTCTTGAAAATTCTGTTGACCCTGTAAATAAACGTGGATCAATAGAGGTTATTGCGGGATCAATGTTTTCAGGTAAAACTGAGGAGTTAATCCGGCGTCTCAGAAGAGCCAGAATAGCAGGACTTAAAGTTGAAATTTATAAACCTGCAATGGATACAAGGTATTCCGATAAGCTTGTAGTTTCGCATGATGAGAGATCAATTACTTCAACACCTGTTGAGAATGCTTCGATGATACTCTTGCTTTCAGAAGGTGTCGAGGTTATTGGCATTGATGAAGCCCAGTTTTTTGATAACGGGATAGTTGATGTATGTAATAAGCTGGCCGACAGGGGCGTAAGGGTTATCATAGCGGGACTGGATATGGATTACAGCAGGAAACCTTTTGGCCCGATGCCGGATTTAATGGCTATAGCAGAATATGTTACCAAGGTTCACGCAATATGTGTCGAATGTGGCAATCTGGCAAATTACTCTTTCAGAAAGGCGAAGGATAAGAATATTGTATTGCTGGGAGAAAGGGATATATATAAACCCCTTTGCAGGAATTGTTATAATAAACTTTCAGAATCAAAGGAGGAAAATTGAGAATAGACGTCAGGACTATTGCTGAAATCACAGGATCGGATTTTACCGGTGATCCCGGTCTCGAGGTTCAGGAACTTCTTATTGACAGCAGGAAAGTATCGGAATTGTCCCGCGGAACAATGTTCATAGCCCTGAGAGGTGAGAGAAATGACGGGCACAGGTATATACCCGATCTTTACAGGGCCGGAGTGAGAGTATTCCTTGTCATTGGAAAATATTACACGGGTAAATTTGAGGATTTCCCTGAAGCCAGTTTTATTGTTTGTGAAGATAGCCTTCATGCCCTTCATAAGATTGCTGCATGGAAAAGACGCAATTACTCCGGACGAGTGATTTCAGTTACCGGAAGCAATGGTAAAACTGTAATTAAAGAATGGCTGTCAGACATCCTGGGTAAATATGAAAGTGTTGTGCGCAGCCCAAGGAGTTATAACTCCCAGGTTGGTGTACCACTTTCGCTGTGGAACCTAAGTGATGAATATGATACGGCAGTAATTGAAGCAGGAATGTCAAAACCGGGTGAAATAGGTAAGCTGGAAAATATAATAAAACCGGACATTGGAATTTTTTCTCATATTGGTGAAGCACACCAGGAGAATTTCACAAGTATTGATGAAAAGATACATGAAAAGCTGAGCCTGTTCGTAAATTCAGAAGTGATTATTTACCCTGCGGATAAGGAAGACATACACAATAGTATTATCAGTGATCAACGATTAAAGGGTAAACGCCTTTTTAGCTGGTCGGCAGTAAAACACAACTCAAATGTCACTATTATCCCTGATTTGAAGACCAGAAATGCCCCTGCTTTGAAAGTTATATATAATGGCAGGAAATTTTTATGCAATATTCCTTTCTCTGACAGGGCATCAGTAGATAATTTGTCAACCGTTGTTGCCACCCTTGTTTTTTTGGGTCTTAACAGCAAACAAATAACAGAAGGGGTAAAGAATCTTTTGCCTGTTGCCATGAGAATGGAACAAAAAGAAGGAATCAATAACTGTTTATTGCTCGAAGATTTCTATAATTCCGATCCGGGGTCGCTCAGGATAGCTATGGAATACCTCAGGGGAATATCCGGTAAGGATATGACAGTTATTCTTTCTGATTTTATCCAGGGCATCAGGGATAAGGATCAGCTTTACAGTGAAGTTGCAGGTAGTATTAAAAAAGCAGGGACAAAGAAACTAATTGCTATAGGCAGGGACCTGCAAAAGTACAGTAAGTACTTCAATATTCATTCAATGGCATTTTATAATGATACTGATGATTTTATTGAATCATTTATTCCGGCAAGTTTCAGTGATGAGGCAATACTGCTTAAAGGTGCAAGAATTTTTGAGTTTGAACGTATAGGGCGACTTCTTGAACTGAAAACACACCAGACACAGCTTGAAATAAACCTCAATGCAGTGCTTGCAAACCTTGATACTTTCAGATCATACCTTGACAAAGACACGAAGATAATGGCAATGGTAAAGGCTTTTGCCTATGGTGCCGGGCCCAGGGAAATATCAGAATGGCTAACATATAACGGGGTAGATTACCTGGCCGTGGCATACACGGATGAAGGTATAAAACTGAGAAAAGACGGTATAACCAGCCGGATAATGGTAATGAATCCTGATCCCTATTCTTTAAGGTCTCTATTGGATTATGATTTAGAACCTGAAATATTCAGCCAGGACATGCTTGATTATTTTATCAGTGAAGTTAAGCGCTACGGAATTGATAACTATCCGGTGCATATCAAGCTGGATACCGGTATGCACCGTCTTGGTTTCATGGAAGAAGATATTGATAAGATGGTAAATACTTTAATAAAATGTAAGTCAGTAAGCATAGCATCTGTATTTTCACACCTTGCTGCAGCATATGACCCCGAGATGGATGAATATACACGCAAACAGGCTGAAAGGTTTACAAGTATCAGTAATTATATTCGCAGCCGGACAGGTAATGGATTTATCCAGCATTTGCTTAATTCCGCAGGCATAGTAAGATTTCCTGAATACCAGTTCGATATGGTTCGCCTTGGCATAGGACTTTACGGTATTACTGAGGTTAAAATGGAGGGACTAAAGACAGGAATTGCATTTTTTACCCGCATATCACAGGTTAAGACCGTAAAAGGAGGCGAAGGGCTTGGATATGGACTGAAGAATGCCAGTAAAAAAGAAAGAAGAATTGCAATATTGCCTGTAGGTTATGCAGACGGTCTCAGAAGAATGATGGGACAGGGCAGAGGGAAGGTATATGCCGGGGGTAAGCACCTGTCAATAATAGGTAACGTGTGTATGGATATGTGCATGATTGATATCACTGGTACGAATCTTAAACCGGGAGACAAAGTTGAAATATTCGGAGAAAATATATCAATTAATAGTATGACAGATATCTGTCAGACTATACCGTATGAAATATTAACAGGCATTCCAGTGAGGGTAAAGAGGATTTTTCTATATGAATAACCAACCCGGTATATTTATCCCAGTGTACTTATTCTGTTAAGCTTTAAAGGATCCAATATTTTAATTTTCCTGCCGTCAATCGCAATGACTTTCTCGGCTGCAAAAGTGGATAACGTCCTTATTGCATTCGAAGTAGTCATGTTTGACAGGTTGGCAATATCTTCCCTGGAAAGATATGCCTTGATGGTTTTTCCGTCCTTTTCAAAACCGTAGGTATCTTTCAATACCAATAAAGATTCTGCAAGTCTTCCCCGTATATGTTTCTGTGTTAATGATACAGTACGGTTGTTAGAGAATCCCAGTTCATATGATAACATCTTGATTATCTTAAGTGAAAGTTCGGGGCTTTCCCTTACGAGTTTGAAAAGGGCATCTTTTTCAATAATACATATCGTGGAATCTTCTATGGCAATAGCCGAGGCTGAATAGGCCACTCCGGCAAACAGTGCCCTGAATCCCAGTATACCTGCCGGCTTTACCATTCTAAGTATTTGCTCACGGCCTCCAACACCTTCCTTGAATATCTTAACTTTTCCACTGGCCAGGCTGATCAGTCCGGGGGGCTTTTCACCTTCCTTGAAAATTATCTCTCCCTTATGATAGTGGGCATATGAATGATTTTTTACCAGGACTTCCTGTTCTCCAATCTTAAGATTTTTGAAAATTGAACCCGGATTATCTATACATGCCTGGATGTAGTGATTTTTGTACACTGTTGTTTTCATTGAGATTTATGTTACAGAACATATACAAAAATAATAAAAGATGCTTACAAATGCTAAATTAACATTTTTTAACACATTCATTAACAGTATGTTGTAAAGTTCACACTTACAGATTATTACTTATTATGTTATAAAACACACCGTTGGATGTTCAACTTGGAAGCGTCATTTTTTCTTAAGGATAAAAGCTTATCTGGAATAGATATAGATAAGAATCAATCAATATATTCCCACAAGAGGCATTCGTCTCCCTATTCCAAAAGCTTTACTTGAAATTCTGAGGATAGGTGGGGCCTGATAACGCTTAAATTCATTCCTGTTTATTTGGTTGATTATTTTCTTTACAAGGTCACGGGTAATATTATGACCCTTGATTTCTGAAACCGGTTTCTGCATTTCAATATACTGGTAAAGAAGGGAGTCAAGAACTTCATAATCAGGCAGTGAATCAGTATCTTTCTGATCAGGCCGAAGCTCTGCTGAGGGCGCTTTATCTATAATACTCTGTGGGATTATGTTTAGATCTTTATTGATATGATCCGCCAGCTTGTAGATATCGGTTTTATATACATCTCCAAGTACCGAAATACTTCCTGCCATATCTCCATAAAGGGTGCTGTAACCTACCGCAGTTTCGCTTTTATTAGAAGTATTTAGCAGTATATTGCCAAATTTATTGGATAAAGACATAAGCAGGAGGCTTCGTAAACGTGCCTGAATATTTTCTTCTGTAACATCGGGACTTGTTCCTTTCATAACTTCTGAAAGTGAATCTATGATGACCCTGTATGAGCTTTCAATATTAATGATATCATATCTCACGCCCAGTTTATTACTAAGATCAACAGCATCCTCAACCGAGTTCTCGCTTGAATACATAGAGGGCAGTAATAGGGCTCTCACTTTTTGTGCACCCAGTGCCTTTACGGCAATGCAAAGGCATACAGCAGAGTCTATTCCCCCGGAGAGGCCCAGTATAGCAGAGGGGAAGTTCATTTTATCGAAATAATCTTTCAATCCCAGTACCAGTGCCGAATAGATCATTTCAATACGGTCAGGTTGATATTTAAAATCCGACTGGCTGTCTGTTATGTCTGAAAGCTCATAGCTGGCAATATGTTCATCGAATGCCGGGAACATATCGATAATGTTACCTCCGGGGCCTATGACCATTGAATTGCCTTCAAAAATAAGGTCAGTATTTGCGCCAACCTGGTTAACCATAAGAACAGGCAGCTTATACCTGGCAGCTTTGTCGGTAAAAATTCTCAGTTTGTTTTCGGTTTTATTATAGGCAAAAGGAGATGCTGAAATATTAATAATTATATCGGGTTTTAGCTTAGCCAATTCCTTCATGGGTGATACTGAATACATTCGTGAGCTGCTGAATTCATTCTCAAATCCCTGTTCATCCCAGAGGTCTTCACATATAGTTATTGCCAGTTTTTTCCCCTTAAGGTCTATAACTTTAAAGTCGGTTGAGGGTTCGAAATACCTGTATTCATCAAAAATATCGTATGTGGGGAGCAGGCTTTTATTGATTTGATCCCTGATCTTACCCTCGTTCAACAAATAAGCTGTGTTATACAGTTTTTTGCCGCTGCTTTTCCTGTTTATTGAAGGAGCACCTATAATAGCAGTGATCCCCCTGCATTCCCTTGCAACAAGGTCGATATAGTCATTGCATTTCTCAATAAAATCACGATGTTCAAGCAGGTCATGGGGAGGGTAACCTGTGAGCGAGAGTTCAGAAAATATTATCAGGTCAGATTTATCATTTTTTGCCTTCCTGATTGCATCAATTATGAGGTTACTGTTTTTCTCAAAGTTACCTACATGATAATTGATCTGTGCAAGGGTAATTTTCATTAATCTGGTGGTTAAAAGTTTAATCCTATTCTGAAACGCAAAAAATGATGGTTTATCTTATCTTCGGGTTGTCCGGAGTTATCTTTTGTAACATCCATAAAATTATCTTCGTAACCAATTCCTACGACAGCGGCCGTTCTTCCTCCAAGTGGGTATTCTGTACCGACTGTTATATAATATCCCAGGTTAAAAAGTCTCAGCTCTTCCGTAACATTCACTTTTTTAATACCCTGGGACGGTATATCCCCCTTGCCTCCAATTACTATTTTAGGGTTTATCCCTGTATTGGCAAAAAAAGTAATGTATCCTATCTGGTTGGTCTTGAGCTTAATTCCCAGGGGTATTGAAAGGTATTGAATCCTGTAAGTTATATTATCGCCTGCATTAAGCTCGGTTTCAGAATTCTTAAATCTTATTAAAAGAGTGTCAGAATAGTTGAGTCTGCCGGAAGCATTTATTATACTTATACCTGAGGAAAAGGCATAATTCCTTGCGAAGTATCTGTCATAGGTAAGACCAAAGGCCAACCCCGGACGGGCACCGTCATTGTCTGCATTATCTGTGTCTGAAGAAAACCAGCTAATAAGTGGTTCAGAGTACAGGCCGATCTGAATTTCCTGAGATACAGAATTTTGTGGTATTAAGCATAACAGTAAGCCTGCAAAAAGGATTTTTATTATGTACATTCTTACTTTCATAACAGTTATATTAGAAAAATAGCTTGAATATAATTTTTTACATTTGCCTTACGAGATACGAAAATAAGAATTATATATCAATCAAATGTAAACAGTAATTGCCCGAGCAAAATAAATCAATATTTTTTTCCTTTAAATAAGACATGGCATAATGAGGCATACGGTTAAAATAATATGTTTGATCTTTTTATCTCTACTGACAGAATCATGCGGTGATAATCATTATTCAATAAAGCAAAAAGTGCCAGTACCCGAGATAGAAATACTCAGGCTTGAGAAAGATCTTTTTTCCACTGATCCTGCTTCACTGCAAACAATGAAGGACAGCCTCCTTTCGAAGTATGGCAGATTCCTCCAGTTATTTGCATATGTTATAGATGCCGGCAATTTAAATGACAGCACCGGGTTCAACAGTTTGATTGAATTTGCCACCGGCCGCCTCAATTACGAAGTTTATGAAACGGTTATCGGGAAATATCCTGATCTTTCTTATTATGAGCAAGAATTTGAGAGAGCCTGGGGCAATTACAGGTATTATTTCCCGGATTCTGTCATACCGCGTATGTATACTTTCATTTCGGGATTTAATAGCAGCATAATTGTGGGGGATTCAATTCTTGCAACGGGACTTGACAGGTACCTGGGGGCAGGCCACCGGTTCTATACAGAGCTTGGTATCTATAATTATCTGACCCTTAAGATGGTTCCTGAAAAGATAGTTCCCGATGCTATTTATGCATGGGCAAAAGCGGGTTGGCCGGATTCTTCCCGGGAATCATCCGCGGATCTTCTGTCGGCAATGCTTTACGAGGGGAAGTTGCATTATTTCACCAAATGTATGCTCAATGATTACCCTGACTCTGTATTATTCGGTTTTACCTCAGATCAGATGATGTTCTGCATTAATAATGAATACAGGATGTGGGAATATCTTATCGAATATGATATGCTTTTCAGCACTGATATTATGCTAATACGAAAGCTGACGGGAGAAGCGCCTTTCACAACATATTTTACATCCGAGTCCCCCGGAAAGGCAGGCGTTTGGCTGGGCTTCAGGATAATAGAGTCATATATGAAAAATAATCCGGGTATTGAATTGAGTCAGCTTATGATTTATAATAATTACAGGAAAATACTGGAGGAGGCAAAATATAATCCTCAAGAATAAGAAAAGGGTCGTATCAAATACGACCCTTTAAAATAATTTCCGTTACTGTTTGACTCTATTCAGGATGAATGGCTTCTACCGGGCATACATCTGCACATGCACCACAATCAGTGCATAATTCAGGGTCAATTTTATATATATCACCTTCAGATATAGCTTCGACAGGGCATTCATCTATGCAAGTTCCGCAAGCAGTACAATCATCAGTTATAACGTAAGCCATTTTGATTATTTTTAGTTATAAATTCATTTTTATGACGATGCAAAATTATCTTTATTTTTTAATTACAAAAAAATTAATGAGTTTTTTAGAGCAGTGAAAGTGAGTGAGGTCCCCTGAATAAGGTTTGAGTGTTTGAGAGCCTGCCTTACTGCAGTCTGGTTTGAACTTTTGATATGCCAGACTGAAACTCATTCTCAACTCACTCTAAACTTATTCTCAACTCATTTTCAACTCATTATGGCATGTCGCCCAGAGTAACCATGAGCCCTTCCCAATGTAGGATCAGCAGGTACCTGTAAACTTCACTCCCAGGTAACTCAGGGTTCTTAATCCTGTCAGCATGGCTTTTTCATCAATGGTAAAGGCAGGGGTATGGAGGCCATTCATCCCCTCTGTTTTGCTCCTTATGCCCAGGCGGTAAAATATTACCGGGTATTTTTGCGAATAGTATGCAAAATCTTCGGAACTCATCCTGCGGTCGATTTCTTTAACCATTTTTTCACCGTTGATTTCCTTTGCAAGCATAACGGCTTTACGGATGTGGTCATTACTGTTAACCAGAACAGGGTAACCATCGGGTATATTAAGATCAATTTTCACACTGTATTTCTGTTCTGTCTCTTTGCATATAGCGGCAACATGGTTTTTTAATTGCTCTCGTAGTTTCTCATCAAAGGTTCTTATGGTTCCCTGTATATGCACCTCTTCAGGGATTATATTTGTTGTTCCTTGTGCTATGAAGCGCCCGATACCAATTAAAGCAGGTTCAGTGGTTTTATATTTATTTGCAGCTTCTTTGAGCATGGTAACCAGTTCACTGCCAATAAGAACCTGGTCGCTGTATTGCCCGGGCAATGCAGCATGTCCTCCACGTCCATATATACTGATATGTATTTCATCACTTGAGGCCATATATTTGCCTGACCGGAAACCGGTCATGCCTGTCTCAAGTTCAGGCAGCACATGCTGGGCTATAATGAGGTCAGGGTTAAGGTTTTTGAAAATTCCTGTTTCCATCAAAAGCTTTGCACCCCCGGGTGCCATTTCCTCACCCGGCTGAAATATGAATGCGATTTTACCTCCAAATTCTTCCCTGATATCCCTTATTATGATTATTGCCGACATCAGCATAGCCATATGTGCGTCATGCCCGCATGCATGCATGATGCCATCATTGACACTTGCATATTCAAGACCGCTGGATTCTTTAATGGGTAATGCATCCATTTCAGCCCGCAGGGCTACAGTATTACCAATATTTTTCCCCCCGTTCACCCAGGCAATTATGCCTGTCCCTGTAAGATTTTTACTATACTTTATATTGTGTTCATCAAGGTAATTACATATGAATTCAGCGGTTTTATATTCTTTGAAAGATAACTCGGGATGCATATGGAGATTTCTTCTGAGCCTGATGGTCTCATCAATAATTTCATTGGCTTTATCCTTGATGATCTCACTTATGAATGACATTGTCTGATAAATAGTGTCTAAAAATCGAGGCTGAAAGAAAGGTAGAAAATTCCCGGCAGCACAACGGAGTTTTCCACTCCCCATGCCCAATCTGCTCTTACGAAATACCCGAAGAGGTTTGATCTCAATCCGAATCCGAATCCACCTACTATTGGTTCCCTGTTAGTGTCGAGATACACCTTGACCGGTCCGTTCTCAATAGTTTCTGTATCCCATTTGTTTTCTCCCGACCATGGATTAGGTCCGCTCCATGCTGTTCCCAAATCACCAAAAGCCACTACCTGGAAATCGTTCAGTATTTTTGATTTTAAAGGTCGACCTACGATATACCTTATTACCGGCCACCTTATTTCACTGTTAATTAGTACGAAGTTATTACCGTTCCTGATATTCTGGCTGAATCCTCTCATATTGGTAGCGAGAGTATGGAAGGCATAATTTATCGTTGGGTCAACCTGGACTGACTGATCAAACATTGGCACATCATTAAACAGGAAACCGAGCCAGTTATCGACGCCACCAAGGTAATACAGCAGTTTTGTAGGTCCGAATGAAGAACTGGCTGCCAACCTGTTAGCCCATATCAGGTCGCGGTGTATCCTGAGATAATGCCTGAAGTCGGCACCAACAACAAACATATCAGTTTTCTTTCTCTCTATATCCCTGTAATACTCCCCAAATATTTTAAATCGTGTTCCAAAATAAATATTTGTTCCCCTTTTGCGGGTATTGTCATAAATAAGCTCTGATTTCAAACCTGCCCAGTTCCGGTATATTGCCTCTCCGTTGAGGGAGCTTAAATCGGTTGACAGAATCACGTACCTGTCATTTCTGTATGTAACCGTACCTTTCAGGGCCAGGACCGGAGTGATAGGTCTTGTCAGTGTGAAGTAAAGGTTATGGCTGTGTATTTTATAATAGTCTGAACCATTATAGCTATTCAATGCCTGGCGATGAAAAACAAACTGTTTGTCAAAACTTCCTTTAAGGTTCTCAATGCTAATCAGGTATTCATTGCTGTCAAAATTACCTGCAAACCTGAATCCACCGGTTATCTTATAATCTTCGAACAGATCGACCGCCCCTATCTGGGTTAGAAGGTTAAACCCGGGGTTAAAATAGGGTGCACCTCCGCTATATGCCTGGTAAGACTGGTTCAGGAAATTAAAATCTATCTGGTTTGCGATATAGTTATTGTAAAAGGATGTCTCATATATTCTGATTGCGGGGAATTCGAATTTGCCTGTATCGAGCTCAATATCCATGTAATCCTTGCGCCATTGAAGCTGGTAATAATTCTCTTTCTCTTTTTCAAAAATGTAGTAATTAATATCTATTGGCTCATTGGTGGTATAATACTCATACAGAGGCCTGGAGAGTGTATCTCGTCTTTTCCTGTCTAATTCTATCAGATGTTGTTTCAGTTGTTCAATACTGTCCAGTTCATGGAGCATGGCCGTCTTTTCCTCCCTGTATGGAGTTTTAACAAGATCTTCTTCCTCTATGGGTTGCTGTTCATTAACCGATCCGGTGTATAAATGGTAATCTCCATCTTTAAACTTGATTTCAGCCACCCTGTTTCCTGAATAGTCATGTTTAATAATATTCCTGTTGTAATTCGTTACGGGGTCAGATTTTATAAAATACCTGTAGTGTGTGGTGGTATCGATGTAACTGATGGTACTGTCGAACCTGGCAAGGTATTTATTGATTGTTCCTGTCATGTCCCCGAGGTAATAGATTTCCCTGCTGTTTATTGTTGCGGGTTGTACCCGTTCAATATATTGCCCTTCAGACAATTTTACCGCCACCTTATCATCCTTATCCAGGTCATAGGTAAAAAGATCATAGGTTAATCCGGTTTTTGCCAGCGGGTCAAAAGGAATATCCAATGTGTCATTCAACCTGTTGGAGCTAAAGATTATGGTGTTATCTGCCGATTTTACATATCTTGGATTAAGATCGTCCGCAACATCATTTGTGATCTGTTCATTGGTTCCGGATGCTATTGTATGCACATATATATCAGTCAGGCCGTTTTTTACTGCAGACATTACCAGCCTGTTTCCATTCGGGGAGTAATCGAAATCCAGTATTTTTTCAAAATATAACAGGTTCCGGTTTTCTGTCTTTCCACTCTCCATTTGGTGAAAGTATATTTTAAGGTCGCCTTTTTCTTCATTTATGAAAGTAAGTATACGGCTGTTTGGATGCCATCCTATCACGGGGTAGCTTATGTCTGCTACCTGTTCGTACCTGGGTTCAATGGAAAAGACTTTTTCACGTTTACCGGTTTCAGTATCATATACCCATATCTTGCGTTTACCCCAGTTGTAAGTTATATATGCGACATATCTCTGATCAGGGCTTATGCTTACATCCTGTATTTTCCTCCTGTTTTTTGTTTCATATATTTTAGTTCCGGGTTCATCTGTAGCACCTCCATTTTCAATATTCTCATAATAGTCTTTATAGTACTGGTACCACTCTTTCTGAATATCTTTTAGCTTCATTCCAAGAACGTACATCAACCCATCCTCAATATTTTTGTAAACCTTTGTAAGGTATATGACATTTGGAATAATAGGGTCACCATATGTTTTTGCAATGTATCTCCAGAATGAATGGCCTGCGTAAATAGCATCATCGTATTCCAGGAAGTTGAGTTTTTGATAGCTGCCTGAGAGAATGCCATCCCTCACCCTGTTCTCAGTTTCATAATCCCAGCCTTTTGCAACATAATTTATGAGGCCTTTAAGATACCAATCGGGAAGACTGATCTGTGATGAACCGGCTATCCTGTCCCTGCGGTCTGCATCATAAAGCATCTCGTTAATCATCACCTCTGTGACAACAGCTGCTATCTGGTTCTCATATTCTTTGTGATTCCCTTCATAATAAAGCATTACTTTATTCTTAATTGTCCGGCTGAACCCCCCGATATTATAATCTTCCTGACCGGTTACCAGGCCTATATTTGTCTGTTTTTGCTCACCATGAATATTGTATGTGATGAATATCAGCCTTTTTTCCAGTATATAATCAAAATAGTCCTCTATTTCGGCTATTTTATCCTGAGCCACACTGGCTGTATATTGAGCCAATTCTTTCCCATATTCATTGAAATAGACATCGAAATAGTCAAACCTGTAAAATGACCAGTAGAAGTCATAATATTGGAGGCGATTTTTCCCAAAGGTCATCTGATGGCCGTTATAAAATTGGCTTCTGGCAAGCAGACTAATCGATGAAAGGATTATTGCCAGGATTATATGTTTGATTTTTAGATTCAAATGCACATTTGATTTTTGTGAAATATAGCCTTCAAATTTTATTCCAAAAGATTTTTCATACCAACAAAGCTAATATAATATGTTATGAATAAATAGCGAAAAAGTTCAAACTTTATTAATTTTGCTACGTTTAAAAAATACTGGTTAAAACATTTTTTTGTAATAACAATCAGTGCAACTATTTAGTTTTAAACATCGTCTAAACTAATGAATAATTAATTAGATATTAAATTCCGTTAGATATGAGAAAGATTCAATTATTACTTGTTGTCCTTTTAACAACTTTGATTTCACAGGCGCAGCCAAATGGTGCCGGTATAAAGTTTGTGGATACAGCGCATGACTTTGGGAGGTTTAAGGAGGAAGCCGGACCTCAATCGTATAAGTTTGAATTTGAAAATACAGGCACATCTGATCTGTTGATTAGCAGGGTTACAGCATCATGTGGCTGTACATCACCTGAATGGACCAAACATCCTATAAAACCCGGGGAGAAAGGATATGTTGAAGTAACATACGATCCAAGAAACCGTCCAAATAAATTTAAGAAAACAGTAGCTGTGTATACCAACACACAGCCCTCAGTTCACGTTTTGATAATTGAAGGGGACGTTATCCCAAGGGAGCTTACATTGGAGGAAGTTTACCGGTTTGATGCAGGTGATGGTGTAAGGTTCAAAAGCAACCATCTCCCGTTTACAGACATCCAGCACGGCAAAAAGAAAATCACTGTGATGGAGATAATAAACACTTCGGATAAACCTGTTACCATAGGATTTGACAGGGTCCCCGAACATCTCAGCCTCACAACAAAACCTGTTACACTGGGGCCCGGTGCGAAAGGAATAATTGAAGGCACCTATGATGCAGGTAAGATAAATGACTGGGGATATGTTAACCATCTGATTCGCATTATACGCAATGGAGAAACAATAAACAATCTTTATTTTGTTGTTTCTGCCAACCTGGTTGAAGATTTCAGCTCATGGACAAAAGAGGAACTTGAAAATGCCCCGGTTTTTGACATAGAAAATACACGTTTCGACTTTGGGGAAATTAAGCAGAGAGAGAAAGCTGATGTTGAATTCGAATTTAAAAATTCCGGGAAGAGTGATCTTATTATACGCAAGGTTAGATCGTCATGCGGTTGCACAACGGTTACACCTGCAAATACTACCATAAAACCCGGTGAATCAAGTAAAATCATGGCTGTATTCGATGCAGGCGTACGCAAAGGTAAGCAGCACAAGGTTATCACGGTAATTACAAATGACCCGAATAAAAGCCAGGTAAGCCTTGTGGTTAGTGGTACGGTCCTTGAGAATGACTAGTAAATGATTAATGCAGGATAAGAAAAAGAAGAACACCGGAAAAACTGCACTGTCAGTTAATAAAGGTATTCCTCAACCACCGTCTGTTAATCCTGAATTAGCTCAGAAATTCAGGAAAAAGAAAAAAGAATATTCAGTAGATGAATACGTTGATGGCATCATGGATGGTAACATTGCCATACTGAGCCAGGCTATTACCCTCGTTGAAAGTAATAAGAAAGAACATTTCGAGATAGCCCAGAAAATAATAGAAGCATGCCTCCCTTATAGTGAAAACTCTGTAAGAATAGGTATAACAGGCGTGCCGGGTGCCGGTAAAAGCACCTTCATAGAGACATTGGGAAAGAAAGTAACAGCGATGAACCGGAAACTGGCAGTGCTGGCTATTGATCCCAGCAGTGAAAAGTCGCAGGGCAGTATACTGGGGGATAAAACCAGGATGGAATCACTGGCAGGTGATCCACGGGCATTTATCAGGCCGTCTCCATCGGCAGGTTCCCTGGGTGGTGTGGCCAGGAAAACCAGGGAATCAATAATATTATGTGAAGCAGCAGGATTTAATACAATTTTCGTGGAAACTGTTGGTGTGGGTCAATCCGAAACAATGGTTCATTCAATGGTTGACTTCTTCCTGTTACTTATGATAGCAGGTGCGGGTGATGAATTACAGGGAATAAAACGGGGAATTATGGAAATGGCCGATGCAGTAGTAATAAATAAAGCCGACGGGAATAATATACACAGGGCTGAAATGACAAAAACCGAATTTCAAAACGCCCTTTCTCTTTTCCCTCCCAGTAAATCAGGATGGAAGCCAAAGGTATTGACCTGCAGTGCATTGGAAGTAAGAGGGATAGATAATATATGGAATACAATAACCGAAAAGATAGAACTCACCAAAATAAATGGCTTCTTCAGTGAGAAAAGAAAAATACAATCAGTAATCAGAATGCATGATGCCATTATGGAGAACCTCAAATCTTCATTCTATAATAATCCTGAGATCAGTGCATTGCTGCCACATCTTGAGTCTGACCTGCACAGGGGTAAAATAACATCATATTCAGCAGCTACCGAATTGCTGAATAAATACTTCAAGAAGAAAGAAGAACTGTAATATTTTTTTGCTTTTTTTGTAGGCTCAATCATAACTATTAATATGCAAAAACTTATCTTTTTTACCATTGTTGCAGCCCTTATTGCAGGTTGCACATCTGATCCACGATATATTGTGGAAGGAGAGCTGGAGGGCATTGACGAAGGTACAGTATACCTTCAAAAGCGTGAATCCGGACAATTTGTTAAGATTGATTCGGCCTCTGTCGAAGATGGAGCTTTCCAGATAAACGGTGGTTCAGTTATTTACCCTGATTCCTATTATTTGTCTGTTGATGGCAGGAGGGGTTATTTAATGTTCTTCCTGGAGAATGCAAAAATAAGTATATCCGGCCATGCTGATTCATTATATCTGGCAGAAGTGGAAGGATCAGTTTCACAGGATGAATATGCTGAATTTAATGACGGACTTGAACCTTTCTACGAAAGGAATAACACGCTCTTCCAGGAAATAGGCAATGCAAGACAGTCAGGCGATGAACAAAAAGCAACCGAGCTCGAAGAGGAAAGAAATCTTCTCTTTGATGAGATCGATCAATATTATATTGAATTTATTAATTCGCATACCTCATCCTTTGTTGCGCCAATGATACTGCGTTCTATTTCATATAATCTGACCGGGGAAGAGATTGAATCATACATCGAAAAGCTTGACCAAAAATTGATGGATACACAAACCGTTATTGACCTTAAAGACAGAGTTGAGAAGCTAAAAAAGGTTGCTGTGGGGAAAACAGCTCCTGATTTTACACTCAGCGATCCTGAGGGTAATCCTGTAAGCCTTTCTGATGTTCTGGGACCGGACCTTTTACTTATCGACTTCTGGGCAGCATGGTGTGGACCCTGCAGGCGGGAGAATCCCAATGTGGTTGCCGTATTTAATGAATATCATGATAAAGGTTTTGATGTTCTGGGTGTATCACTCGACAGTGATAGGGATGACTGGCTTAAAGCAATTCAGGATGACCAGCTTACGTGGACTCAGGTTTCAGATCTTAATTTATGGGATAACGAAGCTGCTCGGCTATATGCTGTAAATTCCATCCCGATGAATTTCCTGCTCGATGCTGAAGGGAAAATAATTGCTACCAATGTCAGGGGCCCCGAACTCAGGAATAAAGTAGCTGAAATACTTGGCGAGTAAATACTGAAACGATGGAATAATGGAATATTGGAATATTCCATGTTCAATATGTTACCTTTAAAAGGTATTGTTAACTTTGAAACTTCACCCTTGAAATAACAACATTATACAATGAAAAAGCTCAGAACCTATTTTCCAACTGTTTTCTTCGTTCTTTTTGTATTCAATCTCACAGCACAGAAGAAACCTTTAACTCATGATGATATAGAATCATGGAACAGGATAACGGAAAAAGTAATATCCCCTGATGGTGAATGGATAGCTTATAAAACCGAACCATGGAGGGGTAATTCAAAAATATTTATCTATAATAAAGACGGTAATAAAAAGTATGAGTCAGCATGTGGTACCGATATTAAAATTACAGATGATTCAGAATTTATGATATTTACAATCAAGCCGGCATATGAGGAGGTAAGAGAGCTGAAACTGAAAAAAGCAAAGGAGGAAGATATGCCAGGTGATATACTGGTTATATATAATATTGGTTCAGGGGCAATAGATTCCCTGATAGAATTCAAAAATTATAAGATACCTGAAGAATGGGCAGGTTGTATAGCTTACCAGCTGGAGCCTGCTGAGAAAGAAAAAGGTGAAAAGGAAAGGGAAAATGAAGGTAAAGAGGAAAAAGACAAGGAAGAATCGGACAAGAACGGTTATATGCTTTACCTCAGGGACCTTGGTACTGGCGATGTAAAAACATGGCCTTTTGTCAGCGATTATTATTTCGCTGACAAGGCTGAGCGACTGGTTTTTGTTTCAACAGGTGATGGTGAAGAATTTGAGGCAGGCATTTACATTTACGATATCGGTAAGGAAGAACTTAATGCAATTATGACAGGTGAGAACAGGTACAAGCAGATCAAAATAGCGGAGAATGGTGAAATACTGGCTTTTCTGACAGCAAAGGGTGATGATGAAAATTCAGGCTATTCGCTTTACCTGTGGACAGGTGGAGAAGCCCGGGAAGTAGTTAATAATAATAATAAAGCCTTCCCTGAAAACTGGGAAATAAGTGAAAACGGCAGGATATCGTTCTCTGAGAATGAGACCAGGGTATTTTTTGGGACTGCCCCGGTGCGGCCTGAGCGCGACAGCACAGTACTTGATGATGAATACCCCGATGTTGACATCTGGCACGGAGGAGAAGGTACATTACATACTGCACAGGTTATAAACAGTGAGCGTGAACTAAAAAGGACCTACCAGGCCGTATATGACACTGAAAATGGAAAAACAGTGCAGGTGGAAACAGAAGAAATACCGGATTCAAGACTTATTGATGATGGCAATTCCGATTACCTGCTTCTTCTTTCCGGCAAACCGTATGAGCTTCAATCAATGTGGGAGGGCAGTCCTGATCATTATGATGTTTACCTTCTTGACCTTGTCTCAGGTGAGCGGAAAATGATAAAAAAAGATATTCGTGCAAGGGTAGAACCATCTCCGGCAGGTAATTACCTTGCCTGGTTCAACTACCCTGATTATTCCTATTATACCTATGATATTGAAACAGGTAAGGAGTACAGGATTACAAACCCGGATGTTATAAGGGCTGATGATGAGCTTAATGATGTACCTAATTATGCATATCCGTATGGCTCTGCAGGCTGGCTCGCAGATGATGCCGCAGTTCTTATCTACGACAGGTACGATATATGGAAGGTGGATCCTGAGAATACTTATGATCCTGTAAACATGACAGTCAATGGGCGTAAAGATAAAATTACTTACCGGCTTATCCGTTTCGACATGGAAGAGGATTTTATTGATGATAAGGAAATACAATATCTCACCGGGAACAATGAAGAAAGTCGTGAATCAGGTTATTACAAGTGGGGATTAAAGAGAGCTTCCGAGCCTGAACTTTTGACAGGTGGTGAATATGAACTTTCGCAACCACTGAAAGCTGAGGATGCGGAGACCATTGTATATTCCAGGGAAACATTTAATATATTCCCTGATCTGCTTGTATCGGATCTGAAGTTCCGCAGAAGTATAAAGATAAGTGATGCCA
Organism: Bacteroidales bacterium; assembly: GCA_016928075.1. Lineage (GTDB taxonomy): Bacteria > Bacteroidota > Bacteroidia > Bacteroidales > VadinHA17 > UBA9300. Next base: position 7,668 of record JAFGLJ010000051.1, on the reverse strand, counting down.
ACCCGCAGCAGGATAATTACTTATGGGGCACAGCTGAACTTTGCGAGTGGATATCCCTGGATGGAAGAAAGCTTGAAGGATTACTTTATAAGCCCGAAAATTTCGATCCTGCAAAGAAATACCCGATGATAGTCAACTTTTATGAAAAATCATCAGGCGGATTATACAATCACAGGATACCGGAGTTGCACAGGTCAACCATAGACTATCATTATTATACCAGTAACGGTTATATAATTTTCAACCCGGATGTATACTACCAGGATGGTTATCCGGGCGAGAGTGCTTATAACTGCGTGATGCCAGGTGTAACTGCACTCGTTGATAAAGGATTTGTTGATCCCGGGAGTATAGGTGCACAGGGACATAGCTGGGGAGGTTACCAGGTGGCATATCTCGCAACCCGTACAGATATATTTGCCGCTATTGAATCGGGCGCCCCGGTGGTGAACATGTTCAGTGCCTACGGGGGTATAAGGTGGGGGACGGGACTTAACAGGTCGTTCCAGTACGAGCACACACAGAGCAGGATAGGAGGAAGCATCTGGGAGGAGCCCCTGAGATATTTTGAGAATTCTCCCTTATTTACAATGGATAAGGTAACAACACCTATCCTCATCATGCATAATGATCAGGATGGTCATGTCCCATGGTACCAGGGTATTGAATATTTCATAGCTCTCAGAAGGTTACAGAAACCGGTCTGGATGCTTAATTATACCGGTGAACCCCACTGGCCACAGAAGATTAAGAATAAAAAGGATTTCCAGATACGCCTGGCACAGTTCTTTGCACATTACCTCAAAGGTGAATCAATGCCGAGATGGATGGAGGAAGGCATTCCCGCGGTCGATAAAGATCACGACCTGGGTTATTAACACATTAAATAGAAGCGATGAGCACTAAGCGGTGAGCAGTGAGCAATCTCATCTCTCCTCTCTCATCTCTTCAAGAACAAACCCCGTGCCCCGTATCGTTCTCAACTCAATACCGGGGTCGGGAGCCAGGTATTTCCTCAGCCTGCTGATAAAGACATCCATACTGCGGCCCAGGAAGTAATCATCCTCTCCCCACACTTCATTTAGAATATCGTCGCGGCGCAATATATTGTCCTTATTGGCCATAAGATAACGCAATAGCTGTGCTTCTTTAAGAGTTAATTTTTCCTTTTTCCCTTTACACTGAAGCTCGAGTGTGTTAAATTTCAATGTTGTGGAAGATATGGTGTATTCATCATTGATTGTGGAATATACCCTTCTCAGGATATTGTTCAATCTCAATATCAGCACTTCAGGGTCAAAAGGCTTTGTTATATAATCATCAGCACCCAGCTTAAGACCTTTAATAATATCTTCCTTAAGAGTTTTCGCCGTTAGGAATACAAACGGCATGTCGGGATCATTTTGCCTGATTTTCTCTGCCAGTGAGAAACCGTCCATTTCAGGCATCATGATATCAAGAACGCAAATATCTGGTTTTTCATTTGAGAAACTGGCCCAGGCTTCTTTGCCGTCGCGGCTGAGAGTTACCTCAAACCCGCTTAAAGAGACGTACTGACTCAGTATATTACCGAAGTCAATATCATCTTCTGCTATTAAAACTTTCATGGCTCTGGTTATATGGTTTTCGGTATACTTACTATAAAGACGCTTCCTTTACCCTTTTTGCTGCTTACCCCAACAGATCCACCATGAGCTTCGGCAATTTTTTTCACATAGTAAAGGCCCAATCCCAGGCCTTTTGACTGATGTATATTGCCCGTGCTGACACGGTAAAATTTATCGAAAATATTTTTCTGCTCGCTCCTGCTTATTCCAATGCCTTTATCTTCTACTTTAATAATGATATCATCGTCCTCCGTGTATGCTTCAAGTTTGACTTCAGGAGTGTTTTTTGAATATTTAATAGCATTATTGAGCAGGTTATTAATCATTGTTGTGAAATATAGGATGTCAACATCTGCTATCGCACCATTCAGGTTATATTCTTCATTGAAATTACATTCTTTACCACATCCGTTTTTGAAATTATCGCTAATATCCTTGATCAGTTCTTCTACACTTATTTTCTTTTTGTCAAGCTGGAACTGTGTTCTTTCCCACATACTTATTTCGAGGATCAGGTTGATCAGTTCATTCAGGTGTACCGATTGCTTGCCTATCAGATTTGCGGTCTCGATTATCTTCTTTTTATCATCAATAACACTCTCATGTTTAAGAGTCTTACCAGCTACAGTAATTGTTGAAAGAGGAGTTTTAAGCTCATGGGTCATATTGTTGATGAAGTCGGTTTTAAGACTGGAAAGACGTTTTTCTTCCAGGTAACTCTTCATTGTAGCTATGTATATGGCACTTATTATTACGAAGCTCAATATGCTGAGCAGCAGCGTCAGGCTCAGCTCACGGAATATTATTTTTTCTTTATTGGCTATATCAATATAATAATCAAATGAGATTATATAATTATTTCCTTCGCTTTTAAAGGTATAGACCAGAATACTTTGATCTGATTGTTGTTTTTTAAGCTCACTCAATGGAGCCTTGTATACCCTGATGTTTTCCTGTATATCTATGAGGTCAATATAATTGACATAAATCAAGGGCTTAATTTTCTTCTCCAGTCCGAGCTTTTCAAAATATTTGCTGAGATACTCTGATAGCAGCTGGTCTTCAACCAGTATTTTAGTGAAGTTTTCCCTGATGTCCTGTGCAAATAATGCAGAATCTTCAGATTTGACTAAAGCCCTGCTTTTTTGTATATATAGTTGGGATATGTCATCTATAATATAGTATGCCTTTTTAAAACCATTATATGGATCGTAGGCAGCCATTTCCTGTATCGCCTCTTTTGATACCGAGCGGTATCTCAAAGCAAAAACCTCGTCTTTCTGGAGCCATACCTGCCTCACAACGTATATCTGTGCCACTATGAATATCGCCAGGGCAACAAACACAGGTAACAGGGTCTTAAATTTCTGCATGGTCATGTCCTTAATACCGGATCAAATTTAAGTAATTATAAGACAGCTTAGAAGCCTTTAACCCTACTTTAACTCGCTGTTAACAAAATCCGTGGCACTTTGTGCTTAAATTTGAAATGTGAATAAAAACAAAATATAAAATATCATGAAAAGAAAGGTTACCATATTAATGTTCGTCTCATTGCTACTGGTCTTTGGCAGTGTAATAAGTTTTGCACAGACCAGGGAAGAGGAAGAAAAAAAGAAGCAGGAGATGATGATGCAGAAAAAGATTGAAGAACAAAAAGCTATTGACGAAAGGGAAAGGATCAAAATCCGTGATGATGAACTTGAGCGTGCTGTAAGGGATGCCCGGGAAGCCTATACAAAAGCCTGGACCATTCAGGATCCAGTGGTTTTTTCAACAGGCACTGACCTGGAAGGCATTTATTTCCTTGGAGGGTCTCAGAATTCGAGCAGCCTGCAATTCTCAAAGGTTGTGAAAGAGGGGAGTTTCACAAAAGAATTTAAGTTCGAGATTGAGGAAGATGCCAAAAGGGCATCAATCAATGTCAGCGGCATGTGCGATGAGGGGGAGATAAGAATTGTAATCACCATGCCATCGGGTAAGACTTATACCGAGGTTCTGATTGATGAATACGGATCGGTCAACTGGTCAAAGACCTTCAGTATTGATGAAGAAAACGGATCCAAAGCAGGTGAATGGGGATTTAAGGTTACTGCAAGTGATGCCACCGGCAACTTCAGGCTCTCACTGAAGAGCTATTAATTATATACTTTTCTACCTGACTCGTTTTTTAGGCTCCCTTACCGGAGCCTTTTTTTGTTCCAGGTTCCAGGTTCTAGGTTCCGTGTTCTATGTTACGGGAGGTAGTTCCATAACCGGCCAGTGAGTGCCGTAAATTTCGTAACTTGTAATACCTGTTATTGATTGCGATTTAATACTATGGATCTGTGAGAAGAAAATTACTGAAACCGGTCCTGATAACTGTTTTACTGCTCTTAGTTGTCTTTTCATCAGCAGCGCAGGAAGCAATAAGAATATCCGGAACTGTCTATGATGCAGATAATCAACTGCCCCTGGTGAATGCAACAGTTATTATTGAAAGCACCTCTGTGGGCGTGGCAAGTAACACTGAAGGCGAATTTGAACTAAATATCCCGCCCGAGCATTCAGGTAAACCAATCAAAATATCATACATAGGGTATAAATCTGAATACTTTTCAGTTACTGAAAGTATAACGACCGGTTTGAGAATTTACCTCGAACCTCTTGATGTCATGCTAGGGGAGGTACTGGTCAAATCGAAGAGATTAAATGCGTGGGACATTGTCAATAAGGCAATCTGGGCTGTCTCTGAAAATTACGAGATTAAACCAAATAAACTGCAATGTTTTTACCGTGAGATTACCTATGAGGATAAATTAGAAACTGCTGTTACCGAAGCTCTGATTGAGGTCTACAAATCATCATTTAATATGGCAAGGAACGAGGACCAGGTGAAAGTGGTTAAGGTAAGCGGTGCGACTGCAGGCTCCGGCTTTAATTTTGAAGGAGGGGCGTTTTACCGTATCAATGATGACATTATTAAAAACAGGATAAGCTTCCTCAGAAGTGAAGATCTGCATTACTATGATTTTGATCTTGTCAGGGTACTCGGAACTGGTGATGAGGCTATCCTGGTGATATCCTTCACCCCTGACCAGGGTGAGATTAGCAGGGAGAATGCTGACCTGTGGCGCAGGTACAAACGTAATTATGAACGTACCCGTAACCTGTATTCCGGTGAAATATATATCAGGGAAACGGATTATGCAATTGTGAAGGCTGAATACTGGCTGAAGGATGACCAGCTTAGATATGGCATGGAAAGATACCTGACAAGAATACCGGACGGAACAATTGCTGAAATGACAGACGCAAGGTTCACCGCTGAGTACAGAAAAACAGATGACAGGTACTATCTGTATTTTACCGACGGTCAGATATGTTTCGATCTGAAAAAGAAAGAAACAGGAGTAACTAAATCTTACAGGGTTTATAACCAGATTATAACTGTAGACAGGACAGATAAAAATGTTCAACGTATACCTGGTGACGAAGTGGCTGATTATATGGACATGGTACCGGATTACAGGGACAGGTATGACAAAGATTTCTGGAAGGACCAGAATATAATAAAAGCATATTCAGGCCTTGAAATGATGGGTAACACCACTATTGCCTGGGCCCTGTTAAAGGATGAATTATTGACAAGGCTTAATAATTACTGGTATGAAAATCCGGTTGAAAAGATATTCCTGCATACTGACCGCAATAGGTATATATCGGGTGAAGAGATCTTTTTCAAAGCCTATGTGAAAGAACTGGCAACAGGTTATCCTTCGGAGCTGAGCAAGACTTTTTTTGTATTGCTTGTCGATTCTGTAAATAATATTATTGAAAAGGTCAGATATGCCCTGTACGGGGGCTTCGGAGCAGGCAGCATGGAACTGCCTCAAAATATGCAACAAGGGGTATACAGGCTCGTTGCATATCCGTCTTATCTACAGAACTTCAAACCGGATGATTGCTTTGTTCAAAGTATTGAAATAGAAGACAGGATCAGTTTTGCTGCAGAACTAGGTGAAGGCCGGAGTAAGAAGAAAGCAGATCTGATCGTAGAAGAACGAGTTGATATTCAGTTTCTTCCTGAAGGAGGACAGTTTGTGGCGGGTCTAAGAAATAACCTGGGCGTATGTGCTGTTTCGGAATCGGGCAAGCCACAGAAACTGAAGCTCGCTTTAATCGATGATTCAGATAACACTATTGATACTGTTGAGACGAATGAACTGGGTCTGGCAAAACTCAATTTTATTCCGGAAGCAAATACTAGCTACATTGTAAGGATTATTGAACCTCTTAATCTCGAAGGATATTCTTATAATCTTCCAAAATCCCTGCCCCGGGGTATTGCACTAAGTATAAACGGTAATTTTCAGGATAACTTAACTCTCCGGATAAGTTCTGCAGACAGGGAAGAAGAAAAACTGCAGATTGTATTAATAAAGGGGAAACAGGTTATAGGATCGGCAGAAGCAGTCTTTACCGGGTCAACCGAAGTAAGTCTGGAGTTTAATATAACTTCCAGCGGAATAGCCAGCCTGGTAGTGTTCAGGGGTAAGATACCGGTGGCTGAAAGACTGATTTTTCTTGATTCCGGAAGGAGATTAAATATTAAGGCCTCGCCTGAATATGGTGCTTATCCTGCACGGGGTATGATGGATATAAACATTAAGGTCACTGACCAGCATAATAAACCGGTAAGAGCAAACCTGTCATTATCGGTGATAGATAGTATTAACTGCATATCAGATAAGCTATTGCTTAAAAACATACAACACAGTTTCTGGCTGGAGTCAGCACTTGAAAAAAACATCCCTGTTAATATACCCCTTTATGTACTGGATCAATTAGAAATGGATAATGAGAACTTTAAGGACAATATCGACTTGTTATTATTAACCTACGGGTGGCGAAGGTTCTCAATGGATGAGATAATGAAGAGGAATGTAGCCATAACAGAAAGGGAGGGCAGGAATTATGATATAATATCAGGCAGGATAGATCCTCTTGCCAGGAGAAGGAGAAAAGCAGGGGTAAGGGAGATATTTGTCCTTGATCCTGCCAGGTACTATTTTGAATCGGTTTACACCGACAGGGATGGAAGGTTCACATATAAGCTTGAAAGGTTATCTTACAGCAGGGAACTGGTGTGGGATTTTCAGAATAAAAAGGACAGACAGAAATGGAGTATAACTTTTATGGATAGTAAAAATGAGGTATTCACAGAAAAGGCTCTATCCATCAATGGTTATGATAAGAAATTATTTGCATTGACTCCTGACACGGCTTTAGCTAAACTTGATTCAAGCATATTTGCCGATTTGATAAATATACCCGAGGTAACTGTTACACATAAGAGGGAATTACGGAGCGTAAAGGACTTTAAATTCGCAGAAACACTCAAGAATATCGGAAATGTCTCCACTGCTTCACCCGAGGACTTTATTATGAACCTTGATCTGAAACAATTAATCTGTAATGTTAAAATGCCAAGAAGGGTATTTACAGGTTGGTTTACAAATGATTTTGATGATCCTGTACCTAATCCAACACAAGTATACGGTCAGCTTTTTTATTACAGGATACAGTTAAAGAATGCATGGGAAGGATTCAAGGAAATTCCCGCACTATTTGTTGTAGATGACATACCCATCTCTGTTAATTATGATAATGTAAACCATATTACCCCTGAAATGGTGGAATCCATCAGTATCATATCCGGTCCGCAGGCACATATTTTCTTTGGATCGAAGGCCCTGGGAGGGGCGATTATGATATACCTTAAAGACGACCTTGAGGATTACCTTATTGATAACGAAGAAGATATCAGCTCGATAGTAACCAATCCCTTGTGTAACACCTACAGGGAGTTCTATAAACCCAATTATGAGATTGACACCCTTGATGTATCGAGGGCTGATTACCGATTGACCCTTCACTGGGATCAGGGAATTATAACCAATGAAAACGGGGAAGCCACAGTTACATATTTCAACGCTGGTTATAATTCATACGTTGTGGGAATAATAAACGGTATGAGCTATCAGGGCGAACCTGTTTATCACAGGTTCAGGTATAGGGT
>JAFGLJ010000050.1 GCA_016928075.1 Bacteroidales bacterium | reverse complement strand
TTTGAAAGATAAAAAATTAATGCCCTTTTTATGGGCAATACAGAACAAAAATTACCGACTTGAGATTTTAGTCGGACAATAGTGATAGTTTTATATTAATTGTTGCATTTTCTCCGAATTAAGGTAATTATCTGAACGGGGGAGAACATCCCCTGACCCTTCGGGTCTTTCCCCCTTTGAAGGGGTATTATTTTGGCAGCACGCCGGTTCTCCATGCCCATCTTTCCCATTCATCTTTTAATTCTTCCACCAGTTCAGGGTATTGATCCGACAGATCATTCAATTCTGTTCTGTCTTTCTCCATATCATATAGTTCCCATTCTCCATTCCATAAAGCAACCAGTTTCCATTTACCTTTCCTTATATACCTGTTCCATTCATGCTCAAAATAATATGCACTCCTGTCAAGGGGGGAATTATTTATTGCTGCATCTATCAGGCTAAGTCCTTCCATAGGTATTATTGCATTACCATTATACAATTCAGGGTATTCAGCTCCTGTTACATCCACTATGGTTGCCATTATATCAATAATTCCTGTCACATGGTTTCTCAGACTGTTTTTATCATCGAGGGTATTTGGCCAGTGCATGATAAACGGTGAAGCCACACCTCCTTCATGACCGTAATGTTTATACCATCTAAAGGGTGTATTGCTCAGGTTAGCCCATTCAGTTTCGTAACTTGAATAGGTAGTGTCAGCTCCGGGAATGATTGAGGGATTATTGCCAAAATGAAGTTTAACACCATCAAAATTAAACTCCGGTGCATATCTTTTCACCCACGCATTTTCGGCATTCCATCCTTCTGCACAGCCTCCATTGTCAGATAGGAAGAATATCAAAGTATTGTCCAGTTGTTTTTGTTCACGGAGTGTTTGCACGATTCTTCCTATTCCCCTGTCCATAATATCCACCTGTGCAGCATATGTGGCCATCCTGCGTGCCTGCCATTTCTTTTTATCTACCGATTCCCAGGCAGGTATCCTCGTGTCTCGTTCTGATAATTCAATATGGTCATCAATTATACCAATTTCCTTCTGCCTTTTAAGCCTTTCAGTCCTCAGTACATCCCATCCCTGTTCGTAAATATACTGATAATCAATAATAACATCCTCAGGAGCATGAAGTGGCCAGTGAGGTGCTGTATAAGCAATATACAAAAAGAATGGCTTTCCGAAGAATGGCTTTCCGGGATTATTCATTTTATGCTCAAGGATGAATTTACATGCTGTATCTGATATTGCATCAGTATAGTAAAATCCTGGTTTTGCCTTCACGGGTTCGTTCATCATGGTGAGTGTTGCGGGATCATAATAGCTTCCGGCCCCGGTGATTGTTCCGTAGAACCTGTCAAATCCCCTTTGAAGTGGCCAGTTACTTTTATCTTCAGGGTTCACTGACCTTGAAACATGCCATTTACCAGACATATAAGTTGAATAACCGCTCTCACCAAGTACTTCAGCTATGGTAACACAGTTACGGTTTATTTCACCATAATAACCGGCACTGCCCACCCTGCTGTCAACCATATGTCCAAGGCCTGTTTGATGAGGGTAGAGGCCTGTAAGTAAAGCAGCCCTGGTAGGACAGCAGCGAGCATTATTATAGAACTGGGTAAACCTCACTCCTTCTGCGGCCAGTTTGTCAAGGTTAGGCGTTTTAATTTCTCCCCCGTATGATCCGATATCTGAAAAACCCATATCATCGGCCATTATAAGGACAATGTTAGGTTTATCATCAGTTTTATTGCAGGATAGAAGGCTAAAAGCAATTACGAGTATAATAATCTGAATTTTATTATTTCCTGATATTATCATAATGGGTTTATTATTTCAACAATACCGGTTCAGCCCAGTTTCCCATCAGACCGCGCCTGCGAACTGAACCTTCACCGGTTATTTCAGATCTCAGGACAAGCTCTACTACTCCTGATATATCCACGGAGATATCAACCGGTTTACTATTTAAGTTCATATTTCCACTTCTGTAAATAACTTTCCCATCACCTTCCACAATAAATATTATATCCTGGTCACTGTCAGCGGACCTTGAATTATCATCAACTCCTATTACTGAAGAAAATTCCCTGAACATTCCTTTCAGATCGTAAGAGATGCTTGTCCCGGGGAAGGCCCCAATACTGGAAGGATAAGTTATCCCGTTCATTACAGCTTTCCACGAAAAACGTGGTTCTCCCTGAAGAGATTCTATATCCGTAAGATTGATCCTGTCAGGCACAAGTGATTCAAGAGTAAAAGTTATTGTATTATCATCTCCTCTTTCGGTTTCATTGGTGGCACCGTCCTTCCATACTGTTTTAATGTCGGCAGTGTACTCCTTATGCGGATCAAGGTCCCTGATCACCATATAGGTTGATGGTGAATAACCATATATTTTGCCATCGAGGTAGACCTGGTAACCTGAATTAAGGTAGTATTGTGCGCTCCATGAAAGTTTTACCCTGTCGATACCCACAGCCTCTGCTGAAATTCTTCCCGGCTCCCTGGTGGCATATTTATATGAATAAGCCGGTTTAAATGAAGCAGTCCACTTCAGTTTGCCTGTTTTACCTGGAAATATAGTAACTGTTGACCAGCCCTGGTGATTTGTGATTTTTGTCCTGATACTGTTTTCTCCTTTTACCTTGAGCTCACTTATTTCATAATATTCCCCTCTTGGACAGGCAAAATGAATCTGGTAAGTGTCATCTGCTATTACATTGCTTATTCCGGAGCAGGTTTTATCTTCATTATCATAATTAATTTCCTCAAGGTCAATCCAACCCTGGGTTATATGCCTGTTTGTGGATACCAGTTGTATTTGTTCATTATCAGGCAGTATTGTCAAAACCCTGCAGCTTGTGGGTGGAATTTCGAATGCTGCGGCATTTTCCCAGGCTCCCAGATATTCATTATTCCAGAAATCAAATATGTGGCATGGTCCTTCATGTTCTATTCCTATATCTGAGAATTTCAGAACATGTTGCTTTAATTCCTTTTCTTCAAAATTGAAAAGGCCAACCACATCGTATTGCCTGCCAAGGTGATTAATTTTCAGATCCCAGATTGTTTTGCTCCTGTCGGAGGGGAAGAGATCCACCGGTCTTATATCAACTGCGGGGTACACTTTTTTCAACAGTTCAACCCTTTCATCAGAAAGGTCAGGGAGCCTGTCGCTTGTCATCAATGCCTGGCCGGTCAGTCCCTGGAGTGTTGCCCATACCTGTGCCTGCTGAAGGGTTAATGGCTGCCTGAGCATCATTACATCAGGGTCGGTATACCATACTATATTATGCTGGTAGTAGTATCTCATTGTAGGCATAAGAGCAACATTAAAACCACTCCACCCGAGGACTACGTCTCCCCCTGTCCTGGATCCGTCCATAATTCCCATTCCCTGGGTAGGTATACCCCAGCATCCCAGCAGATATCTCCGGGGACCAATGGCCTTCCTTATTGTTTCCAGCGTTATGCGGTAAAGATCCTCATTATCCTGGTCGGGTGACTCCATAAATTCATTAACACGTTCATATTCCCTTACCACGATAGGCTGCCCAT
>JAFGLJ010000049.1 GCA_016928075.1 Bacteroidales bacterium | reverse complement strand
TTTGCCAGGTCAAGCTGGTTCCTGATAAGTTTTCTGTTCAGGTCATCTTTTGTGAGTGACTGCCACTGCTGTGGTTTTCTCTGAACAAGTACCTGCCTTGTCTGATAAACAGGATCACTGAAAAGTATCTGGTTCCTTCGTGTGCCGTTAACTGTAAGACCTATTGCCAGAAGATCAGCTTTACCATCATTGAGATACATGAATGCATTGTTAAGATCCTTTTCCGTAACTATCTCAAGATCTACTCCAATATGATCTGCAAAAGCTTTCAGCAATTCATAATGGAAGCCCATAGGCTCTCCCCTGTAAATAAAATAATTGGTGGAGTTATAGTCTGTAACAGCTATCAGCCTTCCACGGTGACGTACTGAATCAAGATCAAAATTCACCGAAGATGCAATCTCCGGAGATGATACCTGTTTCTTTCCAACGGAAGCTGTTATCGCTTCCAGAAATATTATTATTATTATTATTACCTTTTCCAAAATTGTCGTGTTAGTTAAACATCTGTTTTCTCTATGAAAAAACGGGTGCAAAGATACAACAATTTTTTAATTATAAAAGGTCCATGCCAGTCCATACCTTAACATCCTGGCATTCAGCGGATAAGATGGTGTTAATAAGTAGTTATAACTTAACAAACCGGCGTTTAAATGGTCGAACATCAGGAAAATCCGCGTTCTTTTCAGTTTAATATTGAGAAAAACGTTAATAAAAGGGTAATTTCCAATCTTCTCCTGTGACTGGTTATAAAACCTCCCGGTAGCCGGCATATAAGAAAAGGAATAGTAAGGGGTGTGGAAAAAGACCTCTGCACCCAGCTGGGTATTAAGTTTTCCGTTTGTCTGCTTAAAGCGGAAAAGGTGTTCTATAAAAACGGCTGACCTGGTTGTAAACAGAGGAAGATCAAGTACTTCTGAATTACTGCTTTTCTGCAACAGGGTTTCTGTATTGAAATGAAATTTCCAGGCAGTGAATTCTTTCCTGACCATCAGGGATACAACCGACAATCCACCGGAATGCTGAAAAGGCAGGGCATTTTCATCGAAACCTGTATAATTATCAATGATTGCATAATTCAGTTTCAGCTCAGTATCACGCGCAGGATAGATGAATGAGGTACCTGCATCAATCCTGAATTCCTTATTAATATTGTTACTCCACTTATAATGATTACTGCCCCATTGTTCATACCAGAATGACGGCTGACGATTAATGATACCTCCTGTAATAATCCATGCTGCTGTCCCCTTTTCCCAGCCGAAGGTTTTTCTTATTTCTCCAGAGAGGCTGAAGTCACCTGCCCTGTAACCTGTAAAATAAAGTTCTCCGTTTGCCGACCATCTGAATCTTTGGCCGACATTGTTATACAGCCTTCCCACAATGGCATTAGTCACTTTCTTCCATGTTGAGGTATCTACAGCCATTGTATCGGGTAAGGGTATTATCTGGCTGTAGTTATGAAGCTCATTTCTTATACCTGCTCCTCCGCCAAGGCTAACCCTACGTTCTCCATCTGTAGAGAAATCAAACCTCAGGGTATTTTTCATTATTCCTGAATACAGTGAATCGAAGGTTATGGAATTGTCTATGAAGATAGTATCGTAGAAATCTGATTCGGGATATTTATCAGAATAAGTTCTTTTGTTACTCTCCCATGAGAATATCTGTGAGAATGTGCCGCTTAATCCCCTGATACTATTGCTTTTAATGTTTACAGTATCGGTTGTCTGTGCCTGTTTCCCGAAAGTATAACGCTGAACAAGCATTATATTCCTGTTTTTAAGTAAACCGACTGCCGCACTGAGGCTTCCAAGGTTAACAGGCACTTCACGTGTTTCAAAATCAGCTAACTGATTTATATCCATAATACCACCGTTCTCATAGGATTTAATATTATTGATACCGGTGGACAAATATGCTTTGTAGCGGGGGCCTGTATATGATGAGAAGAAAGTAAATGTCTTATCTTCAGCACGCTGGTAATTATACTGACCAAGGCTGTAGATAATATCATAAATAAGACCCAGATTGAAATACCTGTTAACATTCTGTGAATGCCGCACCCTGAATGTCTGTTCTGAGGTCTCCCTTGGGGCACCGTAAGTCCATACCATTTCGGTAAACGGAACCTGGGTATTCATAAATACAGCATTAGCAGGCTGAAAGAGGAATGGATAGTAGTTGGCATACAGGAATTTATCAGGATCAGTAACACGGTCAAAGAAATTTAACTGGTAGAAAGGAAGTCCATAGTTACCCAGTGTTGCATTCAGGGGGGAATATCTGTCAGCAAGCCTGTGCCGATGAAATAATGAGAATACAGTATCAAACGGAACTGTAATTTCTTCGGAATAATCGGCAGAAAGTGTCATCTGTTTCACTATTCGCTTTGCTGCAGTGGTTTTGTCCTGTGCAAAAAGGAGACCATGCAGAAGAATAAAGAATAATATTGAAACAAATCTTAACATCTGCGCAAATATAGAAAATTATGCAGGGATCGCCCCTGCTAACATATTATTCGGGTAAATATTGTGTCTTAATCAACGTTATCGTTGAGGTAAGCATTATTTTCTCTCAGCACAGGGCCATCTTCGTCGTCAGTTGTAAGTGTAAACTTCGATAATTTACTGTCAGAAGGCTTCTCCATGCCGGATGGTGGCAGTAAATTTCTTCTGACATATGCAGGCACATCCTCAAAGGTCTCTATATTTTCCTTCATAGTTTTGGTTGAAACATTTCCATTTTTCATGATATTCTGTATATGCTTCATTTTGCGCAGAGTGGCATCAGGTTTTTTATCTTCGTTGCTCACTTTATTGTCCCCTGATTTTTTATGTCCTTCATCGATGTTTCCGGAGAATCCAAAATCAAGCTCACCCTGTGATTCATCTTCAAAATCGGTAATTATTGAACGTTTCCCCTTTTCGTGCACAGTAAATGATTCCTCCTCCCTTCCCTGTGCAGCAACCGGTGTTTCAACATTCTTATTGCTGAGCACCTCAACCTGTCGTGGCTTTTGCCTGTATGGATGAAAAATACTATTGGGTTCAAATCCTGTTGCTATAACAATCACGCTGATATTTTCACCAAGGCTCTCATCCTGCGATATTCCTCTGATTATCAAGGCATCATCAGAGGCTGTCTCATACATATAATCAGTTATTTCACCCAATTCATCCATAGTAAGCTCATGGTCGCCTGTCCCTGAGGAAATATTTATTAAAATACTTTTTGCACCTGTTATGTCATTTGAATTCAGGAGAGGTGAGGCAAGTGCATTTTCAATAGCACGTACGGCTCTGTTTTCGCCTGCTGCTTCGCCCATACCCATGAGAGCAACACCTGAATCCTTCATCACAGTCTCAACATCGGAAAAGTCAACATTTATATATCCGGTTACTGTAATTATTTCCGCTATACCTTTCACTGCAATTGCAAGAACATCATCTGCTTTTGCAAAAGCAGATGAGACACCCTGATTACCGTATATCTCACGTAACTTCTCGTTATCTATTACTAGCAGGGAATCAACATGGTCCTTCAGTTCGGTAATTCCGTCGATAGCGTACCTGATTCTCACTCTGCCTTCCGATTTAAATGGAATTGTCACTACTGCAATGGTAAGCAGGCCTGCATCTTTACATGCTTTTGCGATCACCGGTATTGCACCTGTACCTGTGCCGCCACCCAATCCGGTTGTAATAAAGACCATCCTGGTATTACCTCCAAGGGCTTCCATTACATCCTGAATATTTTCCTGGGCGGCTTTTTTACCTTTTTCAGGCTGGCTGCCTGCTCCCATTCCCTCGGTGAGTGATTCCCCGATCTGTATCTTGACAGGCACCGGGCTATTTGCAAGAGCCTGGTTATCAGTGTTGCAGATAATAAAGTTCACATCCATGATGCCTTTTTCGAACATATGATTGACAGCATTATTACCTCCGCCGCCAACACCAAGGACTTTAATAATCGACGATCTTTCAACAGGCAGATCAAAATTCATTATATCGTCAGGCATAGTAAGAGTATTTAAGTTATTATGAACAGTAATATAAAGAAAACATAACCATATCTAATTTTCAGTTTATTGAGTTGTCATCAACCTCGAACATAGCCTGCATCATCGATCTTATCTTTTCTGCCAGGGAGGTTCTGTGTTCTTTGAGGTATTCACCATTTTGCTCATCCGGGCTGCCGGTTGTTACCGGTTCGGGTTCCATATCCTGCTTCCTGTATTCTTTTTTGGGAGCTATATTAAATGTTTGCTTATATGTTTCCAGGTATTCAAAACC
>JAFGLJ010000048.1 GCA_016928075.1 Bacteroidales bacterium | reverse complement strand
GCGGATCTCCAGATCCGTGCCTTATTAATTAATAAGTCATCCACCTCCCATAAGTAACAACCACATCTAGCACGCCTTCCTTCTCCGAGTAATTTCTCGCGGAACTGTATAAATAGTCATCAGGTTTTGTGACTAGCCCTGCTTTTACGGGATTATTATGTATATATTCGATCTTCTGATCAATAAGTTTGTTGCTTGATAATTCCTTCGGGTTGAATCCATCCTGCCATAATTTGTAGCATTCACTTGATTTTTGATTCTTGTTATTTGATTTAAATATTTTTAGCCATCGTGAATAGACTTTATTGGTATTTGACTTCAGATATTTTATTATGGATCGTGCTGTATACTTTTTCAAGTCTCTGAAAATATCAGAAAGGTTATTTACTAAAACTGATCTGCAAACCATGTGAAAATGATCCGGCATGATTACATAGGCATATATCTCAAGACCTTTATTTAATTGGCAATATTTTATTGATTCTATTAAGATATCAACTATCTTCTTATCATTGAATATCTTAATCCATGATACGATGGACGTAGTAACAAAATATGGTTTTGATGTATCAAGTACTTTATACCTGCGAGACATGGAATAAAGATATTAAGAAATTCGGATAATATCAAAATCAATACTTATATGGCACGGATCTGGAGATCCGCGCCAGCAAAGTTAAAGAGAGATCCGCGCCAGCAAAGTTAAAGAGAGACCCGCGCCAGCAAAGTTAAAGAGAGATCCGCGCCAGCGACTACTATAACGGCACGAGTCTGGAGACTCGCGCCAGCGGGGAGGGATTACCTCTTCTTTCGCAGCAGTGCTTCCAGTGCTTCTGCTTCATCACGGTAACGGGCAGCTTCGATAAAATCAAGTTGTGAAGCGGCTTTTTCCATTGATTTGCGGGCTTTCTTTATGGCTTTTTCAAGGGCTTCGGAAGACATATATTTGACCACGGGGTCAGCTGCTATATCTGGTTTTTCAGGCTCGATGTATGCCCTTGATTCTATACCCTGTTTATGCAATTCTTTAAGTATAGAGCCGGTAGCTTTGACTATCTGTGTCGGGGTTATACCCATCTTTTCGTTATATTTCAGCTGTTTTTCCCTTCGCCTGTTTGTTTCATCTATGGTCATCTGCATGCTCTGGGTAATATTATCAGCATACATTATAACTTTACCGTTAAGATTACGTGCGGCCCTTCCTGCGGTCTGTGTGAGTGAACGTGATGACCTCAGGAACCCTTCCTTGTCGGCATCAAGCACTGCGACCAGCGATACCTCGGGCAGGTCAAGGCCTTCCCTCAGCAGGTTAATACCCACGAGCACATCAAATTCGCCTGAACGCAGTCCTTCCATTATCTCCACCCTTTCGAGGGTTTCTATATCAGAATGAATATACCTGCTCTTAATATCAAACCTGCTCAGATAAGCGTTAAGCTCCTCTGCCATTCTTTTTGTAAGAGTGGTTACCAGGGTTCGTTCATTCCGAGAGGCGCGTTCCCTTATCTCATCCATGAGGTTATCAACCTGGTTTATGCTTGGCCTAACCTCAACGGGTGGATCCAGCAATCCCGTTGGTCTTATCACCTGGTCAACAAAAACACCCTCACTTTTTTCCAGTTCATAATCGGCCGGAGTGGCGCTAACAAAGATAACCTGCCCGGTCAGCGACTCAAACTCCTCCAGTTTCAGTGGCCTGTTATCCAGGGCTGCAGGCAGCCTGAAGCCATAGTCCACCAGTGTTTGTTTCCTTGAATGGTCACCCCCGTACATGGCCCTTATCTGTGGCATGCTGACGTGGCTTTCATCCACCACGGTCATGAAATCATCGGGGAAATAGTCTAACAGGCAAAACGGACGTGTTCCTGGCGGGCGGCCATCAAAGTAGCGTGAATAATTTTCTATGCCACTGCAGTAACCAAGCTCCTTTATCATTTCCAGGTCGTAAGATACACGCTGCTCAAGTCTTTGTGCTTCAGGTATCTTGCCAATCTCCCTGTAATAAGCCGATTGTTTAATCAGATCCTCCTGTATCTGGTGTATGGCCTGGTTTATCCTTTGCCTGGTGGTTACAAAGATATTTGCCGGATAAATAATATACTCTTCAGGTTTCTCAAAAGTATTGCCCGACACCGGCTCATACAATTCAATCTCGTCTATTTCATCGCCCCAGTAAATTACCCTAACGGCTATATCAGCATAGGCAGGGAATATATCAACGGTATCACCTTTCACCCTGAAAGTACCCCTTTTGAATTCCATTTCATTCCTGGCATAAAGGCTGTCAACCAGTTTGCGGAGGAAAACATTCCTGCTGATATTATCTCCCTTCCTGATATGCACGGTGTTACTATGGAAATCATCCGGGTTACCTATTCCGTAAAGACATGATACTGATGATACCACGATCACATCTCTTCGCCCTGAAAGCAATGCTGAAGTAGTACTGAGCCTGAGTTTCTCTATTTCTTCATTTATTGACAGGTCCTTTTCTATATAAGTGTCCGTAACCGGAATGTAAGCTTCCGGCTGGTAATAGTCATAATAAGAAACGAAATATTCAACAGCATTGTCCGGGAAAAACTGCCTGAACTCGCCATAAAGCTGTGCAGCAAGAGTTTTATTATGGCTCAGTACAAGCACGGGCCTGTTAACCTGTTCTATGACATTGGCTATGGTAAAGGTCTTGCCGCTACCCGTAACACCAAGCAATGTCTGGTACGGAGTACCGCTTTTAAGTCCGTCAACAAGCTGCTTTATTGCTTCAGGCTGGTCGCCTGTAGGTACATACCCTGAAACCAGTTTGAAGTTCATTATTATTGCTCACTCTTTCTTATAATACAATATACCGGCAAGTGAGACGATATACCTCCTGTATACTCATCCCCCATGTAAGTGCTTACCAGCTTAATGTTTTCGTCCTTTACATCTTCAGGCATGAATATCATGCCTGCCTCCGGATCAATTTTATAATCATCCCGGTTATTTAGCAGTGAGGAGGATACAATTATCTGATCCCACATCTGCCAGGTATTATTCAGGATAAAGGTGCCCCGGTTATTTATATTATGGGCATCATAGAAAAGGTTGTAAAGATCCCTGTGATTTAAGTTTTTTCTCTTATTGGTGGCGTTAAGGGCTGTCATCAGGCTCCTGTTGGTGGGTTCATCATAAAAGGTCCCCATAATTATTATTTTTGCATCCCTTTCAAAGTTTAATATCTCATCAATATTTTTCCTGAGGGCAATGGCAGCACCGATTCTGAGATTTTCAGGTGACCGTGTATCATTTTGAAGTCCCGGCCAGTCATTTATGAAAAAATGACAACTGCCAAGTCCCTTTATATTGCACCTGGCATACAGGATCAGATATTCAAACTCAATATTATTAATGCCAATGAAAGTTGGATCAATATAGATCATTCTCATTTCATCCACTGTCACCAGATCTTTATTCACCACGAGTGCTGCATTTATTCCGTCTTTATCAGTAATATGCACAGAATAGTCCACTCTGCGCAGCTTTCTTTCACTGATAATATCGCTAACCACTTTCCTGTTTTCAATACTGCAGAGGGCTATGATATCGGGTTGTTCGGAGCTACCTGCTGAAGATACATAATCAGCGATGCCACTTACTTTTTCTTTGTACCTGTTTTCATCCCATGCCCTTATGCTTAGTGGCAGGTATTCGTCATCCGCATCGCCGGGGTCATCTGTGGTATCAAATAAATGATCAGTATTATAATAAAGTATTGTAAGTTCTTCGGGTATATCTGGCTGGGCATTACCCATAAGGTTGAAAATGAGGCAAATAAACAGTATGGCAAATATTCTGGACATAATTTTTTTCTTTATGAATGTATATTACAAACCTACAGATTCTTTTAAAATAAATTATTCCGATCCGGCAGAAAATAATGATGTAAAGAATAAAACACGGACTTCATGATATACGAACGCTGGGATTTAAGATTTAAATCGGTATTTTTGAGTCAGTCAGATTCATATAATAATTTAATAATATGAAGACTTTTAAGAATACTTTTTCTCTAAACGCGGATATTGAAGATGTATATGCCGCACTCACCAATCCTGTAACGATTGAATTATGGTCAGGATATCCGGCAGTAATGGAAGCCAGGCCCGGCTCATTGTTTATGATGTGGGAAGGGGACATTGAAGGGATGATACTGGAAGCGCAGGAGAATAAGAGAATAGTGCAGGAATGGTTTTTTGGAGAACAGGAGGAACGTTCTATTGCCACAATAGTATTAATAAGGGATTTCGGCAAAACACAACTTACTGTTGAGCATACTAATATCCCGGATGATTCATATGATAATATTGCAAAGGGATGGTCTGAATATTACATTGGTGCTATCGACAGGTTTTTCAATCCAAATTTTTAAAACCTATGATAAAAAGAAGTCTCCGTTTTGTCTGCTGAGAGTTGAATAGATATCTTCTATTCCGGATAAGGTGAGATAAGCTATTCCCTTGTAAAAGTCACTTTCTGCATTTTCCTGCACATATCTGTTCCACTCATTTATCCATGGATTGATATAGGCGTCAATAAATTTGATAAGGTCTTTCCTTATCTCATTTCTGCATACATTGTCTTCAAGCTCAGGATATTTTGACAGTAAGAGGTTTATAAACTGAAGTTCTATTCCCAGGTGATCGTCCGGCACTTTACCTTCCATCTGAGATTTCCAGCCGTAAGCATGATATAATTTCCTTACCCTGATACTGACCGTGTCATTAATTATATGATCAGGTGACATATAGACTGAACTGTAAGGAGGAGCCAATGCTTTACCTTTTCCGCCAAACAGTTCCAGGTGGTCGTTTATTATTTTATCGTAATCCAGTGGATGCTCAGGATCTATCTTTCTCAGGTATGAAGCGGCCTTAATAAAGTTTGGATTATCGCTATCAACAGGCAGTTGCTTCAGCAGGTCCATTTCTATCAGGTCACTGATACATCCTGTCTGCGGTTCAAAAAGTATAAAGCTGCCTGCAAAAGACAACATCATAGTATAAGCCGCAAAAAAATTGTCATCGATTTCATGCCATCCCTCTGTCATAAAGCGGGGTTTGTATAAGTTAAAGCGTAAACCCTGTTAAGAAAATCACATATTATTGCAAGGTTCAGAAATATAACATCTGACATTACATTTTTGTTCTTAAGCGTTGAATAAAGTGAAGGGACTGAGATAATAAGTGCCGCCAGATAGAAAGCAGAATATATGTTAAAGACTCCAAGGGTATGATGAAAAGCTCTGAAGATGAGGTGATTTATAAGTGAAAATAAAAATATTATCGCAAAAAACAATTTATACTTTATTGCAAGTTCCGGTTCGCTCTTTCTTAGAAAAAAATAAATAATCGCTGAACCGGACAGTAAAGGTGTAATAATAAAGGAAAGGGGAAAGGCAGGGGTATTAAGTCCTTGCAGGCTTGGCAGCATATATGTTCTTACCATCAAATATATGAGTGCTACGCCTGACAGACCAGCCAGTATTTCCATAATAATTTGAGGTGTCTTTTTTATCGTAAATCCATTAATAATATACCATGCAAGGAGTATAAAGAGCAGTATTATCTCGGCAAGTATCTCTCTGCTCATCCAGCTGCTGATAATATTATTCAAGGCATTAAATGCATGACGGGGGTAATTTAAATGTGCAAATGAGAACAATAAACCCGTAACCAGGAGAATGAATGCTGTCAATAATATGTACCTGCCGGTGATATATATTTTATCATCACCGGCGGATGATCTCCTCATATATATTGCCCTGAGTATTATCAGACCCACTGATGCCTGTGTCAGCCAGGTAAAAACGACAAGTGCCAAGTTATATTTTTCCATCACAGTTCCTCCCTGTTTGCTATTGATGCGTTTCTGACTGATGCCTTGAGGCTGTTTTTATGAGGTCTTATTATTATATTTGGTTTTGTGAGTTCCGGTGACGCAAGCGGGAATATTGACCTGGTGTTACCGTATTTTTCCTTTAGTACTTCTATATCCCCAAAGTCCAGAGCCCGCATTGGACATGCATCCACGCAAGATGGATTCTCGTTTTTTGTAATCCTGTCATAACAGAGGTCACATTTTGACATTCTCCCTGTTCGTTTATCCAACTTTGGCGCGTCATAGGGGCAGGCCCAGGTACAGTACCCGCAGCCAATACATTTATCCTGGTCAATGTCCACCGCTCCTATGTCTGTAACATGCATTGCCTGGGTTGGGCATGACTGCACACATAAGGGATCACTGCAATGGTTGCATGCCAGGGATACATGATAGGCAAAAGGATATTCTGAAAACACACCGTTGTCGTTCTTCCAATCGCCTCCTTCTATGTCAATTATCTTCCTCCATAGGTGTCCCGGCTCCAGATCGTTTTTATCCTGGCAGGCTACCTGGCAGGTTTTACAGCCTGAGCAATTAACTGTATCAATATAGAATCCGTATGTTTTCATCAGGCTTTTTCTATATCTACCATTATAGTATGTTGTGCATTACCCTTTGCGAATGGGGTCCATTTTTCAGATGTCAGGATATTAACATTGCCGCCTCTGTCAATACCCTTCTCATCAGGATCGTACCATGCCCCCTGGGGAATATCAATCACACCCGGCATTATTCTCTTTGTAATCCTGCTTTTTAGTATCATTGCTCCTCGTTCGTTCCATATCCTGACCATATCACCGTCATTTATTCCTCTTTTGGAGGCATCAGCAGGGTTAATAAATACTCTCTGAGGAAATCCATTCATGGTCCATTGGTTATTATCATGTGTTGAGTGCACCCTTGGATTGTAATGATGGCCCATAGCCTGCAGGGGGTATTTTTCAGCTTTTTCGTCAAAAGGATTGTCCCACTCCCGGATATATTTTGCCACCGGGGGTATTTCGTCGGCTTGTCCCTCTTTAAAAAGTTCAACAGAAAAAATCTCTATTTTACCTGAAGGTGTATTCAGAGGATATTCCAGTGGATTTTGACTGAATTTTTCCAATGCGATTTTTGGCTCATAGACAGGTTTTGTGTACACACCGGCATTGCTTGCCGCAAATTTCCTGAATGGAGGCATATCGGGGAATCTTGTTTTCCTGTATATTTCATCCACGAACCATGCAACCCAGTCTTTTTCATCACGTCCACCTTCCGTGAATTGTTCATAAACGCCAAATTTTTTTGACAGATCTACACAGATTCGGTAGTCACTTTTCGTTTCAAAAGGAGGGTCCACAATTTTCGGAGCAAGGAAAACTTCTTCGCCATATTTCCAGCCGTCTGTAACACCCCATGTTTCAAACTGCGTACATGCGGGCAGAACAAGGTCAGCATACTTAGCTGAGGGTGTCATGAAATTATCCTGGACTATAATAAATTCAAGAAGATCGGGGTTCTTAAGGATTTTTATTGTACGATTGATATTGCCATGCTGGTTTACAAGTATATTGCTTGCTACTGACCAGATAAGCTTGATATTGTTATCCAGTTTGTCACCTCCTCAGAGTCCATGTTCCGGTCCAAGTTCTTTACCCCTGATCACAGCTTCGGTCCAAAGGAATACAGGTATACTGACTTTGACGGGGTTTGATCCTGAAGGGAAAACGGTCCAGAAAGGGCCACCTCCTGCCTGGTTGGCAAGACCGCTTGCCCAGCCACCGGGTATACCAATATTCCCTGTGATAGCTGCCAGCGTGGCACCTGCCCGTACCACCTGCTCACCGTATGCACGTCTTTGCATGCCGTATCCCTGATAAAGTATCGCCGGCCTGGTGCTGGCATACTCAATAGCGATGCGCCTTATGGTTGAAGCAGGAACTGCTGTAATTTTTTCAGCCCATTCCGGTGTTTTTGGTATACCATCCCTGGTGCCCAGTATATAATCCCTGTACGATTCTTCATTTTCGTATCCTGCCGGCATTGTGGTTTTATCAAAACCTGAGCAGCATCGTTCTATGAATTCATTATCAGTAAGGTTCTCGTTTATTATGACCCATGCCATAGCACTCATAAATGCCACATCAGTTCCCGGTCTGACAGGTATCCATTCGTCAGCCAGGGCAACTGCACTGGGGCTCATTCTTGGATCAACACATACAATCCTGGCACCATTATCCCTCGCTTTTCTTATGAAATAGTCACTGTTTGTTCCATCTTTCATCTCGGCAGGATTCCATCCCCACATAAGTATATACCTGCTGTTCATCCAGTCCTGTCGCTGGTTTCCTGTTTCGAGAGTTCCAAAGATTGTCGGAGTGGCAATATTTATACAGGCCCAGCTGTAGCTATTATAAAAGCCAAGGCTGCCTCCAAGCAGGTTCATGAGCCTGGCTGCCGGCCACCTGCCGTTAGTGTTAGTGTAGGAGCCTGTTCCATAAGGGACATGGATAGCAGAATTCCCATATTTTTCTATTACCCCCGATATTTTATAGTGCATTAGATCATAGGCTTCGTCCCAGCTTATCCTTTTAAATTTTGCTTCACCTCTTTCACCAGTTCTCACCAGGGGATATTTCAGCCTGTCGGGATGGTACTGTCTTTTACGGTATGATCTGCCCCTTATGCAAGCCCTCAGCTGGGGGTCAGAAATATCATCTCCCTGTCGGTCATCAGTTTCTATGCGGGTAATAATACCGTTTTGCTCATAGACCTTGAGCAGGCATCTTCCTCCGCAATTATGGGCAGGGCAGGCGGTTCTTATAATCCACTCTTCCCTTCCGGGATCAACGGTATCACTCGAATTTCTGTCACATGAAACAAATACGCCGGGACCCAGCAATGTACCTGTTGCAAGTGATGTCCATTTGATGAAGTTCCTCCTGTCAATACTTATTCCAGAAGACGGTAATTTAAGTTTTTTATCCTGCATACTGGAGGTAAAAATAAAGAAAAAAAATGCGAAATTATGCGATTTGAAGATGCGAACTCATGCTAAAAAAACAATATGCCTGTAATAATTATACTACCTGTAGAAAGCTTTCATTTTTTTTGAGTTGAGAAGTAGCCCGGTAATGAATGTAAATATGGCAACCGAGCCGAGAATGATTGCCAGCCGTGTCCATGCTTCGGCTGTCACAGCCCTTTGCTTCGCATACTCAATGGTTGTTTGTATCCATACAAGCGAGCCGGCGCATGTTAGTATCATTAATGATATAAGTGCCCATCTGCTTTTTTATGAGAAGCAGAAAAGGTATAAGAACTGACAATATCATAAATAAGGTATTGTCTGCCCTTGAATAGTGAGCAGCGAGGAGTAACCAGGCAATTATTGTTAATATAATTCTCAATATCATTGATACGGTAAATTAGAATCCCGGCTAATTACCTGTAGCAACTAACCGGGAATGTATAACTTATTCGTGTAACTTAGTAAAAATTCGTGTTAATTAGCGTCAACACTTGCCGCAGCCCTGAAATCAGGAACCTCCTTCGGATATGCGTTAGTCCTGAGTTTTTCTGAAATCTCCTTAAAGGCATTTACTGTATATTCCACATCTTCAAGTGTATGCACTGCTGTTGGTATCAGTCGTAACATAATAACATCTTTAGGAACCACAGGGTAAATAACAATAGAGCAGAAAATACCATAATTCTGTCTGAGATCGAATGTTACCTGTGATGCTTCAGTAATACCTCCTTTGAGGAATACAGGGGTTACGGGTGATTCAGTCTTACCCAGATCAATACCTGCACTTCTCAGGCCTGACTGAAGTCCTCTTACTATTTTCCAGAGATTTTCTTTCAGTTCGGGCATGGATTTAAGCATTTCAAGCCTCTTGATTGCACCTACTGTCATTGCCATTGGAAGAGATTTGGCGAAGATCTGTGACCTCATATTATACATAAGGAAATTTACCACCTCCCTGGAACTGGCTACAAAACCTCCAATTCCGGCCATCGATTTGGCAAAGGTTGCAAAATATACATCTACCTGATCCTGGACACCAAAATGTTCACCTGTTCCGGCCCCGGTTTTACCCATGGTTCCGAATCCGTGAGCATCGTCGACGAGCAGTCTGAAGTTAAATTTCTTTTTCAGGGCAACTATTTTATCAAGTTTGCCCAGGTCGCCGGCCATTCCAAAAACACCTTCTGTGACCAGAAGGATGCCGCCACCTGTCTCTTCTGCCAGCCTGGTGGCTCTCTGAAGCTGTTTTTCGCAATTTTCGATGTCGTTGTGGGGGTAAACAAATCTTTTGCCCATATGCATACGTAATCCGTCCAGTATGCAGGCATGAGATTCAGAGTCGTATACTATTATGTCCCTTCTGTCAGTCAGGGCATCTATTATTGAAACCATGCCCATATAACCGTAATTGAGCAGGTAGGCAGCTTCCTTTCCAACGAATTCGGCTGCCATGGCTTCGAATTTTTCATGCATGGCAGTCTGTCCTGACATCATCCTGGCGCCCATAGGGTAAGCAAGGCCATATTTTTCAGCTGCTTCCCTGTCAGTTTTTCTCACTTCAGGATTATTTGCCAGTCCAAGGTAATTGTTAAGACTCCATGTGAGGACCTCGCGCCCCATGAATTTCATTCTAGGAGCTATCTCTCCTTCAAGCTTGGGAAAGGTAAAATAACCATGTCCGGCCTCCTGGTACTGTCCCAGTGAACCTTTATTTGCACTTATCTTTTCAAAAATATCCACAGTATTTGGGTTTAAATTTGTTTTGAGCACAAAAATAGGTAATAGGTCTGATTAGTAAATACCTATTTATACCTAATTTTTGAAATAATGGAACCGAACAGGGCGAGTATGCCTTCAGCATGATCGCCCTGCTCGGTTCATAACTGCTCGCTCCCACCAGCCACAATCACAACCCGCTCGCGAGCTCGCCCCGAATTCTCAAGGATTTTTTAAAAGGAGATTAAATTACATTTATTTAAATTTAAAATCAAGTTTATAATCATATAGCCAGGGGATTTTGGGGT
>JAFGLJ010000047.1 GCA_016928075.1 Bacteroidales bacterium | reverse complement strand
GATTTTTGGATGGGCATGCATTAACCGCGGGTTGGACTGCGGCTATTACTCTTTATCCCCTCCGGGGATTCGCCAGGGCTTCCTTCGGCAGGCTCAGGATAAACTTCTCGCCCTGTCTCACAACAAAAAACCCTGCTTGCACAGGGCTTTTTGTTGCTTCGCCAGGGCTCGAACCTGGACTCTTCTGATCCAGAGTCAGACGTGTTGCCAATTACACCACGAAGCAATTTTGGGATGGCAAAGTTAAAATACTTATAGTTCAGTCGCAAGCTTATGTATTATTTTTTTGCAACTTTCTCCCAGGTATCTCTCAGGGGAACTGTTCGGTTAAAAATCAAGCTTCCCGGGATCGAATCCTTGTCTACACAGAAATATCCAATGCGCTGGAACTGGAATTTGTCGAGAGGTTTGGCCTCGGAAAGTGAAGGTTCTATTTTACAGAAATTCAATATTTTAAGTGATTCAGGATTTAAAAATTCCTTGAAATCGTGGTTTTTCTGACCTGCGGGATCATGATGGTTAAATAACCTGTCGTACAACCTTACCTCGGCATCTTCGGCATGCCTGGCCGATACCCAGTGCAAGGTGCCTTTAACTCTCCTGTTGGCTGCAGGACCACCGCTTCTCGTTTCAGGATCGTAGGTGCAGTATATTTCTTCTATTTCCCCGGTCGATTCATTCTTGTTGAATCCCGTACATTTAATAATGTAAGCTCCTTTTAACCTTACTTCCCTGCCGGGGCCAAGACGAAAATACTTCCCGGGGGGATTTTCCATGAAATCATCCTTCTCGATATATAATTCACTGCAGAAGGGAACACTCCGACTGCCCATTGATTCATCCTCAGGGTTGTTTATTATCTCCATTTCCTCAATCCTGTCTTCCGGGTAGTTGGTTATTACCAGTTTCACAGGGTCAAGCACCACAAATACCCTCGGAGCTTTCAAATTAAGGTCGTCACGCACTGCATGCTCGAGCAGGGCGACATCGTTTATAGCCTCAAACTTGGTATAGCCTATGCTCCTTATGAATTTGATTATGGCTTCAGGAGTGTATCCCCTGCGCCTGAGACCCGAGAGTGTTGGCATACGCGGATCGTCCCAGCCGCTGACCAGCTTGAGCATTACGAGTTCCTGCAATTTTCTTTTGCTCATTACTGTGTAGGTCAGGTTCAGCCTGTTGAATTCAATCTGTCGGGGACGGTAATCCCCTGTTTTAAGCCTGTCTACAAGCCAGTCGTACAGAGGCCTGTGAACCTCGAACTCAAGTGTGCAGAGCGAATGAGTGATGCCTTCAAAATAATCACACTGCCCGTGAGCGAAGTCATACATAGGATAAACCTGCCATTTATTGCCTGTGCGGTGATGTTCCCGCTTGATGATTCTATATATCACCGGATCCCTCATATGCATGTTGGGAGAAGCCATGTCAATCTTAGCCCTCAGAACATGGCTGCCTTCATCAAATTCACCATTGTTCATCCTTGTGAAAAGATCTAGGTTTTCTTCAATATCCCTGTTCCTGTAAGGGCTTTCAATACCTGCCTTTGTTGGAGTCCCTTTCTGTGCCGCTATTTCTTCGGAGCTCTGGTCATCGACGTAGGCAAGACCTCTCTTTATAAGGTCTATGGCAAATTCATACAGCTTATCGAAATAATCCGATGCATGAAATTCCCTGTCCTCCCAGTCAAAACCCAGCCAGTGAATATCTTCTTTTATGGATTCCACAAATTCAGTTTCCTCTTTTATGGGATTGGTATCATCAAACCGCAGGTTACATTTACCCCCGAATTTTTCAGCAGATCCAAAATCGAGATAAATAGCCTTTGCATGACCGATATGCAGATATCCGTTGGGCTCGGGAGGAAACCTTGTATGCACACGGCCATTGTTCTTACCTGCCCGGATGTCTTCCTGGATAATCTGTTCTATGAAATTCAGTGGAGTCACTGAATCGTTGATATTACTCGGCCCCCTGTTTTTCTTTTCGTCCATTATCAATTTGCTTTTAGGCTATAAAAATAGGATGAATTTTGGAATAAAAGAAGGCTGAGGCTGAGGCTGAGACTAAGAGGAAAAATTCTGCAGTTAGATTACAATAATTACCAACCGTCGGGGGCAAGATCTTGCGCCTCTATTTAATGTAGTCTCTTAAACTATCCACATATGCCTCGAATCTCTCCCTGCCCAGCTGAGTAATCCTGCACAGGGTCTGGGGGTAATTCCCCCTGAATTTTTTCTGGACTTTAATATATCCGGCTTCCTTCAGCTTTGTGATCTGTATACTCAGGTTGCCGGCCGTTGCCCCGGTTTGTTCTTTTATAAATGTAAACTCAGCCGACTCGCTGTTCATAAGAACAGACATTACCGCCAGTCGCAGCTGGGAATGAAGCAGCGGATCGAGCTCTTTATACCGTGTCATTTTTAAATCCGTTGTTTTTAATCATATAACCGGGAATCAGGTAACCTGTTATCATAGCAGCAGGTACAGCAAGCGGGCCAATTGATGGACCTGCAAAGAAACATACAAGTGAAAGAATCCATATACTAATTCCTCCAAATATAAGAGGTCTGAATTTTATAATCACCCCTGACAAAAATGTCGGGAAAGCTGCCAGCATTAAAATGTATGGACCAACAGCATACATCCTTTTCTCAAATCCCAGGAAAACAAATAAAATTATTGCTGCAAAAAGAAAACCAAGCCATGACCACATGTATAACCTGTCAGCATAGGTATAAACTGTTTGTTTGCTGCCTTTGACGAACCCATATATTAAGGAGACGAAAACACCAGGAATGGTAAGCAACCAGGCAAGCCATGGATTTTCCATGGATGTAAGAGTATAAAGCAAATATTCTGAAAGACTGCATACAACAATTAGCCAGCCCCAGAATAGAAGATGGAAACTTGCCTCACGAATATTTGTCTTTGTCCGGTTGATCATATCTGATATGATCTTGAGGCTCTCCTCACTGCTCATTATTTTTTCATTGTTTTCCATAATTATCGGTTATTAGAGATTTTAAATATTTAGAAATGTAAATATATTGCAATTATAAAGTAATTTATAATATAAACCTAATATTTTAGTGATTTTCTTAAAAAAATCCCCTCAAATAATAATTTTACACCAGAATGACACACAAAAAAAATTCAACCATGGCCAAGATAGAAATAGAGAGCATGGAGTTTTATGCTTTCCATGGTCATTTCAAGGAAGAGCAGATAGTGGGTAATAAATTCCTTATTGATCTTACGCTTGAAGCTGATCTTGAAAAAGCATCAAAAACTGACAGGCTGAAAGACACTGTTGACTACCAGGTAGCATTCAGAATAGTTAAGGAGGAGATGGACAAAAAGTCAAATCTTATGGAAAATATTGGTAAACGGATTCTCGATTCAATATATGCAAACCTGGATGGGGTAAAAAAAGCAACAGTAAGGATACGAAAGATGAATCCACCAATGGGGGGGCATATAAATTCTGTGGCTGTTGTTATGAGCAGGTAAAAAAATTTGTACAGGGGTGGTTTTTTATGTATATTATTGGGGGGAATTTAAAAATCACTGCCATGAAAAAACTGCCATTTGTTTTTTTGCTGCTTGGGTTCTTATTTCCTGCCCGGGCACAGGAGGATGAGGTTAAGATTGATCATCCGATCTTTGTCAGCTTACCAGGCTTTACTCTCTATGACCATGAGAAGCAGGATTTCGGGGCATATAGTTTCTGTGATGTTAATGGTGAGGATTATGTTATTGAAGGACAGGTTTCATTTTATTATTATGAATGTGATGACGTTGTTAACCCTAAACTTATCATTAGCAGATTCCAGGAGATTGGCGACAGCCTGAAAGCAAGTATGTATGGTGACGGGGAACACCAGCTATACATGGTATTGCAGACTAATAACAGGCGTATATACGTTGATCTGTTCGCCGAAGATTTTTATTATACACTGAACATAGTTGAAAGGGGTGAATTAAAGTCAGATATTGAAGCCGAAAGTTTGCTTAAAGACCTTAATGAAATAGGTAAAGCGGTCCTGTATTTTAATTTCAAACGCCATGAATGTGAATTAACAAGCGACTGCAGGGAAATAATTGAGATGATTGCCAGGGCTCTTAAAAGTGAACCTACAATGGGAATAAGCATTGATGCATATACAGACAATATAGGTCGGAGTGATGAGAATCTTGAACTTTCAAGGAAAAGAGCAGAAACACTTTACAATGAACTGGTGAAACAGGGCATTGACCCCCAGAGAATGGTATATAATGGCTTTGGAGAAAAGGATCCCATAGCCGATAATAACACAGTTATGGGACGTGCCTTCAACGACAGGATTGAGCTGGTGAAAAAGTAAACTCCAATGCTTTGAGCAGGGAGCAGGGGGCAGGGAGCAGGGAGCAGGGAATAGTCAGAGCATGATTTAAGATTGCCTTACGGCGAGCTCGAATCACTCGCCCCCGAGGACTCGGGGCTCGCAATTCTCGGTTGAAGATTAATGATTTTAGATTTGAGAAGTAACTCACTTATTAAATCATCATTCATTATTAATCATTCAAATCTCCCTGCCCCCTGCTCCGGGCTCCCTGCTTTATCAGGTAATACGGTTTTATTTTTTCTTAGCAGTAAATACGCCGTTTGGCTGTATGAATTTCAGTTCATTGATTTTATTGTTATCCCCTATGATGAATTGAGCACTGTACCCTTCAAGATCCTTAATCAAGAATTTATGTTCGCCTGTGAATAGTAATTCATATTCAGGCTGGCCGGGTACGAGAACAAATAGTTTATTCTCACCTTTGACATATACTTTTATCAGTGTGCCTGCCAGCTCATACTCGCCGGTATAGGATTCCAGTGTTTCCTTATCAGCTTCAACTGTTTCAGGAACCCTTTTAAAAAATAAGGGTTCAAGCATTGGCTCCATCTTTACATTAACTCCTGATATATCACCAGCATTGTTGGTTGTGAAATTGAATCGCAGTGAAATGGTCTCAGTAGTATCTATACCTGTTTCCGATACTTCGAATGGCTCAAATACATCATAATGAAAATGCCTCAGCCAGAATTTATTAATCGGAAGCAATGCAAAAATTGAATCATCCTCAAGCTTAAGTTCAAATGATCCGTAACCCTCATCTGAATACTTACCGGTATATGCCTTGAGTTCATGGGATGGCATGGTTCCCTTTTTCTTACTGGATGCTGAGGATTCACGGGTTTCTTCCTGGGCTTTCCTTGCATCATCAATTTGTTTTTTCTGTATCGCAATCCAGTTATCTTTCCGCAGGTTCAGCATCCTGTCGGCTACAAGGTTACGCACTAATCCCGGCACCACAGAACCATTCTGGTTGGCAAGCACCACTATACCTATGCTGTCAGAAGGGAAAAAGCATGTACTTGCGGAAAACCCGTCGATATTACCACCGTGTTCAACACGGTAATGCCCTTTGTAGGAGCTTATGAACCATCCATACCCATAATTTTGCAGGTGCAGGTCGGGCCTCTCTTTATCGGGAAATCCTGCTGAAGCGATCATTTGCGAACTTATTGCCTGCCTGAGAAAACTCTCGGGTATTATTTGTTCACCGTTGAATTTCCCCCCGTTAATCCATGTCATCAGCCATTTTGACATCTCATTTACGCTGCTGTTTATACTGCCGGCCGGACTCATTTTAGCTATCCTGAAGTAATCCATTTTTTCAACTGAGGTACTGTCTTTCAGCCGGTAACCAAAAGCAGCGTTCTCACTTTTTTCCAGTTCGTCTATTGATAGGTTTGAGCGAGTCATAGCCAGCGGTTTAAATATTTTTTCCCTTACATTATCCTCCCAGCTCTTGCCTGTTATCTCTTCAATAATAACACCCTGGGCCAGGAACATGAAATTATTATAATACCATTGTTCCCTGACACCGGTAAATGGTTCCTGATGTTCCACTCTTTTAAGCAGATTTTCTTTTGTTTCACCGGGGAAAAAGTACCATGAAAAATCATGACGCGGTAAACCTGTACGGTGACTCATAAGATCTTTAATACTGATGCCACTGTTCATCTCATCGGTAGAAAACCTGAAACCGGGGATGTGTTCTAGAGGATTATCATCCAGCGATAATTTATCTTCGTTTTCCAGCATCCCTATAAGTGATGTTGTAAACGCTTTGGTGCATGAACCAATGGCAAAGAGTGTATTCACATCAACCGGTATCCTGTTTGCATAATCCCTGTAGCCAAAACCTCCGGAATAAACGACTTTGTCTTTTTCTACGACAGCTACCGCGAATCCCGCGACATGGAAGGTTTCAAGCACTTTTTCAAGTTCATTTTCAATTCCTTTAAGCCTCTTATCAGTTGTCTGGGCATTTATTCCTGACACAAGTAAAAGTGAGGTAAAGATTAGTATTGTTTTTTTCATGGTATAAGAATTTATTAATACTTCCAAAATAACAAAGAATGATTCGAAAATGAATAACCGGGTAACCTTTTTATTAAAGTTACCCGGTTTTATTGTCGGAATGCTCCTGCATTAGCTATAAAGCGCCGGAGCTTATTATTTACTTCCTTATATAATTATCGTGTTAAAGTTAGCTAAAATTTAAGAGCGACACCAAGATTCAGATATGCAATGCCATATCCAAGCTCAATCATGCCTGCAATATTGTCCGTGAAATAGTACCTGGCTCCGATGAACCATGACCAGGCAATATTGCTTGAAGTTGGCGAATAATCAAATCCTGGTACGGGTGTACCAAAATTGGTGGAGGATACAATATTGAATCCTAATAAAAGACCGGTATATGTATCAAGCTTTTCAACAAAAGGATAATGAAAGTTTCCCCTGGCACCGAGGATAATATTTGTATATTTCCATCCCCAGTCGGAGTATTCCCATTTATAGGATGCAAATCCCAGATAAGGACCTACACCCACTGAACCCTTATCAATCACTTCATCAAGAACGCCCAGTTCAAGTGAAGCAGATACAGGGGGTACCTGCAGTTTATAGTAACTCCCCGTATATAATGTTGTTCCCAGCCCGATACCGAGGTTAAGAACCTTATCCCCTTTTACAAAGACAGGGTCCTGGGCTGATAATTGTGTGAGGGCAAAAAATGCAATTAAGGGTAGTGCTAATAGCTTTTTCATGGTGTCAGAATTTTAAGGTTGTGTAAAGAAATATAAAATTAGTTTTTTTATCTGTATTTTCAATTACGTTTTATGCATATTTACTTATTTGGAAAACATTTGTTTCAGCCTTATCTCTATAAAAGCAGTTTCTATATAAGCTCTACAAAGACAGCATATTACAATATTTTCAGCCACGGGGCTTTATCTTTACTGATCCTTGATACACCTTACATAGAAGCCGAAGTTTTTATTGGACTGACCCTTGAAGACACTGTTCTGATCGGCTTGTACTCTTCTCATATATACATACATATCCCATCCATCATCCACGAGGGTGGAGGTCCACAAGCTACCTGTCCATCCTATACTGTAAAACTGTCCACCGTTACTGCGGTAGCCACCGAGAAGGGCTGTAAATCCTGACTCATTCGTCGCCCCGGTATTGGGGCTGTCCCAGTGTTCGGTGCCTGCTTCCTTCATCTTACCACCTGCAACTACCTCACCACCCAGATAATTGGTCAGTGCAGTCCATTCATCGTCTGATGGTACATGCCAGCCGTCGGGACACAGATTGCCGGTATTAACCGTATACCAGTTATAAAAAGCTCCGTAAGTATCACCATAGGTGTCTTTGTCATTATTGTACCATGAATATCCGGGATCATCTGTTTGCAACCAGGTGTCATTGTCCTCCACAAGGGGGAGAGGTGTTCCGTCATTCAATTTTGTGACCTTAAGGTTTTCCTGCATCCACACCAGGTTGCCAATAATAACCGTATTGTAGGTGTTAGCGTCAATATCTGTCAGCGGCCCTGAAGTGAATGACACTTCGTTGCCATAGGAAGTACCCACGCT
>JAFGLJ010000046.1 GCA_016928075.1 Bacteroidales bacterium | reverse complement strand
TAAATTTGTCCTAATTCTGATTCCAGATAACTATTCCAATAAAGTGAAAACTCAGTTTGTGGAGAAATAAATGTAATCTCGGGGGTTGTTTCAAAAATTCTTCGTAATTTGCTCATGGAATTTTTAAGATTTACCCCGATTTTTGGCGCGTGTAGCCTTTTTCGGGGTTTTTCTTAAATATACAAAAGATTTAACTATTTGTCAATCAGAGTTATACACAATTTACGAACATCCCTTCTTAAATCTTAAATCTGCAATCTAGTATCTTAAATCAATCATTGCCTTTAGTACTCCATCTTTATAACCAGCTAAAAGGTCAAAGGCTTCATCAGTCTTTTCAAAAGGTAAACTGTGAGTGATAAGTATATTTGTATCAACCTTCCCTTCACTAATAAGATCCAGTGCCGGTTGCATGCATCCATTCTGCCTTCTTACATGTATCAATGAGATCTCCTTCCTGCGTGCATAATCAGCCCTGAATGACCAGCGTTCGAATTCGGGAATTCCAACAATCATAAGCTTTCCACCGGGCTTGAGCAATTCAACTGCCTGGTCAAATGCTTCCTGCTGCCCACAGCATTCATATACAATATCCAGCATGGCCGGCTGTATTGAGGTTATCTCTTTCACCACATTTTCTTTATCCACATTATATACTTCAGTCGCACCCAGTGCTGAAGAAATCTCCAGGCGTTTATCAATTTTATCAGTTACATAAATATTCCCTGCGCCAGCCTCCCGGGCCGATATTATCACACTATCACCGATGGGGCCCGCACCCAGAACCGCAATATTGTCTCCCTGCCTGATCCGGGATAATTGCACTGCATAATATCCTATGGAAAGAGGCTCGGCAAATGCAGCTTCGGCAAATGACATTTTATCGGGTATTTTAAAACAACTACTGGAAGGCATTATGATCATTTCCGAAAGGCAACCTTCGGCCTGGCCCGGGCAACCAAGAAATTTCAGGTTCCTGCAGGTATGTTCCCTCCCTGCCCTGCACTGATCACATTCGTAACAGGGCATGGCAGGATCGACAGCTACCCTGTCACCGGCTTCAAACCCTTCTGCCTTTTCACCTCCTTCAATAACCGTAGCCGCACATTCATGACCAACAGTAAAAGGATACTCAACTATCTGTTCCCCTATTCTTCCTGTTGTATAATAATGTATATCAGAGCCACAGATACCAACTGTTTCTATTCTAAGCAGCAGCTGACCTTCCCCCGGGGAACACGGATGAGGGACTTCCTGCATCTCCATCTGTCGTATACCGGTGAGTTTCCAGGATTTCATGAGTTGTGATATAATATGATGGGATAAAGGTAATAAAAGTTGAGTAGGGTTGAGAGAGTTGAGGGGGTTGAGTTGTGAGCTACTAAGCTCAACAGGGCGAAGCCCGCTCAACTTTTCTACAGGCATCTGTCCAGCAGATATTCCTCCGCCTCAACCGACCACAGCCCTTTATGCCTTGCCGTAATTTCTGCAAGGTCAGTAAAGAATTTACTTTTTTTGCCAAGTTTCTTAAAATCCTCAATAGCTGTAAGAGGCATATCTATGTGGGTATAAATCAATTTTTTCCCTCCCGGTATTTCGGGTAACCTTAGTGTTGTATCTATTACGGCATTAAGACCTCCGACATGCGTTACCAGTCCGGCCGGATCGAGTCCTTCTTCCATAATTTGCAAGGCTTCTGACATATCATTACTGTTCCCTCCTGATGTTCCAACTATATGAGTGAAATTATAATGTGCATTATAGAAGTTGAAAGGTGCTTTAAATACCGGATCAGAAGGACCTGCAAAGAAATTAAGGCAACCATCAAATGCCAGTATGGCATCTCCCTGCTCAATAACCCGAGATATGGGGGCAAAGACGAAGACATCATTGAATCCATTTCCCCCTGAAACCTGTTTCAAATATTTAACAGGGTTGTCAAAGTTAGCGGTATTAACATATTTTAGTTCAATCCCTTTATTTGCTGCATATCCCGGTGTATAAAGGGCTTCGGCCCTGTCCAGCCGCATCTGGTCAATGTCGGTTACGACCATCAATGAAGGCCGGCGGTCTTTACGTTCAAGAACATAATTAATCGCTGCTAGGCCCATTGGCCCTGCGCCTGCCAGTATAGCCATTTTCCCTCCGTCAACAATCTCCATCTGGTGTATATAAGAACCCGGTTTTGTATGGTAGTTAGCATGCATAGCCCCTATGACACAGGACAAAGGCTCCGAAAGTGAAGCGGGGTAATACCCGGGTCCATTGTATTTCAAAAGGCAGTCCTGTTGCATAACCTCCGGTGGTATGATAACATATGTTGCATCGCCTCCGATATAAGGATAGGAATAACCGGGTGCACTCAGGACACCCATAGGCCCATCCTCGTAATTGATGGCAGGCTGTATGGAAAACTTATCCCCAGGGCTGAATTTATCTTTCCACTTTCTGCCTGTTTCCACCAGTTCACCGGCAAACTCGTGGCCTATAATAACCGGGTTTTCCGATACATTATCAGGGACTCTCTTATGATCCTCCCCCTGCACGGCTGCTTTATGTGATGACATACATATGCTGTCAGTAATCACCCTTGCCAGTATTTCATCATCTTTTATAGGCGGAAGTTCAAATTCTTCAATTCGCAGGTCCTTCTTCCCGTATAATCTTACTGCCCTTGTTTTCATTTATTCTATTTTAACATTACCTGTCCGCCGGTGACCGGTATAGCCTGGCCGGTTTCGTATTCCTGATCTATTACATAATTTATTGCCTTAACCACATCATTAACCCGACAGCCTCGCCCCATGGGTACCTGCTTCTCGTAATGCACCCTGACATCTTCAATTGTTTTCGCACCGGGAACTTTACCTGCATCCAGGTACTGCCTGAACAAGCCGGTTTCCGGGTCAGACCACAGTGGGCCTTCAAAATAATTGCCGGGGCATATTGAATTTACTTTGATGTTATACTGAATGAGCTCAAGAGCAAAGGACTGTGTGAGTCCGACACCCCCAAATTTACTGCCTGCATATGCAAAATTTTTCAGACTCCCCTGTAATCCTGATTTTGAATTAATCTGGATGATATCCATAAAAATTCCAGGGTTTTTTTCATGTTGTTTCTTCATATAGGGAATTACAGCTTTCACACAGTTGTAATAGCCTATGTAATTCACCTTGGTAACCATTTCAAAAGTATCGGCATCCATTTCATCCAGACTTCCGGCACGTAATATGCCGGCATTACTTATGAGAACATCTATGCTGCCGAACTCTTTAACTGCCGATGCCATCATAGCAGACACAGAATCAACTTCTGAGACGTCACAGGAAAGGAAAACAGCCCTGTTCCTTCTGGCCCTTGCATTAAGGTCACCGGCCAGCTTTTTTCCTTCCTCTTCTTTAATATCAGCAATTATAATATTAGCTCCCTGGCTAGACAGTTCATCTGCAATACCTGCACCAAAGCCCCTGGCAGCACCTGTTATAATCACTGTCTTGTGTATTAAATGATCACTATATTTATCCATGTTCCTGTTTATGATTATGTACAAACTGTTTTAATTATTTCATTACCCAGCTTGATGAATTTCAGCTTCTCACCGGTTTTAGGCTTTCCTTTTTCATCAAGGTAACCCCATCCTTCATTAGCTGTTATATACTGGTGAGCAGCCATTATGCATGCTCCCTCGTAGTTGATTCTTAAAAGATCTTCGTCCAGCTCACGGCCACCTCCTGCTTTCACCTCCAGCGGCTTTATGCCCGGGGAATTATGCTCGGTCCCAAATGTTACAATGAATCCCCTTTCATATAAGAACATTACATAATCTCGCAATTTATGGTAATCATTTCTCGCCGGTATAAATTCCACACTGTAAAATCCCTGTTCAATAAGTGATGATGCTGCCCTCTCCCTGTCAGCTTCAAAATCAGTGTACCTGCCATCTTCGAAATCAGCCAGGAAGGGATAGGCAGGAATGCCACCTGCATCGAGAATCAAATCCCGGATCTCCTCAGGGTCAATAAATATTTCCGGATCTTCTTCAACAAAGGCAGGTCCACCTGACTTCAGGAGTACAGACCGGATAAGATTCTCAAGTTTCGCATTGTCACCAGGCTCAGTATCACTATAGACACTACCAAGTAATGTTAAGAAAACCTCATCACGATCTTTAGCGCTCATATAATTATCTTCTATTTTCTTTCTGATCAAACCTGCCAGGTGCCTTTCCCTGGCCATACCCCTTGTTTGATCATCAATCATTTTATCAAAGTCTATAACCAATTTGCTATTGATACCCCCAAGTATACCATTCACTTTAAGGGTCATTTTATGAACATGTTCATTAGACAGGTCTTTAACATGTTTCAATATTTTCAGCCCCTCGTTTGAAATATTCAGGGGGTAAGCCAGGGCTTTACCGCTTATGTAAGTACGACCCGGATTATTTGGATCATTTACCCTGCGACCGGCTTCCATATCAATGCGGCCAAGCCCTATCATTTCGATATTAAACAGGGGAAATATTCCTGCATTATAGCACTTTTCAGCCCACTCATCGAAGCCGTCCACTGTATTGAAATCGTTTATGCCAAGCACTGAGATATTTTCTTTCCTGGCTGCTTCAATTATACTGTCGATGGAATCAAATGAACTGAATGAATAGGGTGTATGTATATGTGCATTCACCTTCAGGTATTCAGGTTTCTCCACATTTTCCTGTTGTGCTTTTCTCAGTTTCCCTGATATTTCATTCCATAGTTTCATATTCCTCTTTTTGCCCTTTCAATCTTTGTCTTATTTGAAAAGTCATTCTTTACAGTATGCCCTTCCAGTGGTAAAATACTCGTATGTATTGCATCGATTATCCAGTCAGGCTGAGGGAAAAAGTAATCTTCAAGCTCATAAGCCGGGGTTATCCAGTTTCTTGATCCTACGACAACAGCAGGTGCATCGAGATAGTCAAATGCCATTTCGGTTATATTCCTGGCCATATCATTCATGAATGATCCCCGTTCCGAGGCATCTCCTGTAATCATGATCCTTCCCGTTTTCCTGACAGATTCAAGCACAGGTTCATAATTAAAGGGAACCAGTGAGCGGGCGTCTATAATTTCAGTGCTTATATTATATCTTTCCTGCAAGATATCAGCAGCTTCAACCACCCGGTAGAGTGTTGCCCCTATGCTCAGAACAGTGATATCGGAGCCTGACCTTTTAATATCGGGTTCTCCGATCGGAATCTCATAGTATCCCTGAGGCACTCCTCCTTTATGGAATTGTTCGCCTGTATCATATATTCTCTGGCTCTCAAAAAAGACCACGGGGTCGGTACCCTGCAATGCTGCATTCATCAGGCCTTTTGCATCGTATGGGGTTGCCGGGAATAAAACTTTAAGACCTGGTATATGGGCAACTATTGATGTCCAGTCCTGTGAATGCTGGGCTCCATACTTGGAACCCACAGATACCCTGAGTACCACCGGCATCTTTAATACATTACCGCTCATTGCCTGCCACTTGGGTAGCTGGTTGAAGACCTCGTCCCCTGACCGGCCAAGGAAATCACAATACATTATTTCCGGTATTACCCTCCCTCCAGACATGGCATATCCCACTGCCACTCCCACTATAGCTCCTTCAGAAATAGGGGAATTAAAGAGCCTGTGATATGGAAGTGCTTCAGTGAGACCCCTGTAAACGGCAAAGGCACCGCCCCAATCGCGATTCTCTTCACCGAAAGCAACAAGTGTCGGATCCTTATAAAACCTGTCAATCACTGCCTCAAAAATACCATCCCTGAGCTGATACTGTTTCATTTTTGAATAAGGTTTACCTTCTTTATCGAAGGCATACCTTTCCTTCCTGGCTATCTGCTGTACCCTTGGATTATCTTTAAGCGGGATCAACACTTCAGGGTCTCCAATTTCCATGGCATCAACTGATATGTCTGAGAACATCACCTTTCCAATAATATCAGGATCTTTATCAGCATCCATTCTTGGGGATATCTTATCATCAGTTGCCAATTTGAACGTTTCAAACACCAGGTCGTTCACCTCAGCATCGATTAACCTCAGGGAATCTTCGTCTGTAATCTTATTATCAATAAGGTCTCTGCGATAATTATATATACAATCATGTTTCTGCCATGCTTCCATCTCTTCCTTTGAACGATAGGATGAAGCATCCGAGGGTGAGTGGCCGCTGTAGCGATAGGTTACCGTGTCGAGCAGTACAGGTCCCCTTTTCTTCTCAAGAATTTTGATTTTACGATTAAACGCATCAATAACGGCAAGGGGATTCATGCCATCAATCCTTTCTGCATGCATCTGGTCCCTGTTTACTCCTGCACCTATGCGCGCGGCAATCCCATATCCCATCGTTTCGCCTGAAGTCTGGCCACCCATACCGTAATGGTTATTCATAATATTAATGATAAGTGGCAGGCCACCTTTCATATCTCCTTCCCATAACTCAACAAACTGGTCCATAGTGGCAAATGAAATACCTTCCCATACCGGTCCGCAAGCCATGGAAGCGTCGCCTATATTAGCTACAACTATTCCTTTCTTACGGTTTACCTTTTTGTACAGTGCAGCCCCGACTGAAATATCCCCGCTGCCACCAACTATTGCATTATTAGGATAAACGCCAAAAGGAGTGAAAAAAGCATGCATACTGCCCCCAAGTCCCTTATTGAATCCTGTTACACGTGCAAATATTTCTGCCAGGGTACCATACAACAGGAACTTTGTTGCCAGCCCTTTAATTGAACCTTCATGATTTTTGGCTACGACATCATAAATGGAGCCGTTAAAGTAAGACCTCATAATTGCTTCCAGGGATTTATCATCGCTCCTGTGAATAGCAGACAATCCCTTTGCCAGTATTTCGCCGTGACTCCTGTGCGAGCCAAAAATATAATCGTCAGCATCCAGGTTATAAGCCATGCCAACCGCAGCCGCTTCCTGTCCTATTGAAAGGTGAGCCGGACCGGGGTGGTTATAAGCTATACCCCTGTATTCACCGGTTGTTTTAATCAGGTTCAGCATACTTTCAAATTCTCTTATCAGCATCATATCCCGGTATATACCAACAAGTGCATCATCACTGAAATTTTTGCGCTCCTCACTCAGTGATTTATCGTACTGGTTTACCGGTAATGGTTGAAAAATAATCTCCCCTTTTCTTCTGATCTTATCCGGATCAATAAACTGGTTCTTTGGCATAAACGGTTATTTTATTTCAATGTTCTTAATTTCCTCGGCAACCTGTTTTAGGAAACGTGTTGCCTCTGCACCGTCAAGAGCGCGGTGATCATATGTCAGGCTAAGGCCTATATAAGGGATGAAACCATAGACACCACCACCCAGGTCTGCCGGGCGCGGTACTATGGCATTAACACCCAGGATTGCAGTCTGTGGCAGGTTTATTACCGGGGTAAACATTTCCACCCCGTAATTACCAAGGTTGGAAACGGTGAATGATCCTGCTTCAGGCCTGATTATATCAGGATCCACTGCTCCCGAACGGCACTGCTCTGACAGGTCTGCAGTCCTCTTTGAAAATTCCTCTATGCTCAAGCTGTCGGCACTCTTTATCACCGGGACCATCAGTCCGCGATCTGTATCCACAGCAATTCCCAGGTTGACATGCCTGAACAGCCTCATGGTTTCACCATGCAATTGTGAATTAATCCTTGGATGATCTGCCAGGGCTTTTATCACAGCAAAACATACAAGATCATTGATTGTGATATTCACAAAGTCCTGCTGTCCTTTAGCTTCCTTGATTTTTTCCCTTGCTTCCAGCAATTTCCTCGCGTCTGCTCCCAGGTGATGGGTAAGCTGTGCGGAATTCTGAAGGGATTGATACATAGATCTGGCAATGATTTTACGTATGTTTGTCAGTGGTTCATCACTATATTCCATTGAATCATCCGTGGTGGTTACAGCCTTTTCAGTTATTTCTGCGCCTTCCAGGTCGCGGACAATTATTCTGCCACCCGGGCCTGATCCTTTTATCATTGAAATGTCAATCCCCATTTCCTCAGCCATCTTTCTGGCTCTAGGAGATATCCCCGATCCCCCTTTGAAGGGGGAAGGGCCCGAAGGGCCCGGGGGATGTGATCCCCCTTTCAAGGGGGAAGTCCCGACCTTGTGTCGGGACAGGGGGATGTCACCCCTCTGGAGCGGATCCGGAGATCCGTGCTTTTCGCCGGCGTGGATTTCAAATCCACGCTCATCATCAGCAAGCTCACCTATAATACAAACCGTCTCCAGCACAGGCACCTCATCCCCCTCACTGAAAAGCCACTTAAGCAGTGTTCCATCCTGCTCCGACTCGTATTCAAAGGAAGCTTTATCTGTTTCATATGCAAACAGCAGGTCCCCCTCTTTTACTTCGCTGCCTTCTTCCACATACAGTTTTGTTATTATGCAATACTCGACCGACTGTCCCTGTCTGGGCATTTTAATTTGTGTGGCCATATTTCCAACTTGTAATTACAAGTACAAATATAATCATGATTTATCAATTTAACCAGCAATATTTAAAATATATTTAATATCAGTTAATATATTGTTATTCTGATATATAGTCAGATTTACATTCATTTCATCAATTAATTTATTAAAAAACTAATATTTACATGTTGTTACGTATTTTTCTGGAATTTTCTTTGAGCTGTAAGATTTTGTTCTTATGTTTGCATTAAACATTACCGAAATGAGCCCCGGGAAAATACCGCAGTACAGGCAATTGTATGAAACATTGCGCAGGCATATAGTTGATGGACTGTACAGGGAAAACGACCTTCTTCCGTCGGAAAATGAACTCTGTAAGCTTCATAACCTCACGAGGCCCACGGTAAGGAAGGCACTTGACCTGCTCAGTAACGAGGGCTTTATCAAGAGACACCAGGGGCTGGGAAGTGTGGTTCATAAACTGCCAAAAGGCATTGGTATTTTATCGATTTCGGGAACTACAACCGCTATTGGAAAGGAGAATCTTGAGACAAGGACTATCATCAAACCCAGCTTAACATCATGGCCTGATAGTTTTCCTTTCAGTCTGAGCGATCACGAGAAGGAAGTTGGTTGCATGCATTTCTCAAGGCTCAGACTGGTAAATGGCAAGCCTGTTATTTATGACATATCATATATCCCCAATATTAATTTACCCAGGTTCTCTGCACGGAACCTCGACAATAAATCCCTTTTCAATATCCTCAGATCGGCATACAGGATAGAGGTTAAGGGAGGAGAGCAGTATATCAAGGCCATCAACGCTCCGGACCCCGATATCTGCCGCATCCTTGATATAAAGCCTGACACCCCGGTGCTTCACCTTCAGAGGCGTATCGACACCAACAGGCTGAATTTTTATCTGTATTCCATCCTGTACTGTAACACCTCAGATCATAGCCTGTACGGGATATTTTAACATTGGAATAAAAATATGTTGAGCGGGCTTCGCCCTGTTGAGTAGTGTTTAGCTGACTGCCTTCCGGCAGTCCGGTTGAGTTTGGCAGCTCAAAACTCAACCCTACTCAACCCTATTCAACCCTATTCAACCTCCTTATGCAGCTTGTATAAAAAATTTTGTTTTAGTAAATTGCATGCACCTGTTCTGATAAATTTTAATAATCTAATAATCAATTGCCATGGCCAGACAAATCAAGCAGGAGAATAATTACCAGTCGCGTCTCCTGAAACTCATCCCCAGCGAGATAGTCGCTGCCTACCTTGTTATCATAGGTTTTATACCGGAGGGTTATGTACACA
The DNA here is from genome assembly GCA_016928075.1 of Bacteroidales bacterium. Classification (GTDB taxonomy): domain Bacteria; phylum Bacteroidota; class Bacteroidia; order Bacteroidales; family VadinHA17; genus UBA9300. The sequence continues at coordinate 72,533 of JAFGLJ010000046.1, read as the reverse complement.
GCAAGATTCTGCTGACAATAGTAACCGCAATACTGCTTATCATGGTGCCTTTTTATCTTATTACCTTCATGGCTGTAAAGGGCCCCTTGCAGATAATCTTCACCTCACTGTCGTTCCTAGTATGGGTATACTCCATGGGTGGCCCCTTTGTATATTACGGCATATATGAGGCCGTTATCGGATCGGTCTTGCTGGTTTTATGGACCTTGCTTATACCATTTGTTGTCAAACCTGAACCTGCATAATTGTAGAGACGTTGCATGCAACGTCTCTACTTCGGTGGACACAGCGGTCAGTATGATAGTTAGCGTATTTTTCTGTGTCTGAACCTGAGGGTGATTTCTTTTTCTTCATCACCTCTTCTCAGGACAGCTTTTGCATCGCATTCACCATCTCCATAATCCAGCTCGAAGGGTTCTGTGCCTTCCCTGTTTATCTCGATTATCCCGCTGACAAAGAAACGGCATACCCTTTTCCAGTGAAGTGCACTTTTTATTGTATTCTCATATGCAACACCTTTATAGGTGGTTCCGGATGCATAACCCGTTACAAGGCATTCGTCATCCCAGATGTTCCAGGTGTCATATCCTGCCACCCATTCTCTTTCCCGGTAAAATTCCCGGGTTACGACAACTTCATCGGGAAATGTAAGCATACCATTGGTCAGTGTGGCACTGAATACCACATTGCCATAATCGTTCTCACCAATGTTTTCGGTAACTTTCGTCCCCTCTACCTTTATACCATTAAAATAATAATCTTCGAAAGTAACGGTACGGGTTGAACCTTCGACTTTACGGTAACCATTAACCGTAATTATTATTTTACCGGCACGTGTCTGGTCCCATAATCCGGTGCAACCATCTCCAAAATCAATGGTAACAATCCTGTGACCTTCATCTATTAACTCGACTGTCACTGTCGGGCATGAGTCAGCAACTACTATCACGTTACCTTTCACTCCAGGATTTTTGGTCATAAAAGTTTCGACTATCTGTACTGCATTGTCAGCAGTACTGAAGATGTCGTCGAACATAGCTTCTGTAACCGCATCATCATCGGCCAGGTTAATATCATCAGTATTGAGTGGATTGGAGCTTTTCTCGCATGCCACCATTGCAATACTGAATAAAGCGATTGAAAAGAAAAATTTCAGAATTTTCATGATTATTTTTTTTTCGTTTAATATCGATTTTCATCTATATAGATTCTAAATCCCCATCAGGGTTTAATCTCTAAACGAAAAAACTTACGAAAGGATTCATTTCTTTCTCTGGTAAGTAACATAAGACCATGAAAACTCCAGGTCATCGGTCCTGTTATTATCCTGCCTGTCTATTACATGCCATACTTCGGGGTCAATCTCCGGGAAGAATGTGTCAGCATCAAAATCCTTATGAACATGAGTAAGGTAAAGGCGGTCGGCCCTGTCAAGAAACTGACTGTAGACTGATCCCCCTCCTATTATGAATATTTCCCTGCCTTTTTGACATTTGTCAAGGGCATCTTCAACAGAATACGCTGTAATACAATCATCCAGGCATTCACATGGGTCATCGGTTAGAACGATGTTTGTACGTCCTGGCAGTGGTCTGCGGGGTAATGAATACCATGTGTTCTTCCCCATTATCAGGCAATGACCGAGGGTAAGTTTCTTAAATCTTTTCATATCATCGGGAATATGCCATAACAGTTGATTATTCATACCTATGGCATTATTTGATGCAACAGCTACAATAATGGATATCATAATAACCAGTTAATTTCTATACTGCAATCTCACCCTTAATATGAGGGTGCGCATTATAATTCAACAATTCAAAATCCTCGTATTCGAAATCAAAAATATTCTTCTTATTCCTGTTTATTTTCATTTCCGGCAGCTCATAGGGTTTACGTGATAACTGCTCTTTCACCTGCTCAATATGGTTGAGGTAAATATGGGCATCACCGAAAGTATGAACAAATTCCCCCGGCTTCAGATCTGTAACCTGCGCAATCATCATAAGGAGTAATGCATAGGATGCAATATTAAAAGGCACCCCAAGGAAAATATCCGCGCTGCGCTGATACAGCTGGCATGAGAGTTTACCATTTGCCACGTAGAACTGGAATAATATGTGGCAGGGCGGCAAAGCCATATTTTTTAACTCGCCGACATTCCATGCACTTACGATATGACGCCTGGAATCAGGATTTGATTTTATAGATCCTATAATCTGACTTATCTGGTCTATTTTACTCCCGCCAGTGGCAGGCCATGAACGCCACTGATGCCCGTATATTGGACCAAGGTCTCCATTCTCGTCAGCCCAGGCATTCCATATCCCCACACCTTTCTCCTGGAGGTATTTTACATTGGTGTCACCTTTAAGAAACCATAATAGCTCATGTATAATCGATTTAAGGTGCAGTTTTTTAGTTGTCAGCGCCGGGAAACCCTTTCCCAGGTCAAATCTCATCTGGTAACCGAACACGCTTATCGTACCTGTTCCTGTGCGATCAGTTTTCTTCACTCCGTTCTTCATTACATGATCAAGCAGATCCAGATATTGTTTCATAATATCATTTTTTAGTTATTCGCGCCGCATAGCCTCCTCCTGGAGCCATATTGATTTTAAGCGTATCTTCTTTTGAGACCGTTATTTCGGTTTTCTTATAGTCCTGAGTAAACCTGTCTGCATTTACCCCATCACTGAAAATAATTGCATTATATTCTCCTTCACCAAGAAATGAAAGATCTATATTAAAATCCCTTGCCTTCCAGTCAGTCATTGCACCAATGAACCACTCTTCTCCACTGCGCCTCACCATTACCAGATAATCTCCAACCTTTGCCTGAAGCACTCTCGTCTCATCCCAGGTGACAGGTACGCAGGCGATAAAAGCTGTGCACTCCCCTTCTTTCCTGTAGTTTGAAGGGCTATCGGCGAGCATCTGAAGGGGGCTTTCATATATGACGTACATTGACATCTGGTGGACCCTTGTTCCCATACTGGCAGGCCTGTTCCAGGAAGGTCTGAAATTGATGCTGTCAAAATTAATCATTGCTCCCGGTGTATAATCCATCGGGCCTGCTACCATCCTGATAAAGGGAATAGTCAGGTCATGATCGGGAGTGATATCATAGCTCCACTTGGTGTTTTCAAGTCCCTTTACTCCTTCCCTGGTAAGAACATTTGGCCATGTACGCCTGAGGCCTGCGGGTTTATATGCTCCATGGAAATCGACCATCAGTTTATATGCGGCAGCTTTTTCAGCGATGTTCCAGTAGTAATTAACCACTTTCTGGTCATCGCGTTGCATAAAATCGACTTTTATGCCTTTAACACCCCATGAAGCGTATTGTGGCAGGGCTTCATGAAGCTTATCATCAAGAGTGTTCCATACCACCCATAAAATAATTCCCACTCCTTTGCTTTCGGCATAATTACAAAGGTAATTAATATCAATATCAGGATTCACATCCAGTACATTGCCAAACCTGTACCATCCCTCATCAAGAATAACATATTCAATACCATATTCCGCAGCAAAATCAATATAATGCTCATAGGTTTTCGTATTGATACCGGCCCTGAAATCAACGCCATAAAGATTAAGATTATTCCACCAGTCCCATGCCACCTTGCCCGGTTTTATCCAGCCGGTATCATCCATCCTGCACTCATCAGCCAGGAGGTAAGTCATATTACTCTCGATCAATCCGGCATCGGTGTCAGAGATTATAAAAACCCTCCATGGGAATGATCGTTCACCTTTTGTTTCAGCCAGAAAATCCCTTCGTGACATAACCCTAACATTACGATCTCCAAATAACCTCTCTTCATCCGGGTAATACGGGTATACTCCCTTTAATGCATTGCTGCCATTGCCCATGAGCCACATCCCCGGATAATCTTCCAGAGCTGATTCTGTTGCAAGAATATTTACACCATTGCTTTTAAAAAGAACCGGAAGACTTGCCAGGTGTTTTTCATTAATCGTATCAAGAGAGGTTGGGATATAAGTCCTTTCATTATGTGACATGAATGATTCCTCAAGGGGATACCAGGCTGTTGTTCCTCCAGGAAAATTTATCTCGGCCCGCTCATCCATTACAATAACGTTTCCTTTGATATCTGTTTTGAACCTGTAGGCAACACCGTCATTATAAACCCTGAAGACAACTGCGAAACCAGATCTGAAATTTATTGTCATCTCGTTACAGATATTACGAATCTCAGAATCTTTGTGTGGTATTACAGGTTTCACAATTTCGTCTATGATCAGTGTTTCAATTTTCCTAATTTTATCTTTCTCCGCGGGGAATTCCTGGTCTGTAAGTTCCATGCTGATTCCTGAAGGAAGTATAATCTGCCTGTCTCCCATTTTCAATTCCCAGCGCAACTGTGTATCATATGTTGCTATGAGTTCAATCTTCCTGTCGGGTGATTCTAACCTGCTTTCCTGGGCTCCTGCCATTAAGCTCAATTGCAGAAGGCTAATTATTATAATTGTATTACGCATTTTCATTTATTTTAATTTTAACCAAGTATCATCCCTATTATTGTTGCCGACATAAGTGATGCCAGTGTACCTGCCAGCAGGGCACGGATACCAAACTTTGCGAGTAATACTCTTTGATTTGGTGCCAGTGAGCCTATGCCACCTATCTGTATCCCGATTGATGCAAAGTTCGCGAATCCTGCAAGCATATATGTAGCCATTATGATTGATTTATTATTCACAAATTCCCCGGCTGTTTTAAGATCGGCGAGGCTTATATAGCCCACAAACTCAGTCATAATAATCTTTTCTCCAAGCAGACGGCCCATTAATGTAATATCTTCTCCCCCAACACCTATAAGCCACATCACAGGTGCAAAAATGTACCCGAGGACAAACTGCAATGAAAGTTCATTATAGTTACCATTGGTGGCTGCACATATAAGTTCATTAAGATTGGTCCACTGCCCGATTTTAAGGAATATATAATTCAGGAATGCAATAAAAGCTATGAATGACAGCAACATGGCAGCCACATTGGCAGCCAGTTTAAGTCCCTGAGTTGTTCCGTTTGAAATAGCATCAAGGATATTATTGCCAACCTTATCCTTTGTTATCTCTATGTCCTTTATTATATCATCGGTCTGCGGAACAAGTATTTTCGATATTACCACTGCCCCGGGTGCAGCCATAACAGATGCTGCAAGGAGATGCTTTGCAAAAATCAATCGCTGAACGGGATCACCGCCACCCAGAAAACCTATATATGCCGCGAGCACCCCGCCTGCAAGTGTGGCCATACCTCCTGTCATAACAAGCATTATCTCAGATGGATTCATGCGAGGCAGGTACTCCTTAACCAGTAAAGGTGACTCGGTCTGACCCACAAAGATATTACCTGCCACAGATAAGCTCTCCGCGCCACTCAGATGCATAGACTTTGTCATCAGCCAGGCAAGGCCATATACTATCTTCTGGACAATCCCCAGGTAAAAAAGCAGTGACATAAGGGCAGAAAAAAATATAATAGTCGGCAGTATCTGGAAAGCAAATATTGAACCCAGCTTTTCTTCATCCATTAAGGAACCAAAGAGGAAATTACTTCCTTCCTTGGTGAAATCCAGAATTTTCACAAATATTTTACCAACAAATTCAAATGATATTCTTACGAACGGGATATACAGTATGCTTACAGCAAGTATAATCTGTATGGCAAGACCTATGATAACCGTTCGCCACACTATAGCCCTGCGGTTAGTACTGAAGACCCAGGCAATAAGTATCAACACTATCATACCCAGCAAGCCCCTTAATAATGTAACCAGGCTGAATCCCCCGCTCATAGAGGGGTCTATAACATTGCCTTCCTGTATTATACCCTGGCTCTCGGAACCCTGGGGTAATGAGATTATCTTACCACTGTCAGATTCCCGGGCAACCTGAACTGAATCCTGTTGAGGCGGATATGAAAACGACAGGGCTGAACTGAAAGAAAAGGATATGACCAGCAGGAATATAATTACATGAGGTTTTTTCATGTCAGTGATAAAAAGTATGCTATAAAATTACAAACAATATTAACCCTTATCGTATAATTTAACACGATCAGTGGCTTATTAATTTTCAACAAAGTTTGAATGGTAAATAACTATTCCTTGCCTTTCCTCTCTCGTCTATCTATCTCATCTTTAATGAATGCTGCCCGTTCATAATCCTCTGCCTTCACTGCTTCATCAAGTTTAGCCTTAAGCTCACTGATACTCAATTCTGATAATTCGGGTGGCGAGGGTTTCCTTGACCTGGGCTGCTTACTTTCCGCTGATTCCACATTTTCATATTCATTGTCCTTTATAACAATACCAGCCTTATCCATTATTTCTTCAGCAATATATATCGGGCAATTGAATCTGAGTGCAAGAGCAACTGCATCTGATGTCCTGGAGTCCATTATTATTTCTTTTCCGTCCTTTTTAATGATAAGCTGGGAATAGAATACCCCTTCTTCAAGTTTGTGTATAAAGACTTCTTCAAGATCAGCCTTCATTAATTTACTGAAGTTTCTGAAAAGATCATGAGTAAGAGGGCGCGGTGGGTTAAGGTTCTCAAGTTTGATAACTATTGCCTGGGCCTCAAAACCTCCTATTATTATGGGCAGTCGCCTGTCTCCATTATCTTCAGATAATACCAGGGCATAGGCACCAGATTGTGTCTGACTGTATGATATCCCCAGTACACTAAGTTTGATTTTCTTCATATCTCCACTTTAATCCCTGTATCATAGCCTCTATACAAATATAAAGATATTATTTTGCAATGCCAGCAGGGAGTGAAAAAATGGTTGCTCGTTGCTCGTTGCTCGTTGCTCGTTTTTGGTTTTCTGCTTAACCTTTTTTCCTAATACTTAATCTCAGCCTCAGACTTTCCCTTTAGTACTATTTCCTCTTTACCCCGGCGTTCACTATGTTCAGCCGGGGTCTTCGCTTCCATTCGACTTTCTACTTTTGCCTTCAATACCTCCCCTCTATCTGGCTCCTCGCTAAATTTGCCCACCGGGCAAATTATAAACGCTCGGCCCTCTTTTTCCCCCGGCATTCACTTCGTTCAGCCGGGTTCTTCGCTTCGCTACGACTTTTACCTTTTTACTTTTACCTTTTTACTTATACCTTTTATCTTTTGTCTTTTACTATTATCCATTTGAATTTTATTCTTTTTTTATATCTTTGCAGTCCGAATTTCAGAATAATCCGCCGGGGCTTCGGGAAAGTGGCATTCAGCCCGCCTCACGGAGTAATATAAAAAACTAAAAGATGTACGCTATTGTAGAAATTGCAGGTCAGCAGTTTAAAGTTGAAAAGGGGAAAAGAATTTTTGTTCACAGGCTCGAAGAAGAAGAAGGAACTAATGTGGATTTCGATAAGGTCTTACTTATTGAAAACGATGGCAAGGTGCTTGTGGGAGAACCACATGTTAATGGAGCTTATATTGAGGGAAAAGTTCTTGAACACGTAAAGGGTGATAAAGTGGTTGTTTTCAAAAAGAAGAGAAGGAAGGGATATAAAGTAAAAAAAGGGCACAGGCAGCAATATAGCCAGGTTGAGATAATATCCATCAACGAGAAGGGGTATGTTAAGAAACCTGCAAAAGCCGAAAGCACCAGGGAAGAAAAACCTGAAGAAACAGTAAAACCTTCAGCTGCTACGGCTGAAAAACCTGCCTCTAAAGCTGCTTCCAAAGAAACGGCAACCATAGAAACAGCAACCAAAAAAACAGCTCCTGCCAAATCCACAACTGTCAAAAAAGCAACAGAAACCAAAAAAGCAACAGGGGCTAAGAAAACTGCTGAAACCAAAATCCCAGCAGAAAAGAAACCTGAAGCTAAAAAAACAACAACAGCCAGGAAACCTGCAGGTACCAGCAGGGCAGCTACAGAAAAAACAGCCGAAGAGAAAAGTGCTGCTGCAAAAAAAATTACAACAGCTAAAAAATCAACAGCTGCAAAAAAAACAGGTACGGCAAAGGCAAAAACTACTTCAAAAGGTGATGCCGATAAAAAAACAGACAAAAAATAACAGGAAAGAATAGAATAAAATTACTAGATCATGGCACATAAGAAAGGAGCAGGTAGTTCAAGGAATGGTCGCGAATCCGAAAGCAAAAGGCTTGGGGTGAAATTATATGGTGGCCAGCTGGCAAAAGCAGGTAATATCATAGTACGCCAGAGAGGAACAAAACATAATCCCGGTGAAAATGTTGGAGTTGGCAAAGATCATACACTATTTGCCCTCATCGACGGAGTGGTTGAGTTCAGAAAGAAAAGGGACAATAGATCTTACGTATCGGTGAAGCCCCTGGAAAACTAGCAGAATTAATCATAATGTACAACTCCTGTGATACTTTTCATATGAAAAGTGGTTTCAGGAGTTTTTTTTATCTTTAAACGTTACTGTCATCCTGGGCAAAGCGAATGATCCAAATCGTGATTCTTCGCTTTGCCCAGGATGACAAAAAAAAATGAAAATATGCTGACCCTTAATTTTATTAGAGAAAACAAGGACCTGATTATTGAACGGCTTAAAGTAAAGAATTTTGATGCCGGGCAAACTCTTGACAATATCATTGAACTGGACAATAAAAGAAGAGAAACACAGCAAAAAGCCGACAGTCTTCAGGCTGAAATGAACAGCATATCAAAAGAGATTGGACATCTGTTCAGCCAGGGGCTCAGGGATGAAGCTGACGCAGCAAAGAAAAAAACATGGGAAATAAAAGAAAAGATAAAGAAACTTAGCATTTCCCTTACCAGTATTGAGAAAAAACTTAACCAGGAACTTTTAGCTGTGCCAAATATCCCTAATGAGCTTGTAACACCAGGAAGAAGCGAAGAGGATAATGTAAAAGTAAAAGAAGGGGGAAAGTTACCGGAAATGGTTAATAACCCAATGCCTCACTGGGAGCTTGCGAAGAAATTTGATATAATAGATTTTGAACTGGGGACAAAACTTACCGGTGCAGGTTTCCCTGTATATAAAGGCAAAGGAGCCAAGTTACAGAGGGCTCTTATTAACTTCTTTCTCGATGAGGGTGAGGCCTCGGGCTTCAGTGAAGTACTTCCACCAGTGATTGTAAATGAAGATTCCAGCTTCGCTACCGGACAGCTGCCCGACAAGGAAGGAATGATGTACCATGTGCCCATTGATAATTATTACCTTATTCCGACTGCCGAGGTACCCGTCACAAATATTTACCGTAATGTAATATTGGATGCTGACCGGTTACCAATCAAGAATATTGCCTATACTCCCTGCTTCAGGAGAGAAGCGGGGTCATGGGGCGCGCATGTTCGAGGACTGAACAGGCTGCACCAGTTCGATAAAGTGGAGATAGTGGTAATTGCACATCCCGATAAATCATATGAAGCTCTTGATATGATGCTAAATCATGTTGAAGGGCTTGTTGACAAACTTGATCTGCCATACCGTATCATGAGGCTTTGTGGGGGTGAGTTATCATTTACCTCTGCTCTTACCTATGATTTCGAGGTCTTTTCCGCAGCACAGCAGCAATGGCTTGAGGTAAGCTCTGTTTCTAATTTTGAATCTTTCCAGTCTAACAGGCTGAAATGCCGTTTCCGCGAAAAGGGTGAAAAGCAAAATAAACTGGTGCATACCCTTAACGGTTCAGCCCTGGCACTGCCACGTATAATGGCGGCAATCATTGAGAACAACCAGACCCCGGATGGCATAAAGATACCTGAGGCACTTGTAAAATACACGGGGTTCAAATCTATCTGAACCCCCGGGAATCAATGACTGACAAAACCAAATCATATATACTCGCATCACTGGCTGTTCTATTCTGGTCGACTATAGCCACAGCTTTCAAGATTGCACTGACAGAACTCAGTCCCGGTCAGCTATTGTTTATCGCTTCCTGCACGGCAGTGGGGATACTCACTTTAATCAGTATGATTGAGGGTAAATTAAAGATCATCTTTAAAGCCGGTTTAAAGGATATTCTCATGTCAGCCCTGCTGGGCATGCTGAATCCTTTCGTCTATTATATTATATTGCTAAAGGCATATACCCTGTTGCCGGCACAGGTTGCACAACCACTCAACATGATATGGCCAATTGTACTGGTTTTCCTTTCAGTGCCTATGCTTAAACAAAAAATTCCGGCAAGGAGCTTCCTTGCCCTGTTTATATCATTCGCCGGTGTTTACCTGGTATCATCTCAGGGACAACCTCTGAATCCCGGAAAATCGGACTGGTTTGGGGTATTGCTTGCTGCAGGAAGTTCTCTGTTCTGGGCATTGTATTTTATCCTGAACCTCAAGGATAAAAGGGATGAATCGAATAAATTACTTCTCAATTTCCTTATAGCATCCATTTACATAGCAATATATCTGATTGCCACCGGAGGTTTCGGACATATGAGTATAAAGGGAATCCTGGCAGGCGTATATACGGGTATTTTCGAAATGGGTCTCACTTTTTACCTGTGGCTCAGAGCTTTGAAACTGGCAGAGACAGCTGATAAGATCTCGAATCTTGTCTTCCTTGCACCGTTCCTGTCACTGGTATTCATATCCATCTTTCTCGGCGAACACATATACTATACAACTTTTATTGGGTTGGTGCTGATTATTGGGGGGATAGCCTATCAGAAAACAGGCAAAAAGAGAGATGAGCTATGAGTTATGAGAGATGAGTAATGAGTTGGTGAGGTTCCCTGGTCTTCAATCACTTCTAAATTCGTCATTCGATATTGCTCGCCCCGGGTAATCCGGGGCTCGGTTCAATATTCGATATTCAAAACCCCCGCTTCAATCCCGAATCTTCGATTCGAGGATCCTCGAAAAAGAATACTTTTCCGGGACAATTCAACATTTACCAATGTTTGCAGTATCTTTGCTATAACAAGTATAATATGGATTACGACAGGATAATACTGGGGATTGACCCTGGGACCAATATTACCGGCTACGGTGCCATAGGAATAATCAATAACGAGCCACAGATTATCAGTCTGGGAGTTATTGATCTTAAGAAATACAAAGACCATTACCTTAAGCTAAAGCACATTTTTGAACGCACACTGGGTTTAATAGATGAATACAAGCCAGACGAGCTGGCTATTGAAGCTCCCTTTTACGGTAAAAATGTACAATCTATGCTCAAGCTCGGAAGGGCCCAGGGCGCATCGATTGCTGCCGCCCTGCACAGGTCTGTTCCCATATTTGAATACGCTCCAAGGAAAATCAAGATGTCGATTACCGGCGTTGGTGCAGCCTCAAAAGAACAGGTCGCTGCCATGTTGATGAATATACTCAAGTTTAAAGACAGGGAAACCCTGCTGGACGCGACGGACGGACTGGCTGCCGCAATGTGCCATTTTTACCAGAGTAACAGACCCGTTTCTGAAAAGAACTATAATTCATGGAAGGAATTTATACGGAAGAACCCGGGCCGTGTAAAATAAACCATTCATATTTCAGCAGTTGCAATGGCTGCTACAGATACCCTGACATTTTTTATTTTCAGCAACTCATTGGCACAGGCCTCTATGGTTGAGCCTGTGGTTATGACATCATCCACCAGCAGTACATGCTTCCCCTCAAGGGTACCTTTGTGCTTCACGATGAAGATACCTTCTACGTTTTTCCATCTTTCGTACCTGTGCTTATTGGTCTGTGTATCTGTAGCCTCCATCCTTTTGAGTGCATTGTTATAGAAAGGAATATCAAGAGATGAGGCCATTGCTTCAGCTATCAGACCACTCTGGTTAAATCCCCTTTTCCGTTGTTTGGAAGTATGCAAAGGTACAGCAACGATGCAATCAATTCCGTCGCTAAAATCAGATTCTCTGAGAATATTACCGTATAACCTTCCAAGGTAATGTCCAATTGGCCTCACCCCTCCGTACTTAAGCCTGTGAACCAGCATCTGTGCTTTTCCTCCCTGCCTGTAGAAAGCCCATGCAGCTGCCTTTTCAATATAACAACGGCCATAAAAACTCTTTTCAAGCCTGTTATCCCTTACCCTATGGTAATTTGTTAGGGGGATATCAACCATGCAGGCTGTACAAATGATCTTTTCATTTCTCACCAGCGGTTCACCGCAGGCCTGGCATAGCCTGGGGAATAAAAGAGATATAAAATCATCTGCAATCAGAATGATATTATTCCAGCGAGACATATTTTTATATTGAATCAGTCCTGTAAAGACTTACTCTATTTCTTTGCTTATTCTGGCCGCCAAATCTTTAAACTCATCCTCGGTAAGTCTTACCCTGGGATTGGAAAACCTGACATCTGCTTCAGAGTCAATAGGTATAAGGTGAATATGTGCATGTGGTACTTCCAGCCCGAGTACCACCACGCCTATTCTGTTACAGGGTACAACTTTTTCAATGGCGAGCGCAATTTTTTGAGAAAATACCATCATTCCTGCCAGTATATCTTTTTCAATGTCAAAGATATAATCCACTTCTTTCTTGGGAATAACGAGTGTGTGTCCTTTTTTAAGAGGATTAATATCAAGAAAGGCAAAGAAGTTATCATCTTCCGCTATTTTATAGCAGGGTATTGCCCCGTTTACGATTTTTGTGAAAATGCTTGGCATCCTGCAAAATAAATTATAATGAGATATTTATTATTTCAAATGGTATTATTCCCGAAGGCACTTTAATGTCAACCACTTCGCCAACTTTCTTGCCCAGCAATCCTTTTGCTATTGGGGAGTTCACCGCCAGCTTTCCCTCTTTAAGATTTGCCTCGGTCTCAGGTACAAGGGTGTACTCCATGACTGCACCATTACTCTTATTCTTAATTTTAACCTTATTAAGAACCTGCACAGATGATGTATCGATTCTTGATTCATCGATAAGCCTTGAATTTGCTATTTTATCTTCGATGGTAGCTATCTTAAGTTCGAGCATACCCTGGGCTTCTTTTGCAGCGGCATATTCAGCATTCTCTGCCAGATCACCTTTATCCCTGGCATCTGCAATAAGTTTTGATATCTCAGGCCTCTGGACATTTCTCAGTTCATCCAGTTCCTTTCTCAATTTTTGCAATCCTTCCTCTGTCAAATAGACTTTAGCCGACATTTTCTTACCTGTTAAACATTAAAAAACAAAAGAATCCCGTATCTGGCGGAACTCTTTGTAAAGCAAATATACAATTTTTTCGAATAATTAGCCCTGTGGCCTAAAAAAAGCTCATAATTGATTGCTAAACAAAGTCTTTTCTATTGAGTATCTCTGAATAGACTATTGCTTTTGGCAGATCAAAATCTTCGATAAGGTTCTTTGCCCATGAGCTATAACCACGAACTGGAGATTCACTTTCTGTCCCCAATCCTGATTGTGCAATAGACACATCCGTAACAGAAATGCCTTCTGATGCAAATTCCTCTGCCAGGGGTTCGGAATAAAGTCCCTCATATTCTGCTCCCATTTTTATTACCTGGTCTACAGAGGGTTGTATGCCTGAATTTTCGGGCCCGGAATTTGCAGCCTGGAATAAATCCTGGTCAATTGTTTCATATTGTGTGGCAGCCCGCTCTTCTTTTTCAGAATTTGGAAAAGTAATTTCTCTTTCCATGCTGTCAAAAATAGTATCTTCTACCTGATCCGGTATATTTGACCGGGGCACCTGTTTTTGTGCCATCTTTCTTTTCTTGTTGGCTATTGCACCGAAAATAGCAATAACAGCAGCAATTATGTAAAACAGTATATCACCTAAATCTTCCATAATCTCAATTTTTATATTTTTTCCTTGCATTCCTGCCGGCTTTTCGTATTTCCTTGCGCCTTTCTTTTTCCCTTGCCTTTATTTCTTTTTCATTCTGCCTCATTCTTTCCTTAACCTCTTCAGATTGTATATTGAAATGCCTCTGCTTATTTTCTTCAAGTGTTTTCTCATAGTTATTCTTGAGCTTGTCCTGCCTTTTCTCCTGTTCCTTCTTCGCCTTAATAACCGCTCTTGGTTCTTTAATCTTTTTTTCTTTAGGAGCTTTACGTTTTTCACCGGTCAGTTTTTTTTCTACTCGCCTTGTTTTCCATTTATCAAATATGGATGTTTGTGCCTGGGCAACAGTTTCACCGGCGACGAGCATGATAAGAAATACGCATAACAACCTGCAGGCCTTTTTCATAAATCTTTTATTTATAATATTAGTGGTTTTAATACGTTAAAACTAATGTTTGTATATTTGATTTACAATAATTAAGTATGTCAGGATTAAGACCAAAGTTAAGGATTTTTTTACTTATATGCATATTATCTCTTTTTCACATTTCATGCAACAAGGAGCATAATGATGTGATACCTGATGTGCTCGTCGATTTTTATATCGACCTGAATGATCCTGAGTTTTTTGATCTTAATGCCGTTGGCAACCATATACTTGTAAACAGCAGCACCAATAATTTAGGTTATAAAGCCTCAGGATATGATAATAATGGCATTATCATCTACCGATCTCAGGTTGATGAGTTCATTGCACTTGACCGCACCTGCCCTCATGATTATGTGCTCGATGGTACCAGTATTGCCGTTAATGTAGATGGGATCTTCGCTGAATGTCCTTTATGCAAAAGCACCTATGCCTTACCCAGTTATGGTACCCCGACTTCCGGTCCCTCAAAATACCCGCTCAAGATGTACAGAACGAGTTTTAACGGTCAGTTTGTACACGTAACCAACTACTAATAGCGGGGAGCGGGGGGCAGGGAGCAGGGAGCAGGGAGTATGCCAAATTCATTCTCAACTCACTCTCAACCTTCTCAACCTTCTCAACTTTTCTAATACCTGTAATGATCAGGCTTAAAGGGGCCTTCTTTTTTTACGCCAAGGTATTTAGCCTGCTTCTCTGTAAGTTTGGTCAACTTTACACCCAGCTGTCCAAGGTGCAAACGTGCAACTTCCTCATCAAGGTATTTGGGCAATGTATATACACCCAATTCATAATCATTGTTCCACAGATCAATCTGGGCCAGTACCTGATTGCTGAATGAATTACTCATCACAAATGAAGGATGACCTGTAGCGCAACCCAGGTTCACGAGCCTCCCTTCTGCCAGCATGAATATTGAGTGGCCATCGGGGAATTTAAATTCGTCAACCTGTGGTTTAATATTAATTCTTTCAACACCCGGCGCTGATTCAAGCATGTCGACCTGTATCTCATTATCAAAATGACCGATATTGCATACGATTGCCTGATCTCTCATTTTTGACATATGATCAAGGGTTATGACATCGGTATTACCGGTAGCGGTAACGTATATATTCCCCACACCCAGAGTATCTTCCACGGTTTTTACTTCAAATCCTTCCATAGCTGCCTGCAATGCACATATTGGATCTATTTCAGTCACAATAACCCTTGCCCCGTATGACCTCATCGATTGTGCACATCCTTTTCCAACATCACCGTATCCACAAACAACCACAACCTTGCCCGCTATCATCACATCTGTAGCACGTTTAATGCCATCGGCAAGAGATTCGCGACAACCATAAAGGTTATCAAACTTAGATTTAGTAACCGAATCATTCACATTTATTGCAGGAGCCAGCAATGTACCTTCTTTTTTCTTCTGGTATAGCCTGTTGACGCCTGTTGTTGTTTCCTCTGAAATACCTTTTAGTTCTTCAACTGTACGGTGCCACTTCTCAGGATCCTGGCTTTGAATACTTTTTAAAGTCTCAATAACAATGCCTTCTTCCCTGCTGGAAGGCTGAATTTCAAGTCTTGACGGATCTTTTTCGGCATAATAACCCGTGTGTACCATCAGTGTTGCATCCCCGCCATCATCAACGATTTGATTTGGCCCTTTGCCATCAGGGAAGGAGAGTGCCTGTGCAGTACACCACCAGTATTCCTCCAGTGTTTCACCCTTCCATGCAAATACTGGTATTCCACGTGCTGCTATTGCTGCAGCAGCATGATCCTGGGTTGAAAAGATATTGCAACTCGACCATCGGACATCTGCACCCAGTTCGACAAGGGTTTCAATCAATATCGCCGTCTGTATTGTCATATGCAGTGACCCTGTAATACGTGCATCGGCAAGTGGTTTCAGTGCTGAATACTTTTTCCGCAGAGCCATTAGCCCTGGCATCTCCTTTTCAGCTATCTCCATTTCTTTCCTTCCAAATTCAGCAAGGTTTATATCCTTTACTTTATATGGTAATGTTTCAATTAATACTGACATGATTTATAGTTTTTAATATATTTAAAGATACAAAAAATAAGGCTTACGGGCAAAAACTATATCCCCAGCAAACGCATCGCTTCAGCTTTATCTTTGATAATCTGATCGAGTAGTTGTTCCCTGGAGCTGAACTTTTTGTCCCCCCTTAAACGGTACATAAATTTAACTGTTATATTTTTTCTGTATATATCATTATCAAAATCAAAGATGTTTACCTCAATGGTGCGTTTGCCACTATTCCTTTCAATGGTGGGGCGAGGGCCTATGTAAAGCATAGCTTTGAAATTTCCCGAATCCAGTGATGCTTCAACAGCATAAACCCCGTCGGCAGGTATCAGCTTATAAGAATAGTCGGGTTCAATATTGGCTGTGGGGTATCCCAGCATTCGCCCTATCTTTCTACCTTCCACTACCTTACCTTTTAATAAATAGGGATATCCAAGCAAGCTGTTCGCTTTATCAAGTGACCCGTCAGCTATTAACTCCCTGATTGTCGTTGAGCTTATTATCTCATTACCCTCCTTTAAAGGACCCAGTCTGTCAACACTAAAACCATACCTGGCGGCACATTCAGTGACAGTTTCCGCATTACTATATCCCCTGTATCCAAAATGATGATCAAAACCCAAAATAAGATGTTGTACACCAATAACATCCACAAGGTATTTCTTAACAAAATCACATGCGTGCAATCTGCTTAACTGTAATGAAAAAGGTATTACAACCAGTTTGTCAATTCCTGCTTCTTCCATCAATCCACGCTTTTCTTCCAGGCTGGTAAGAAAACGCAGGGTGCTGTCATTCCCGGATAATACAATGCGTGGATGAGGATCCAGGGTCATGACTACAGATTCAGTGCCAAGGCTTTCTGCCCTGCTTATAAGTGAATTGAGTAAAGCTCTGTGTCCGCGGTGTACGCCGTCGAACATGCCAAGGGTAACAACAGGTTTGTCCGATTTAAAATCCTTATGTCCGTAAAAAGTTTCCAATGTAGAAATTTTACGAAGGCAAAAATACTAAAGGCGGTGATATCCTGAAATTAAATAAACAGAACTGTTTAGAAATTATTATCTTTAAATAGCTGAAATATGCAATTATTCTTATATATATGGCTGTATAATAATTAGTTATCATAACATGAAAATCAGACTACTTTTTCTTATCCTGCTTACCACTGTAATTGGGAATATTTATTCCCAGGAAGCAGCGATCACAGAGTTAACAGAAGGCCTGGTAATAGATAACGGGGTGATTTATGGCAGAAATAATTTCGTTAATGATCCACAGGCAGTTGATATTATTAACGACCTGTTCAAGAGCCCGTATCCAGGTATGATCTCAGGTAAGACTCCGGAAGGTGAAAATGCAGTATGGGCAGAAATAACTGCCGATGAAAACGGATATTTCAACTCAGAAAAACTAAGATTTGGAGCACTCTATATTGAGTATGAAAGTCCTGAGGATAAAATAATGCTTTTAAATGCCAGTGGCCACACAATGGTATTTATCAACGGTGAACCAAGAGAGGGGGATCATTATGATTTTAATTTTTCAGTGCATCCTGTGTTAATAAAAAAAGGCATAAACCAGCTCTATTTTACCAATGGTCGCTATCCAAGGATAAAAGTATCACTTGAAAAACCCGGCTCGAGGATACTTATTAAAAAGAAAGACCTCACACTGCCAGATTTAATAATTGAAGAACCGGGTTTTAAGTGGGCCGGGGTAACCATTGTAAATGCAATTGAGAAATATACAACTGGTTTGAAGATAAGATGCACAGTAAAAGATATTCAAATGACAACTGAACTGCCTGGTATTGAAAAGCTCACATCCAGGAGGATGAACTTCAGGATACCGGTACCTGAAGGCCTGGAGCCCGGTGAACAGGAAGTAAAGATCGAGTTACTTTCCCGTGGTAATAACTTATATGATAGTAATGTTTTCGGGATAAAGTGTAAAAATTTCGCATTGAATCATGATCGTACTTTTATAAGTAATATCGATGGCAGCGTACAGTATTACAGCGTCACTCCTTCTGCCAGTCCGGCTGAAGGAGGCCAGGCTCTTTTCCTGTCGGTTCATGGTGCCGGCGTTCAGGCAAGAAACCAGGCATGGACATACGACGCAAAAGACTGGGGGCATATTGTTGCACCAACAAACAGGGGGCCTTTCGGCTTTGCCTGGGAAGACTGGGGAAGGCTCGATGCACTGGAGGTCCTTAACGAAGGCAGGAAGCTGTTTGAAACCAGCCCTGAAAAAACATATCTGACAGGACACTCAATGGGTGGTCACGGGACATGGTACCTGGGGGCAACATACCCCGATAAATTTGCAGCCATAGCGCCCTGTGCAGGCTACCCCGATCTGCTTAACTATGCTTCCGGAGGGCCTGGAATGAAAGAAAACGGCAATATGAAGCAGATGTTCGACCGGGCCGGGAACACAAGTCGTACATTAAAAATAGCACGAAATTACATGCATCATGGCGTATATGTATACCATGGTGATTCAGACCCTACGGTAAGTGTTGAACAGGCACGCCGGATGCGACAGGTCCTTGGTGAATTCCACCCTGACTTTACTTATTATGAATACCCTGGCGGGACACACTGGTACGGAGACATATCGATGGACTGGCCTCCTATATTTGACTTCTTCAAGCTGCACAGTATCCCTTCCATAGCTGCAGTGAAAAAACTGGAGTTTTACACCGCCAGCCCGGGTGTGTCAGCTTATTCGCACTGGATAGCCATTCATCAACAAATTAATCCTTTTGAAATCAGCAGCGTTAAAGCCCGGATCAGTAATGACTCATCACAGTTGACAATAGATACAGATAATATTTCAACAATGGCTATAAAAACAGGTATACCTGCTTTGAAATATCCACTGTCAATTGTAATTGATAACCAGAATCTTAAAATTGCTGCACCGGACACTAATGAATATCATTTTTTAAAGTTCGACAATGAGGAATGGGCACATTCTTTAAAGCCTGCAGCCGAACAAAAAGGCCCGCACAGATACGGGGGTTTCAAAGATGCTTTCAAGGAAAATATGCTTTTCGTATATGGTACCACCGGAACTAAAGAAGAGAACAGGTGGAATTATTTAAAAGCAAGGTTCGATGCAGAAACATTTTCATACAGGGGCAACGGTTCAGTTGAACTCATATCAGACAGGCAGTTCCGAGCAGGCAACTTTAAAGGAAGAAATATTATTATTTATGGTAATGCTGATAATAACCGGGCATGGAAATTACTCCTCGGAGAAAGCCCCGTACAGGTACAAAACAACAAGTTGATCATAGGGGACAAAACTATTACCGGCGATGATATAGCATGTTATTTCATACGGCCATTGAAAGGTTCAGTCAACAATTCTGTAGGTGTGATAGCAGGAACAGGGCTGAAAGGCATGAGGGCAGCTTATCCTAACCAGTATTTCATTGCGGGATCTTCTTTCCCAGACCTTACTGTATTCAGGATGCCGGAATCAGGCGAAGAATATAAGGCAGTTGAATGTGCCGGTTTCTTCGGTAATGACTGGTCAGTGGGAAATGGTGATTTCGTATGGAATAAGAAATAAACCGCCTGAATATGAATAAAGTTGAATATTTTCTCAATGACCCATGGCTTGAGCCTTATTATGGAGTGCTCAGGGACAGGCATCGTGCATATGAGCAAAAACTCAAAAAAATTACTGAAGGGAAAAGTCTTGCATCCTTTGCCTCGGGCCATCATTATTATGGCATGCATACAGATAATAATTCACTTGTTTTCAGGGAATGGGCTCCTAACGCAACATCTATTTATCTGATTGGAAGCTTCAACAACTGGGAAGAAAAACAGGAGTATGCGATGAGAAGGCTCAACAGGGAAGGCGATTGGGAAATCTTATTGCCAGGGGATGCTATAGCACATGGCGACCTTTATAAACTGTCGGTACACTGGAGTGGGGGTAAGGGCGAAAGAATACCTTCTTACGCAAAAACACTGATTCAGGACGAAAAAACAAAAATTTTCTCATGCAGGCACTGGCAGCCCCACAATAAATATGAGTGGCAGTATCCTGATTTTATGCCCACATGCAGTCACCCAATAATATACGAATGCCATGTAGGAATGTCTTCGGAAGAAGAAAAAATAGCCAGCTTCAATGAGTTCAGGGAAAATGTTCTCCCGCGTATAGCAAGGAATGGTTATAATACCATTCAGCTAATGGCTATACAGGAACATCCATATTACGGCTCTTTCGGTTACCATGTTTCAAACTTTTTCGCCGTATCTTCGAGATTTGGTACTCCCGATGACCTGAAGGCAATTGTTGATGAAGCCCATAAGATGGGTATTGCCGTTATTATGGATCTGGTACATTCACATTCTGTCAGTAATATAAATGAAGGCCTGGGCCTGTTTGACGGGAATCCAGGACAATATTTCCATGCTAATGAACGAAGGATGCATGTTGCATGGAATTCCCTCTGCTTTGATTACGGCAAGGATCACATAATTCATTTCCTTTTGTCCAACATCAGGTATTGGATGGAAGAATACAAAATCGACGGTTTCAGATTTGATGGAGTTACCAGCATGATATATTATGACCACGGCCTGGGACGTAATTTTACTTCTTATGATATGTATTTTGATGGGGGTCAGGATGATGATGCGCTGATTTATCTTAAGCTTGCCAATAAGCTTGTTCATACCATTAAGCCAAAAGCCATCAGTATAGCGGAAGAAATGAGCGGCATGCCAGGTATGGCCTGCGATGTCGACTCAGGCGGGACAGGATTCGACTTCAGGCTTGCCATGGGTATTCCTGATTATTGGATCAAACTGATTAAGGAACAGCAGGATGAAGAATGGAATATGGACGGCCTGTTCCATGAGCTAACAACCCACAGGGTAGAGGAAAAGACAGTGTCGTACTGTGAGTCGCACGACCAGGCTCTGGTGGGTGATAAAACATTGATCTTCAGGCTTGCAGACGCAGAGATGTATTGGAATATGAGTAAAAACATTGAAAGCATCAACATCGACAGGGCCATTGCACTGCACAAAGTAATAAGACTAATAACCATCTTAACAGCCAGTGGAGGTTACCTGAATTTCATGGGCAATGAGTTCGGGCACCCGGAATGGATAGATTTTCCCAGGGAAGGCAATAACTGGAGCTTTAAATATGCAAGAAGGCAATGGAGCCTCACCGACCGCACCGATCTTAAATATCATTACCTTAATGATTTTGATATGAAGATGATTGACTTTATCAAAAATTCTGATGTGTTTTCAAATATTATAACAGAAAAAGTATACAGCCATAACAGTGATAATATCCTTGCTTTCAGGAGAGGAGGCTACCTTTTTGTTTTCAACTTTCATCCTTCAAGATCATTTACCGATTACAGGATACCGGTGACAGGCAGATATATTATAGTTTTTGACACTGACCGTAAAGAATTTGGTGGCTTCGACCGGATCGACAGGAATATGATCTATATCTCCTCAAGAGTGCCGGGGGAAAAGCTGAATTCCCCGCTGAAAATAAGTCTTTACCTGCCTGCCAGAACAGGTATTGTATTCAAGATGGCGCCTGTGAAAAGGATCAATCAATCCACTTGATAAGATAGAAATCCTGGCGGTGGGGCAGATCAGGGCTTTTGGGGTAGAGCCTTAGCCCATAGAAGAAAGTACCTGCTTTTTCTGGTATCATCTCAAGGCGATAAAGTGATCTCCCCTGCTTTGAGCTTATATAATCCATATCATATTTGGATATAAACTCGTAATTACCGCTCTGTGTCATTTGCGTTATAATAAATTCAACACCTACATTTTCAGGTGGTATTCCATTTACATTAAGAATAACCTCCCCTTTATATGATACACCGGCACGGTAAATATTCTCACCTGGCTTTTCAAAACTATAAGACAGTATTTCAAGCTTGTTCCATTCTGTAGCCATCCAGTTTTTCCAGGCTGTAAGTGCAATGGCTCTGGCATAATTGTCTTCTTTGAGTGACTGCGTTCTTTCCCAGAGCTTTAAATAGTATTTATTATAATAGTCATCAATCATCCTTTTCATGGTGAATTTGGGAGCTACCTGAACCATGGAATTCTTGATATAACTGATCCATTCAACAGGCACCCCATTTTCATCCCTGTTGTAATATGCCGGTATTATTTCATATTCAAGCATATTATATACAGTTTCGGCATCAACATCATCCTGCAGGTCCTGATTTGCAAAGGTACGCTTAAGGGGAAGAGCGAAACCTGCATAAGCTCTGTAGCCTTCAACCCACCATCCATCAAGGACACTAAAATGAATTGTGCCATTCATAACTCCCTTTTCACCGCTTGTACCTGATGCTTCCAGTGGCCTTGTAGGTGTATTAAGCCATATATCAACTCCGCTTACAAGTTGCTTTGCCATTTCCATATCATAATTCTCAAGGAATATGATCTTGCCTTCAAACTCAGGCATGTGCGACACCTCGTTTATCCGTTGAATCAGCTCTTGCCCCCCGCCGTCATGGGGATGTGCTTTACCGGCAAAAATAAATTGTACTGGTTTATCAGGATTATTTACTATTTCATTAAGACGATCAAGGTCTTTAAACAGAAGTGTGGCTCTCTTGTAGGTAGCAAACCGCCGTGCAAAACCTATGGTAAGGGCATCGGGATTAAGCTCGTTACTGATATTGATCAGCCTCCTCGGGCTTACTCTCTTCTCCATCATCTCTGTCTGTATCCTTTTCCTTATCCAATCAAACAGACTCTGCTTAATTGAATTCTTTATTTCATATATTTCTTTATCGGGTACTGAGTATATTTTTTCCCATTCCGCCTTATCGGTCTGATCAAAATGTTTTTTTCCTGTTATGTCATGGTATAATTTTTTCCAGCTCCTGTTTAACCATGTCGGGTAATGCACTCCATTTGTTACATGCCCGATAAACAATTCTTCCTCAAGGTATCCTGGCCATAGTACGTTAAACATTTTACGGCTCACCTCGCCATGAAGTTTACTCACCCCGTTGATTTGCTGTGACATGCGTGCAGCAAGATAACTCATGTTGAATTTACCTGTCTGGTCATTATAGGCTCTGCCAAGGCTCATTAATCTTTCCCATGTAATATTAAGTCTTTCAGGGTAATGTGGGATATATTTCCTTAACAGGCCTTCTTCAAATGAATCATGTCCTGCCGGCACAGGTGTATGAGTGGTAAACAGTGTTGAGGCTTTTATTGCTTCTATACCTTCATCAAAAGTTAGATGGCGCTTCTCCATAAGGTACCTTAGTCGCTCAAGTCCTATGAAAGCCGAATGACCTTCATTATTATGATAGATATCTGGTTTAATCCCTATAGCCCTGAGAGCTCTAATACCACCTATACCCAATAAAAGCTCCTGTTTAAGCCTGTTTTCGTTATCACCACCATAAAGCTGTTGCGTAACCTGCCTGTCTTCCTGGCTATTTTCGTCAAAATCAGTATCCAGAAGGAATAATCTTACTTTACCGATTTCTGCTTCCCATACACGTGCCTTTACTGTACGCCCCGGCCATACAATGGCTATTTTGACCTGGTTCCCTTCCTCATCTTCCACAGGACTTACAGGCAGCTGGGAGAAATCTTCAGCCTCATACACAGCCATTTGTTGACCTTTCGGACCTATCTTCTGCCTGAAATAACCTAACCGGTAGAGCAGGCCAACCCCAACCATATTATAGTTGGAATCACTGGCTTCCTTTAGATAATCGCCTGCCAGCACACCAAGTCCACCTGAATATGTTTTGAGTGAGGGATGAACACCAAATTCCATGCTGAAATAAGCTACTACTGGAGAATTACTGTCATCCGGCCTATCCATATATTCACGGAATTCAGAATAAACACTATCAAGATCAGCCAGGAACTCCTCATCTTCAGACAATACCTTAAGTCTTTTATAATCGACACGCTCTATAAGTATGCATGGGTTTTGCTTGGTTTCCTCCCAAAGTGAAGGATCTATCCTCCTGAAAAGGTCCTTTGCTTCATCATTCCATGACCACCAGAGGTTACACGCAAGTTCTTTCAAAACCGTCAGGCGCTCGGGCACATCCGACTGTATATAAATATCCTTCCAGATCGGTACCTCGTGCGGTTTGCGGGCAACAATATCCTTCCGCAGCAATATTTCAGAAAGCTCTCTTGGTTCATCCCTTCGAGGTTTAGATCTTTGGAGAGCTATCTGATAGGCTTCAAAGTAATATTCAACCAGCTTGTCCCAGCTGGCAATCCTTGATATTTTATAAGCCTCTTCACGTATTTTGTCAATGTGTTCATTATCCAGCTCGTATATTTTCCTTATGTATAAGCTTATTGCCTCAGCGGCCTGATCATGATTGGTGTCATCCCTTTCGATAATACAAATACCATCATCATGGTCCGGATAATGATTCTTTACCCATAATCCGAATCCCGTAAGTGTGCTGGTAACGGTAGGAATGGAAAACATAAGACTTTCCAAAGGGGTATAACCCCAGGGTTCATAATATGATGGGAATACTGTTATATCAAAACCTATAAGCAGGTCGTAATAGGATTTATTGAAAATGCCGTCATAACCATTCAGGTAAGAGGGCACAAAAATAGTTATTACCCTCTTATCCTTATCATTATTAAGACCATTATCACTCAATGCCCTGATAACAGGATCATTATCCCTGTCATGTAAGCCATGTGAAAGTATATTGTCTCCTGAAGGAATATCTGTTGAAATTCCATTCATATAATCTGCAATATCCTTTCTTGGTCCTTTGTGATAGGCCGGAACCATGATAAAAGCGACAATATCCCTTCGGGATTGTATATCCCTGTCAACTTTTGCAAGAGACTCAATGAAGATATCTATACCCTTATTATGATATTCATATCTGCCTGAAGTAGCGATAAGCAATGAATCATCTTTTAGTTCCCTGCCCGAAATTATCCGTGCTGCGTTTAAAAGGATCTTCCTTGCTTCCTGACGTTTAAAATCAAATTCATCTTTTACCGGCACGAAAATATCTTCAAAGCCATTTGGTGTTACAACGTCGACATCTTTCTCCAGGAAAGCTGAGCATTCCTTTGATGTTATTTCACTTACCGTGGTGAAAACGTCTGCAACTTGTGCCGCTGTTTTCTCTAGCGACCGCTTTGCCACAACATTGAATTCCCGCGACACCTGCTGAGGATTGTATTCATTGAGTTTACTGTACAATGGTCTTTTATTACCGGCAATTGCCCTTCCAAGCACAGTGGCATGAGTGGTAAACGATGTACTGACCCACGGGGCATTTTCCTTGAGATACAGTATTCCCACTCCAGTCATCCATTCGTGGAACTGGGCAATAATATCCTGGTATTCATGGTAAAATCCCGTGAAGCTTTCAATAACCTTTCCTGCAGCATATCCGAAAAGAGCCGGTTCAATATAATCCCATTCACCCGAAAGGCTATCCAGTTTATATTGTTCCCATAACCTGGCGAATATTTCGTTCTTTTCATTAAAGTACTGTGTAAAGTCAACCAGAATAACTATTGGACTACCTGAAATATTCCATCTGCCCGTACGAACTCTCAATCCTTCACCTTCTGACTTTTCTTTCCAGCTTGCAAAAAGGCTGCTGTCCTGGATAAATTCAGGATTTTCGACTTCACCCCTCCACACATCCGGGCCTATAAGTATATATTTATCGCCCAGTTCATTCATCAGGGTTAGTGCTTTGGTAGAGATAACTGTATGTATTCCGCCAACCTTGTTGCAAATTTCCCAGCTTGTCTCAAAGAGCAGGTCAATCATTCCGTTTTCATTCATTTCCTAATCTATTTCTTTTTAGTACTCGTTGTCTTCCTGGTTGTAGTTGTTGTACCGGTCTTTTGGGATGTTTGCTTTACTGGCTTTTTACCGGTGTCGGTCTTGCCCGTTGCTGTTGGAGTTGAAGTGGTGCTAACCGTCATTGACTTGATCTTGGCCCTCAGCTTACGCACTTCAGTCTCACGCTCATTCAACTCCTCCTGTATTGCATCAACTTTCTTCCTTAGGGTAATTAGCTCTTTGTTTTCAACATGTTCCGGGCATACAGAGTCGAGGCGGATCTCGAAATCACTCAGTACGTTCATATAATTCATGAATGCATCATATGGTGATTCGTAGGGATTAAAATATTGATGCACGGCGCCATCAGAAAAGAATTTTGTACACATGTAGTAAAAGTGGTCGCTTACCTGGAGGAATTCCCAGTCTTTATTGATACTTTCATTCTCGCAACCATCAACCCTGTAAGTCAGTGAATAGAGTTTATCGAACGCAGCATTCTGCAGGTCGTTGCCCAGCCAGGCTGTAAGGTCCCTTTCTTCATCTGCCCATGATATTGGATACGGTACTTTAATTGCTGATACAGGCTGAAATTCCAGTGCCACTTCCGCCGGGGTCATAAAACTGAAATCTGTTTTCTTCATTAAGGTGCCTGGCAGGGCTTCAAGAAATTTAAAGATGCCTGTTTCTGCTTTTTGATGCTCCCCAAAAGTTTCATAATCAACAAAAAGGTTGATAAGCTCAGCATCTTTACCCCTTTTTTTCATCCATGAAGCATACTTTTCAGTTGTCAGAGGCCATTCACTCCATTCCCTGTTTCCGAACCTGAAAGCTATATCATCGCTCAGCTGAAAATTCCTGAGCAATACTTTCAATCTGGGGTTGATATTATTACAGTATAGGAAATCCGGACTTCTCCATCCCAGTATATGCTTTGCTCCCTCGGTAAGCATGGCTGAAAATCCCATATCCGCTACCCAGCTGCCTATTTCATCTGAATATACCATTTCGGTATTCCTGAATGAGACTGGTTTAATGCCGAAATACTGTTCAATTTTTTGACCGTGTTTATTAACCTGCTTAATAAACTCATTCTTATTGCCCATGCAGGCCAGTGAGTGTGAATAGGTTTCGGCAAGGAATTCGACCTGTCCTGTTTCGGCCAGTTTCCTGAATGAATCCAGCACATCAGGGGCATAGGTCTCAAGTTGATCAATCAGCACTCCCGTAATAGAGTAGGATACCTTGAACTTATTTTTATATTTATTTATCAGCTCAAGCACCAGCTTATTCGCAGGAAGGTAACATCTCTCAGCAATATTCCTCAATATTGTCTCATTGGTATAATCATCGTAGTAATAATGATCATTGCCTATATCAAAAAAACGATACCTCCTGAGTCTCAATGGCTGATGTAATCCAAAAAACAGACAAACTCCTTTCATATCTAAATTTGTTTAATTTCTTAATTCAATGCATCAAGGTATACATCCCTGACATGTTTTGCCGAGTTTTCCCATTTAAGGGTTTCCACTTCTGCCTTTCCCTGCTCAATAAACATTTTTGAGAGAGCAGGATATGTTAGGATTCCATGTATGGCATCGGCCATGGCATCGATATCCCAGAAGTCAATTTTAACAGCATGCGTAAGTATTTCGGCCACTCCTGATTGTTTACTTATAATAACAGGTACATTTGACTGCATGGCCTCCAGTGGTGATATACCAAATGGCTCGGAGATTGAAGGCATTATATAAACATCGCTCAGCCTTAGCATCCAGTATACGTCCATCCCTTTGAGGAACCCTGTAAAATGAAATTTATCAGTTATACCAAGTTCAGCTGCCCTTCGTATCATCCGTTCCATCATATCTCCACTTCCTGCCATAACAAATCTTACGTTTTTCATAACCTGCAGCACCCTGTATGCTGCCTCAATAAAGTATTCAGGGCCTTTTTGCATGGTTATTCTGCCCAGGAAAGTCACAACCTTATCATTTATCTGTCTTATATCATACTTGTCGTATACTCCACCCACCGGTTCAACCGCATTATATACAGTTATCACTTTTGCAGGATCGATATGATATTTGTAAATAACTGTTTCCCTGGTAAGATTACTTACAGTAATGATCCTGTCGGCAGCATCCATCCCTGCTTTTTCAATATCATATACCACAGGATTAACATTTCCACCGCTTCTGTCAAAATCCGTTGCATGTACATGAATAACCAGCGGCTTGCCAGACACCATTTTTGCTGCTATACCTGCTGGATAAGCAAGCCAGTCATGGGCATGTATAATATCAAATTCATTCTCATCGGCTATGACTGATGCTACAAGAGCATATTTATCGATTTCATGCAGCAGGTTTGATCCGTAGCCACCTGTAAATTCGATACGTCCCTGATCATCAGCTTCAACATAAAGCATGTTTTTATTTTTCTCTTCCCTGGTCATTCTCCAGAAATCATCAGGATCAGTATAGGGTACTATTTTTGATTCAACCTCAATTTTATCAAAAGATCTTTTTTCTCCCCGAAAAAAGATCTTTTTATACGCAACCTGAATATTATTGGCTCCGATCACTTTTAGACCAGACTGATCTTCATCACCGTATGCCCTGGGAACGACAAACAGCAAATCTATATCATGAAGTGAGGCCATTCCCCTTGTTAATCCATAGCTTGCTGTTCCCAGCCCCCCGCTTATATGGGGGGGAAATTCCCAGCCAAACATTAATACTCTCATCCTTTAAACTTTTTTTTCACGGTTATCTGGTCATTAAGATCAATTATCCTTAAGATCTCACCGACACTCCATGCCTGTGATATTGCCCCGCCCGGTAGCTGGGGAGGATCTCCGTCATACACCTCTGAGATAGTGCTCACTCCATGCTCATCCATCACATTTTCAAATTCTTTAATCAAGTTACTAATTTTTTTAACACCTTTCTCTCCGTATAATCGAAGATATGCTTCTGCATAGGGTCCTATCAGCCAGGGCCATACCGTACCCTGATGGTAAGCCCTGTCCCTTTGTTCCTGTGTTCCCCTGTAAAGTCCTTCATAATGGAGGTTTTTGGGTGATAATGTTCGTAATCCGCGGCATGTCAACAGTTCACTTTCAGCAACGTCAAGGACACTCTTTATCATGGTCCTGTCAAGCATCGTATAAGGCAATGATGCAGCTATGAGCATATTAGGCCTTACGTACATATTCCTGGTACCATTCGCTTCAACATAATCTGCCAGATATTCTTTCTCTTCATCCCAGAAATAATTGAGGAAACTACCCTTTACTTTCTCGGGTAAATTTCTTATGAGTTGGTTTAAATCCTTATCCGTAATGTTTCTTAAATGTTCTTTAGCAAAACAGAGTGCATTATACCACAGCGCATTAATTTCAACATTATAACCTATTCTCGGGGTAACTGGACCAGTTGATATGATTGCATCCATCCAGGTGAGGGCCTTACCTTCTGCTCCGGCATAAATCAGCCCGTTTTCATGCATCCCTATATTAAACAATGTTCCCCTGATATATGTCTTTATAATCTGCAATACGGCATTCCCGTACCTGTTCCATCCATCATTGCCTCCGGCATTGATGTATTGCTGTACATCCCAGATAAACCATAGCGGCGCGTCAACAGAATTAAAGGCATAATCACCGGCTTCACCCATATTGGGGAAAAGGCCATCTTTCATTTTCCCTTTTTGAGTATCCAGCACCTCACGGCATGTCTTCAGATCACCCCTGCTCAGTGTTAATCCGGGCAGTGAAATAAAAGTATCCCTTCCCCATGATCCGAACCAGTGATAACCTGCTATGATATTAGTGTCAGTGTTTCTTTTTATAATAAATTGCTGCGCTGCATTAAGAAGGCAGTTTCTGAAACTGTCACGTGGCACTTTAGTTTTCAGTACATTTGAAAATCTTGCCTTCAGACCTGAGGGGTTAGTCTCTTCCGTGGATGCTGAAAAAACAATGTTTTCACCTGCTTTCAGTCTTAATTCAAAATAACCTGGTATAAAAAGATCTTCCTTATAGTCATACCCTCTTCTTTGCTCTTCAAGATATTCAACGCCATATATCCAGTCAGGAACTTTTACAAATTCAGGCTCCCTGGAAAACTGCATAAACAGGTAAGGGAATCCTTCATAAAGCCTCATCTTGATACCATTCTTAATATAATTCACCCTGGTGTTGGCACTAAGGTTTGACATGGTCAATTCATGTATCTTCCTGAACGCCAGCAATGGCCTGAACTGCAAAGTGACAGGTTCCTGGGCCTCTTCAATAGTATAGCGTATCATTAGCTGGTCACTGTTATCCGATAGCAGTCTTTCCTGCCTGAGTTTCACTGTTCCGACCTCATATGACAGTGATGGAATGAGTTCCGTGGTGAAATCTTTAAGGTATTTATGCCCTTTGGGACTGAAATGATCTCCGTCAAACTTGTGTATACCAAGGTTGAATACCTTCCCTCCTTCAACAACTGATACGTCGAATGAGGAAAGAAGCACATACCTCTCCCCTCCGAACCTGTCGATGGGACATACCAGTAAACCATGATATTTCCTTGTATTACATCCTACTATGGTGGTGGATGAATATGATCCTGTCCTGCTGGTCCGGAGAATTTCCTTGCCAAGTGAATACTCAAGGTTAACCAGCATGCTCTTGTCAAAATTTATATATGCCATATGATAAATAGAATATTAATATCAATCTGTGTAACCGGGTTTTCCCCTTTCCTCAATACCCTGATTGTATTGAAAACCGGAGTACAAAGTTAATTATAACTTCTTTTGTATAAACATTTAAGTGAAAAAATCCTATCACTGCTGTTTTATCACGCAAAAGTATAACTTTGCAGCAATATAAACGTTTATTTTTTAACTGCATTATTTTTAAAACTTTATAAAATGATTAGAAAAACTACCGCTCTCTTCATTCTTGCTATACTGTTCGCAGGTTGTGGGGATCAGAAATTTAGGATCAGTGGCGAACTGGATGGTGCCAGTCCGGGTACTTTCATATACCTTGATAAACTGGGGGGAATGAACCTTGAGCCTTATGACTCTGTCATGATAAGCGATGACGGCTCATTTGAATTTTCAGGTGAGATTGAATACCCTGAGTTCTTTTTACTGAGAATGACAGAATCAAATTTTCTGACCACGCTTGTTGAACCCGGTGAGAATATGACCCTTACAGCTAATGCGGACTCCCTTGGTTATACTGCAGACGTTGAAGGATCCGAAGGTACTGCTAAAATGATAGAGTATGACCTAAGGTTACAGGAAGCTATGAAAGAATTACAAAAGCTGAGTCAGATATACGAAGAAAATATTGACAGTCCCGATCTTGAACAGGTTATGAATGAACTGGACGCCCGGGCGCATGTCATATTAAACGACATGAATGAATATACCAGAGACTTTATCGATGAGAATATTGAATCAATGGTTAGTCTTATTGCCCTGTACAAGCAGATTACACCACAGGTCTATATCCTGAATATTGATAAAGATCTTGATTATTATAAACGGGTTGATTCAACCCTTTTTGCTCTTTATCCAGAATCTGAACCTGTTAAAACCCTGCATAGTCAAATGGAGACACTTATTGCAAACCTTGACGCGGAGGCTGCCAGGACGGCTAAAACAGGTATTGGTGCTATTGCTCCTGATATAGCACTGCCCGGTCCTGAAGGTGACACCATAAGACTATCTTCAACCAGGGGTCAATATGTTTTACTCGATTTCTGGGCAGCATGGTGTGCTCCTTGCAGAACGGAAAATCCTCACCTTGTGGAATTATATAAGATATACAAGCAGAAAGGATTTGAAATATACCAGGTGTCACTTGATCAGACGAGGGAAGCATGGCTAAACGGCATAAAAGAAGATAAAATTGGAGACTGGATACATGTCAGCGATCTAAAATTCTGGAGTTCTTCAGTGGTGCCTTTATACGGTATTGAATCCATTCCAGCCAATTACCTGCTGGATACCGATGGCAGGATAATGGCAACTAACCTGAGGGGAGAAGATCTGACAAGAAAACTTTCTGAAATTTTTGAATAAGCCTTCTTTCGATAATAATATCCTGATGCATGAAGAAAACAGTATTTTTTGTCCTGTTAATTTTATTAACTCTCGCCTGCAATGATGAAAAAAGTCTAATAATATCAGGCAAATGTCAGGGTAATATTCGTGAATATCTGTATTTGAACAGTGTTAATCTGAATAATCCGGTATTTGTGGATTCTGTCAGGATTAACAGGTACGGTAAATTTAAAATCAAGATAGAAAATCCGGAACCGGTATTTTACACCCTGGGGTTCGATAATAACGAATTTGTTACTGTTGTTGCCGAACCGGGAGACAGAATAAACCTTGAGTTCAGGGGAAAGAGGCTGCAAAATGACTATACCGTTGAAGGCTCAGAGGAATCTGAAAAAATAAGGATGCTTGATAAGAAACTCGGTCAGACTATCATCATTCTTGATTCATTGAGTACTGAATACCAGGCAATAATTGAAAAAGGAGATAATCCTGAAAAGGTTTCCGAAATTGAGCAGGAATATACAAGGACGCTTAACGAACAGAGAAAACACAATATTGCATTTATACTTGATAACCTGAGCAAGCTTTCAGCTATTAAAGCTCTTTACCAGAAAGTAAACGAAAACACCTATGTATTATACCAGCAGCGCGACCTGCAGTACCTGAAACTGGTATCTGACAGCCTGGGCAAATACTACCCGGGTATTTCACTTACCAAAAGCCTGAAGGAAAACCTCGATGATGAAATAAACCGTATGTATATGAACCGGATATCAAGGGCAGCTGAGGAGCTTACCCCTGTGAGCCTTGATGCCAATCTGCCGGATCTGAACGGTGAAAGAGTGAGTCTTTCAGGCCTTATGAAGGATAGCTATGTGCTGCTGAGCTTCTGGTCAGCTGAATCAAAGGAATGTATCTCCAACAACCTGTTTCTGAAACAGATGTACGAGCTATACCATAACAGAGGTTTTGAGATTTACCAGGTGAACCTGGATAGCGACGAATCACTGTGGAAAAATTCAGTGAGATTCGATGAACTTCCATGGGTAAACGTCAGGGAAGATGATCCCTCAAATCCTGTGACAGCAAGGATGTTCAATGTAACAAGCCTTCCTGCGAATTACCTGTTCGACATGAACGGTGATATAATCGCGAAGGACCTTTTCGGAAGATCCCTGCGAATTAAGCTTGGACAGATTTTTGACTGAAGGGTAGTGAAAGAAGAGAAGAAAATATATTTTGCATCTGATTTTCACCTTGGACTGGAAGCCGTGATGGATCCTATGGCAAGGGAGAAGCATGTCGTAAAATGGCTCAGGTCAATTGCAGATACAGCTTCAGCCATATACCTGGTGGGAGATATTTTTGATTTCTGGTGGGAATATAAGTCAGTTGTTCCCAAGGGTTTTACCAGGTTCATGGGTACAATATCTGAACTAACCGACAGTGGTTTGGAAATCCATTTCTTTACCGGTAATCATGATATGTGGATTGGGGATTATCTTTCAAAAGAGTGCGGTATGATATTACATACCAAACCGTTATATACTGAATTGCTTGGGAAGAAATTTTATATAGCCCATGGTGAGGGACTGGGAACGAGGGATAAATCCTATAAGGTACTCCTCTGGCTCTTCAGGAACAGGATACTCAGGAAGATGTATTCTTCCCTTCACCCCCGAATAGGGCTTGCTATAGCACACAGGTGGACAAGTCATAGCAGGCTGGCAAAAGAATATGCAGGAAAATTCAGTGGTGAAAATAACGAACCACTTGTAAGACATGCCAGACATGTTTTAGAGTCACATCAAGTTGATTATTTTATTTTCGGGCACAGACATATAGCACTCGAATATGATATAGGCAATAAAGGAGTGAGAATTTTCTTTCTCGGGAACTGGTTCAATGCCCCATGCTATGTGAGCTGGGACGGAGGAAAAGCTGTTATGCACGACTTCAACTATCACTGAGTTCAACAAAGACACTCAGTACGTAATAGGAATAGTCTTCATTCACTTCTTCAAAATCATACTCCAGTTTATGACCTGATTTTCGTGCAATATCAATAAGCCCAAGGATTCCCGTATTTTCCGGTTTGACCTCATCCCCTGCAAGAGAAATCCTGTATAATTCTTTAAGTCCTTTTTTATCGTACCTGTTCACCATTTTAAGCTTATCCCTTAGTGTAGGTACCCTGCTCTTTCTAATTATATTGCCGGTTATAAGTCGCATCCCGTTCTTTTCGGTAACGATCATTGCCACGGGCTTGCCCAGTTCCTCCTCAATATCGAATCCCGGATTATACTTTGAAATGTTCTGAAGGCATTCAACCATGATGCTGAATATTTTACGCTGCACCTTGAGCCCAATATCTTCCTCATACATTCTTGCTTCGGTTAAAGACAGCACCTGTCTTTCTATATCGCCATAAAGACGCCCTGACCAGGCCATTCCTATGTTATTATCTGCCATCATTCTTTCCAGCCTCATTATATTATCACCTTTGAAAAATGTTTTCTGCTGCCCCTCATTCATACCCTGGCCATCGTTATCCACCGATTTACTCAGTATAAAATAAAGCAAGTTTTCATCTATCCTTATAAAGTCAAAATCTAACCTGTTACCGGTCTTCTTTGCCATTTCTATCAATCCCAGGCCTGCTCCTCCTTTATCACTCAATGTAGTTGAGCTTAACCTTTTACGGTAGAGGGCCCTGATTTCATCCGGTTCAAGTGAATTAAGCAGTTCTAGTTGTTCTCTGAGTTCCCGTTCATCATCATTGGTTATCACATTTCCTGTTGTAACGGTGTAACCAGAATTATTCTTTGAGTATATAACGAGGGACATCCCGGCATGCTCTGAACTGTTTATATGCCTGCTAACATTCTGCAGGCTTTCCAGGACAAACATGAACAGCCTTTTTCTACCGGTAAATCCAAAGTCTGAATGTTCCATTTCATTTTCAAGGAGTCTTAATAAGGCTTCGGAATTCTGGTTTGTCACAACACCCCTGTATACGAAAATCAGGTGGTCGTCCATCATGATATGTCTTATCTTTCTTACAAGCTCCATCGGTTGTGCCGTGTTATAGGCTCAAAAAAATGTGAGCAAAGCAGGAGTTTTACAAGGTAATAAAAGTAAGAAAAAATTAATACGCACTGCTCAACCAAAAGGAAAAATAAAACATCCTGACAAAGCGGAGATATAAATTGAACCAATGTTAAATCTTCAAACCCAAAAGATGATAAAACGCACTCTCCGCGCTAGGATGTTCTCATAAGTAACATCTGTTCTTTGGTTTTGTTCAAAGGCATTATAAATTTGTCACATTCCTGTTTCATTTTTTTTCTTATCTTTCCCGGAAATTTTTTGGAAACTTCATATTTTGAAGCAGCTAATAAATAATAGCCCTCCCCAGAATCTGTTAATCCTGATATTAATTAAAACCTGAATTATGAGTATCCAGATTATCCTTATGCTAGCCTTTTTCCTTCTGGCACCGGTGCTGGTAATATTCCTGGAAGGCAAATACTCTGCCGTTAAAAAGATTGGTGCTGTACTGATATGTTACGTTCTTGGAGCTATAGTAGGAAATATTGGCATACTGCCCGAAAGTGCCTATGAATACCAGGACTGGTTGACACAGCTCACGGTTCCTCTGGCCCTTCCACTAATCCTGTTTTCAATGGATGTGAAAAAATGGCTTGTACATGCAGGCTCGGCTATAAAATCATTACTTCTTGGCCTGTTCACAGTAGTTGCCTTTATATTACTGGGATATTGGATATTCAAGGGCAGCATAGATGAAATATGGAAAGTTGCGGGGATGCTGACAGGGATATACACGGGTGGGACACCCAATATGGCTGCAATGAAAACGGCCCTTAATGTTGATACCGAGGTATACCTCATGACCCATACTTATGAAGTAGCACTGGGAGCTATATACCTGATATTTATACTTTCAGTAGGACAGAGGGTATTTTTGCTTTTTCTTGAACCTTTCAAAGCCCCCGAAACAGGGGATATAAAAGTAGGTAAACTGAACCTTGAAGAAGAGTATGAATCATATGAGGGTTTTTTCAGGAAAAAAACATTTTTCCCCATGCTGGGTGCTTTCGGTCTGTCAATATTCATTTTTGCAACAAGTTATGGCTTAAGCACATTATTCCCCGAGGAGTTTTCAACAGCTGCAATTATATTGCTGATAACAACATTTGGCATAGCTGCCTCATTTATTAAAAAAATCAATAGAATTAAGAAGACCTTCCAGGCAGGAATGTATATTATACTGATCTTCTGCGTTGTTGTATCTTCCATGGCCGATGTCAGGCAGCTGGTTGACATATCTTTTAACCTTTTCTGGTACGTAGCCCTTGCAATGTTCGGTTCTCATTTCCTGCATGCCTTTCTTGCAAGGTTTTTCAAGATCGACGCCGACACGGTTATTATATCCGGTAGTGCCCTTATCTGCTCACCACCATTCGTTCCGGTTGTGGCAGGAGCACTGAAAAACAGGGATGTGATACTGACCGGCCTGATAGTGGGTATAGCCGGTTACGCAGTGGGTAACTACCTGGGGGTTTTTATTGCTTATCTCTTACGCTGAGGATGACTTACTTCTCATTGAGAAAATCAGCAAGCTCAATAATATCCTCTTCCCTCCTGGCCTTGAGCTTCTTGTCCTTTATGTAATCTTTAATACGCTTGCTTTCGCCGGGTACCAGATCAGCAATGTCATCCAGTTTATTGAAAAACAATATGCTGCCGTCTCCAAGCTCAATAAAATAATCCGGGCTCCTCGGGCTGAATTCTGGTGGTTGTGCTTCCTTGTAACCAGTGGTTTGCTGTGGTTCGGTATAGATCACCCTGTGTTTTTTAAAGAACCTGAAACCTCCGTCAGCAATAAGTTCCAGATACCCTCTTATTTCGGCAGAATTATAGGTATAGGACATATAATAAAAATTCCTGCCATCAATGTTTATGTAGTTCACGATATCATTATTCCCGAGGGTATAACTTACACTGTCTATCATAAACTCAAAATCATCATTATGAATATTATAATTCATAGGTATATCCTGATATCCCTGGCCTTCTTTCAGGATAATATTTGCAGTGGTAAAACTGTCTAAAAGGTATGGAGTACCCTCGTATACAGGGGTGCCCATCCCTTCAGTGCATTTTGCCTGTTCAAACTCTATCTGTAATCTTCTTAAATCTACAACCAATTCCGGTCTAATCTGTGATAAGATTGTAGAAGTAAGGCAAAATGTAAGCATTGACAATAGAAAAATCTTTCGTCCCATGTTATGTTTTTTTTGATTACAAAGATACAAATTTTTACCCTGCCCATCCTTCCCTGTCAAGGTTTCTGTAACCAATTGCTTCTGAAATATGTTCCGGTTCTATATTAGCGCTTTGTTCCAGGTCGGCTATTGTACGCGAAACCTTCAAAATACGGTCATAGGCCCTTGCCGAAAGGCCCAGAAGATCCATGGCATTTTTAAGGATGGAAGCGCTCTCTCTTCCAAGGATGCAAAAGTCATGTATCATTGTTGAAGTCATCTGTGCATTGCAGTGAATCTTTTCCAGGTCGTTGAAGCGTTCAGATTGTATTTTACGCGCTTTAACCACTCGTTGCCTTATTACATCCGAGGATTCTGAGGCATTTATTTCCGTAAGGCTGTCAACATCCACCGGAACAACTTCTATATGTATATCTATCCTGTCCAGCAGGGGCCCGGATATCCTGTTAAGATATTTCAGCACAACACCGGGGGAACAAACACATTCCTTATACGGGTGGTTATAAAATCCGCAGGGACAGGGGTTCATAGCTGCCACCATCATAAAACTTGCCGGGTAATCAACAGTAAACCTTGCACGTGAAATTGTTATTGTACGGTCTTCAAGGGGTTGGCGCATTACTTCGAGCACTGTTCTTTTGAACTCGGGCAGCTCATCCAGGAAAAGCACGCCATTATTTGCCAGTGATATTTCACCCGGTTGTGGATTGGAACCACCTCCCACAAGTGCAATATCACTTATTGTATGGTGAGGCGATCTGAATGGGCGTCTGGTCATGAGAGATGTATTATTACCCAGCTTCCCTGCCACCGAGTGTATTTTAGTTGTTTCCAGTGCCTCGGCAATAGAAAGTGGCGGGACTATAGAAGGCAGCCTCCTCGCAAGCATTGTTTTCCCCGACCCTGGTGACCCTATCATAATAATATTATGACCACCGGCGGCAGCAACCTCAAGTGCCCTTTTGACTGTTTCCTGGCCCTTAACATCCTTGAAATCCACATCGTACTTATTGGCCGTGGTCCTGAATAATTCTTCAATGTCCGCTTCAACAGGATCAAACTGCCGCATCCCGTTGAAAAAGTCAATGACATCAGCCAGGTGGTCCATACCATAAACTTTTATACCACCTACCACCGCTGCTTCCATGGCATTTGACGAAGGCACTATAAGCCCTGTGAAACCTTCCTTCCTGGCATTCAGGGCAACAGGAAGTATTCCCTTAACAGGCTTGAGGGTGCCGTCAAGCGATAATTCACCGAGCATGACAAATGAAGGAAGCTCACGCCGGATGATCTTCTCATTGGCTGCCATTATGCCTATTGCCAGCGGCAGATCAAAGGATGAACCTTCTTTCCTGACATCTGCAGGCGCCATATTTATTACCACCTGCTTGCCGGGCCAGCGTAAGCCTACTGCCCTGAGAGCGGATTCAATCCTCTGCTGACTTTCTTTAACGGCAATATCAGGTAAACCAACCAGGAAGAAACGTACACCCTGTGATACATTTACCTCTATTGTAACGGTGGCAGCATCAATACCAAACACCGCACTTGAATAAGTCTTTACTAACATAAATTGATTTTAAGCGAAACATTTTTCCGTATCTAATTTAAGATATTAGATAATAATATGCAAGAAACACCTGGTAAACACG
This sequence comes from Bacteroidales bacterium, assembly GCA_016928075.1. GTDB lineage: Bacteria > Bacteroidota > Bacteroidia > Bacteroidales > VadinHA17 > UBA9300. Next base: position 33,427 of record JAFGLJ010000046.1, on the reverse strand, counting down.
CTATGCTTGTTTCGCATTTTTATGTATATATTTGTGAGTATTATACACTTATAATTAATGCTTACCGGGGAATGAACTATTAGTAACCAAAATTATATCCCATGAATAAGTTATTGCCTTTTATAATGTTTGTCCTTATTCCATTTGGTTGCATGCAGGATAAGAATGCAGGAGTGACCACCGGTGGAGATAAGTATACGGGTCTTACCAGTGAGGTCAGGATCCATAATAATGTTCCGGCATTATATATTAACGGGGATCTGGACAGCCAGATACTTGGGGCTCCTTACAGACCGGGCGAATCCCATTTCAGGGACTTCCTTGATGCCGGTATAATGATTTATAATATATACCTGAGGTTTGACTGGACAGGGCCGGAAGAGTATGACTTTTCTGATATAGATCATAAGATAGACCGGTATCTAGCAATAGAACCCAACGCCCTTTTTATTCCAAGGATCCTTCTCACTCCCGGCGAATGGTGGTGCGAAAAATACCCTGATGAGATCACAATGCGAGATGATGGCAGTCCTGCAGGGATGTTCGGTTACCCATGCCACCCATCACTTGCATCGGAAGTATACAGGGATCTTTCCTACAAGGCAATGAAAGCATTTATTGAACATGTTGAGTCCCATTACGGTGATAATATACTGGGGTACCAGCCCGGGAACGGGTTTGGTGGCGAGTGGCTGATGTTCAACTCTTTCTGGGAAGCAAGACCAAACAGGCCTGCCCCTGATAGATTCGGGGTTGAAGATTACAGCCCGCCTGCCAAAAAAGCTTTCAGACAGTGGCTTAAAGACAAATATGTTACTGTTGATTCACTGAGAAAAGCATGGTGTGATAATGAGGTAAACTTTGAAAATGCTGAACCTCCGGGTGAGATCAAGAGATATAGCAGCAATCATGGAATATTCTTTGATCCGGAACAGGGAAGACAGGTCCCTGACTATTTTTCATTCTTTAACGACATAACCGCGGATGTATTAATTGAAAACTGCAAATGGGTTAAAGAATTAACCGGTAACAGGAAAATCGTTGGTTCATTCTATGGATATCTGTGGTGCAATTTCCCCAACCTGAGTGTGAACCATACAGGGCATCTTGGTTTTGAAAAAGTACTTAATTCGCCATATGTCGATTTTATTGCCAGCCCTTATACTTATGATAATAAACAGATAGGCGGCCCAAATAATTCCCAGACACTTCCTGAAAACTGCCTGCTGCACGGCAAACTGTATTTCAATGAAGTGGATACCGAAACCCACCTTCACCAGCGCCAGTGGAGATGGGGCAATTCACTTAATAACCCCACTGACTGGGAAGAGACAAAAGCGCTCCTGTTGCGCGACTATGGATATGCCATGACCAAAGGACTGGGCATGTGGTGGACCGACCTGCACGGAGGGAATTTCCATGATGGGCAGATTACAGGGCTTTTGAAAAAACTGAAGAATATAGATGAAAGATACCTTGATGCAGATAAGACATCAACTGCAGACATTGCCGTCATACTTGATGAAGAAACCTTCAAGTATTTCGGTGACGGTGAACCATTATTCAATGCTTTGTTAACCGCACAGAAGCAATGGCAGTTAGGTTTTATAGGTGCTCCGTGGGAACCATACCTGCTGACTGATATCGGGAATCCTGATCTGAAGGATTTCCGGGTTTATCTTTTCCTCAATACCTTTCATGTCAGCCCTGAACAAAAGGAACTGATACATGAAAAATTAAGGCGTAACAATGCAACTGCCATATGGGTTTATGCCCCGGGCTATATCCAGCACGAAAAGCTTTCCGTTGATGCCATGTCTGAGCTTACAGGTATTGAGATTGCAGAGGATATGTCGGCAGGAGAGCTAAGGGTTGAGATAACTGATTACACACATGCATATACGCAAACACTGCCTGAAGGATTTGTATATGGAACAGATGTTGATGTTGAGAACATCATACGCTGGTATGATCACCAGATATACCTGAAGGACCCGCGCGATCCTAAACTGGAGCGTGATCTCCCGGGGTTCAGGATAGCTCCAAGATTCTACAGTGTTGATGAAAGTGCTGACGTCCTTGGAATGCTGGCCGAAGTGGATAATCCGGGTTTGGTGGTTAAGAAGCAGGAAGACGGATGGACCTCTGTATATTCAGGCGCCCCGATAATCCCAGCCTCGTTGCTCAGGAATATCATCAGGGATTCAGGAGGTCATATTTATTCAGACAGTAATGATGTTGTTTATGCTAATAAGAGTAGCCTGTGCCTTTATTCACCGGAAGGTGGGGAAAAAACTATCTCACTGCCTGGGCAAATGCTTGCGATTGACCTGCTGGAGAACCGTGTTCTGGTAAATGACAGTGATGAATTGGTCCTGGATCTGGAACCCAACACAAGTGTTTTGGTGGGATTATATCCACCTATGCAACCGGATGATGAAAAATTTATCAGCCATTATGCCCGTAAAGGTTCTGAAATGACTGCAAACCCCGGGTCAAAATTCTGGAAGAATACCGATCCAGTTATTATAGATAAGAGTATCCTGGGAGCTCCCTCAGAAAAGTTGAAATCAGAGGCACGCTCAAGGTGGACTTATGAGTATCTTTATTTCCTTTTCTCAGGTCCCTTTGAAGAACAGGTCCTGAAACCTGACCCTGACACTGTCAACGAGACTTTCAGGTTATGGCAGTGGGATGACTTCGAACTTTATATAGGAGCCGATTTTGAAAATATCAACCTGTACAGGGAATTTGAAGTGTCACCACAGGGCGAATTCCTCGATCTTAATATAAATTCTGAAATACCAAATGCAGGCCATAATGATGAAAGATTATGGGATTCAGGGTTTAAAGTGAAAGCCCGGGTTGACCTTGAGAATAAATATTGGTATGCTGAACTTAAAATACCCATAAACTCATTTGATGATCGTAAGCCGGAGGCAGGTAATAAGTTCAGGGTAAACATATACAGGCTGCAGGGGCCTCAGGATGACCGGGACTTCCTTGCATGGAAACCGACTTTGGTATGGAACCCTCATCATCCTGAAGTATTCGGTATAATGGTACTGGTTAAATAAATATACTTTATTATGTTTAGGTCATCCCATTTTTTAGTAACTTATGACATTCACCACACATTTGTATAATTATGGATCCAAAAATCAATGATCTTTACAGTGAATACAGGGACGGCAATCTCGACAGAAGGCTGTTCCTGAAAAAACTTGCATTGCTTGCAGGAGGAACGGCAGCGGCTTATTCAATACTGCCGGTACTTGAAGGAAGCCGGGCAAGTGCAGCCATACCTGCAGGTAACCAGGCTGATCTCCTTACAGAAATGATAACCTACCCGGGTGGATCGGGTGATGTGATGGCTTTTATGGCAAGACCATCAGGCAATAAAAAATTGCCGGCTGTTATTGTTATACATGAAAACAGGGGTCTTGTACGCCATATCAAGGACGTAACAGAGCGTATGGCCGCTGAAGGATTCCTTGCCCTGGCACCCGATGCTAACTCACCTCTTGGAGGAACACCTGAAGATGATGAGGATAAGGGCAGGTCAATGATGAGGGAGCTTGACCAGGAAAAAACAGTTGAAGATTTCGTGGCTGCAGTAAAATATCTTGACACTCACCCCCTTTCAACCGGGAAAGTTGGTTGCATGGGCTTCTGCTGGGGCGGAGGTATGACGAATAAAGTTGCCGTTAATGCGCCCGAGCTGGATGCTTCAGTACCATATTACGGCAGCCAGCCCGATCCTGAAGATGTGCCTAAAATAAAAGCAGCAGTTCTGGCTCATTATGCGGGTGATGACGAACGCATAAATGCAGGAATTGAAGAATTTGAAAAAGCCATGAAAGATGCAGGGATTGAATATACCATCTATATGTATGAAGGCGCAAAGCATGCTTTTAATAATGATACAAATCCTGAAAGGTACCACGAACAAGCCGCCAAGCTGGCCTGGGAAAGAACCGTAAAGTTTTTCAAGGAAAAACTCGGATGATTTTAGATTTAAGGTTAACGATTTAAGATTTAAGAAGAAAAATCTGCAATCTAAAATCGTTGATCTTAAATCTTATATCGACCAGACCTTCTCTACTGCATCTGCAAATGAGCGGATATGGTTAAATATCATCTTATACCCGGGGCACAGATAATTAAGTCCCGGTTGACCATCTGGAGTTGATACAAACCTGTTCTTCGGGCACCCTCCATTACACATATCCCTTACCTCGCAGTCGAGGCAATATCCGGGAAGTGTACTGAGCTTATTCTTCCCGAATGCCTTCTGTTCCTGGCTGTCGAGCATTTCAGCCAGGTTCTTTTCTGTAATATTACCAAGTAAGTGATCACGATCCACAAAATGATCGCATGAATATAAGTCACCGTTTAATTCCAGTACCGGCACACCTCCACATGTTTTTTTAAATATACATAATGTATGATCCTGGTTGAAGGCAGTCCGAAGAGCTTCCTCAAAGATCTGGATTTTTATCCTGCCAATATCATTTGATTTCCAAAGGTCGAAGACAGTGCTGAGAAATGCTCCATATTCCTCGGGAGGTACTGAAAAGTCAGCTACACTGCCATCAGCTTTCCTTTCGACCACAGGGATAAATGTAATATAGCCGACACCCAGGGCTCTGAAGAATTCATAAACCTGTACGGGGTACATTACATTTTCATTATTCACAACACACAGTATCTCCGTCCTGATATTATATTCCCTGAGGAGAAGGTAAGCCTCCTTAACCCTGCTGAAAGTGGGATCACCCTTACCGCTTTTCCGGTAGACATCATGCAGGAAAGAAGGTCCGTCCATGCTTAAACCGATAAGAAAATTATTATCGGAGAAAAAACGGCACCACTCATCATTGATCAGCATACCGTTTGTCTGTATGCCATTTAAAAGATGTTTCCCGCCCGGCAGGTGTTTTTTCTGTAACTCCCTTATCTTCCTGAAATAATCAATACCTGCCAGTAATGGTTCCCCACCATGCCATGAAAATTGAATGATATTATCCGTAGTGGCATCAATGTGCTGTTTGATATATTCCTCCAGGATATTCTCAGGTATACATTGTGCCTGCTTTCCCCTGTGCAAATTTATTTTGTCGAGATAGTAACAATAAGTGCAGGCCAGATTACATCTTGCCCCCACGGGTTTGACCAATACCTGGAATTCCATGTTCTGAAGTTTCATCTTTATTTTACAGATGATTAGCTTAACGTTAAACCTGTTCCTTCCGGATCATCCCAAAAGGAGACTGGATTCATTAGAATCCTCCTGAAGCCAGAATTGCAATAATGACAATAATATATATTCCTAATAATACTAATCCTATAATTGTCAGTACATACTGAATAAAAAAGGCCTTGGTCTGCCGGTCAATCGCTGTAGACAAATCCTGGTTTGAATTTGATGTAAGATACTGTTTAAATGCCTGAGCCGATTCTCTTAATCTTATACCCATAAAAATACAGGGTATTCCTATAATGGCTCCTACTATTGTAATGCAATACAAGGCGCCTCCAATAATTGTTATCAATCCTATGAATGACATATATGTTGACATTCTGGGTACATTAGATGACATGGAAGCCTGAATTTGATTATTTACTGGATCTGTTTCGTTGTTTAACATTTCTTGTCCTCCTGTTAGGTTATTTCTTATTAATAATGAAATAGAAAATTCAATTAAATAAATTTATGAATAATAGTACTTATTTCAAATGTTTTCAGCTATACTAATTACTTCTTTTATGCTTATAGATATCTAATCGCATCGGCAACCTGACTTCTGGTTTCCAAATAAATTTATAACCAATATTTTTAACAGGTGAACAAAACTGGAACATATTTATTTATATATATAGCAGTTAAAGTGTTTTTGTAGAACATATTATCTGATACTGCAATTATGTTTGATTTTTATATCTTGAGTCCATTATATCATATCTGGAAATTATGAAATTACCTTTTAGAATCAGTGTGCTGGCATATATAATTATTATCGTGTCTGCACAAATGAACGCACAGGAGGGTTCTTCTGCCGATACTCTGAGGCAAAATGCAGTGAGGGTATTCATTGACTGCTGGCGATGCGATATGGACTATATCAGGAGGGAAATCCCCTATGTAAACTACGTCAGGGATGTGAAGGAAGCACAGGTTTATGTGCTCAGGACAACACAATCCACTGGAAGCGGAGGAACTGAATATACCTTTACTTATGTCGGACAGGAAGAGTTTGAAGGCATGAATGATACCCTGATCTACCACAGCAATCCGGATGATACCAGTGACAGGACAAGGGAAGGCACTACCAAGATGCTCAGTATGGGGTTGATGAGGTATGTGGCCAGAACCCCGCTTTTTAATGAGCTGGAGATCAAGCATCTTGGTATTTCGGAGGAGGATGAAGTAATCGACAAATGGAATTACTGGGTTTTTGAGCTGGAATTTGATCCTGAGTTTGAGCTCGAAGAGTCATTGAAATCTATTAACTGGGATAATTCCATTAGCGCTTCCCGGATAACGCATGCATTGAAATATGAATTCCGTGCCGACATGAGGTTCAGGGAAACAAAATACTCTTATGAAGACACCACATATATAAGAGACAGAAAAACATGGTCGATAGATAACCTGATAGTGGGTAGCATATCAGAACACTGGTCGGCAGGACTGAGAGCCGACCTGTCATCTACCACTTACAGGAATCTGCGTTCAAGTCTTGATATTATACCATCAGTTGAATACAATATTTTTCCATATTCTGAATCAACAAGAAGACAGTTAAGAATGCTGTATGGAATAGGTTACTCCTATAATAATTATATCGATACGACTATCTATGGTAAAAAGGAAGAACACCTCTTTGAACAAAGCCTTGATGTTGCATACCAGGTGCAGGAAAAATGGGGCCAGATAAACATTTCACTGGAGGCTTCATCCTATCTGCACGATATGTCCAAGAACAGGATAGAACTGGATGGTTTCGTAAGTATCAGGATTATTAAGGGCCTCTCTTTAAGTATCAGGGGAGGTGTTGCGCGCATAAATAACCAGATTACCCTGCCCAAGGGTGATCTCAGTGAGGCCGATATACTCCTCCGGTTGCAGGAACTTGCAACTGCTTACAGTATTGACGGAGGTATAGGCTTTACATATACATTCGGTTCCATATATAACAATATAGTAAACCCGCGCTTCGGCAACAGAGGTTACTATTGATTTAATGCATTCTGCCAGGTATTAAATAGAAAAACAATTTGCACAATTATTTTTTTTATCTTATATTTGACCAAACGGTTAAACCATATTGTTCATCTATTTGATTAAACCAAAAGATTAATAAAATGACACCTACGGATAAACACACCGAATCGAAAATATTTGATGCGGCTACCGAGATATTCGAGGAGAAGGGTCTGGCGGCTGCCCGAATGCAGGATATCGCAGACAGGGCAAAGATTAACAAGGCCCTCCTGCACTATTATTTCCGGAGCAAGGAAAAACTGTTTATGGCAGTATTTGATAAGCTGGCCGATAAGGTGTTCAAAAAATTCTCCGGCATATTTGAAGAAGATATGCCTTTTGAGGAGAAAATAAGGTATTTCTTTAAGGAACATATAAGCTTCCTTCAAAAGAATCCCAGGTTACCTATGTTCATACTTGCAGAGATAAGCCGCAACCCCAGGCTGCTGGAAAAATTTCTCAGCAAGATTAATATCAGTAATATAAAAACCAAAATATCATCTGATGTTTCAGCCAACCTGCCCGAAGAGGCAATACCCCATCTCATGGTAAGCATAGTTTCCCTGTCTGTTTTCCCTATAGCTGCAAAGCCAATACTCAAAGGAATACTGGAACAGGCAGGAATTGAGTATAATCAGTTCATTAAGGAAAGAATGCAGGTTGCTCCTGATTTTATTATCAGTGCCCTCAAACAATACAATGTTGAATCAAAAAACAATGAAAAGCAATGAAAAAACATATCCTGATTTTAATTATCATGACAATGACCTGCAGCTTTTTGGTATCAGCCCAGGATATTATAACACTGGATTTATGCTACGAGAATGCTGCCAGGAATCATCCCCGGGCAGGTGAAAAGCAGATGCACCAGAACCTGTGGCAGCTGAAGCAGGATAACCTGAGTTCTTCATGGTATCCTTCAATTGAAGCGGGGGCCAATGCTTTGTACAACTCAGATGTTGTGGATATGAGTGAGGCATTTGAATCAATACCCGTACCCGGTATAACCGAGAATATCCCTGTAATGCCCCATGATCAATACAGGTTGACAATTGATATAAACCAGGTTATTTATGACGGTGGTGTAATAAAAGGTAATCGACTACTGGAAGATGCCGGCCTTGAAGTAAGTAAGAAAGAAGTTGAGGCAGAACTTTACAAAACCAGGGAGCAGGTGAATAAATATTATTTTACATTTATACTGCTTCACAAACAGAAGGAGCAGCTAAATATATACCTTCAAACCATCACGGAGCAGATTCTCAGCCTGGAATCAGGAATACGTAACGGAGTCCTTCTACCCTCAGACAGGGATGTCCTGAAGGCAGAAAAAATAAAGCTTGAACAACAAATTGCCGAAACCGAGATACATATAAACTCAACAGCTGTTGTTCTTTCCGATCTTACCGGAATGGAAATTAACATTGACACTGAGGCCATTGTTCCCGATCCTGTTATCAGCAGAAGTGATAGTCTTTCACGCCCTGAACTGAATGTCCTGGAACTTAAAAAACAACAGCTGGAGGCAAACAAAGCAATAATTAAGAGTGAAAGGATGCCGAAAGCATTTGCATTTGCAACCCTCGGTTATGGAAAACCACCGGGCAATGATTTCTTTTCAGATACATTCGGTCCATACTATATTATAGGTGCCGGAATAAAATGGAATATCATTGACTGGAAGAAGAGCAACAGGCAACAGCAGATTATTGATATTAACAAATCAATTATCAGTGATCATAAGAAAGACCTGGCAGATAATTTCAATAGAGCTCTCAAAATGAAATATGCCGAGATTATAAGCCTTGAGTCAGCTCTGGCAAGCGATAAAGAACTGATATCAACCCTTAAAAATGTGCGTAATACAGCGCTTTCCCGGTATAATAACGGCACTATTACAGCTTCTGAATACCTGGCTGAATGGAATAAGGAGAAACAGGCTGTTATAACCCGTGAAATTCATGCAGTAAACCTGGCCAAGGCACAGGTTGAATACCTTAATATCGCAGGAAAAGAAATTGAATAATCATAAATATCATTAAAATGAGAAATTTAGTATACCTGGTCATCCTTATTGTTATGTTAGCCTCCTGCATGGGCGGTAATAATGAACCCGATGCATGGGGGAATTTTGAATCCCGGGAGATACTGGTTTCTTCCGAGACCAGTGGCAGGATTCTCTCCATGCCTGTACAACAGGGTGATGTATTGGACAGTGGTGATCTCATAGCCGTAACCGACACCTCTTTTTTGAAATTACAGCTGGCTGAACTGGAGGCAAGCCGTAATAGCGTTAGAACAAAACTAACCACCCTTGATGCACAGAATAAAATCATTGACCAGCAGATAAAAAACCTGAAGGTGAATGTTGAAAGGGTGGAAAGTATGCTTCGCGATAAGGCTGCAACACAAAAACAGCTCGATGATCTTACGGGTCAGATGGAGGTCCTGGAAAAACAAAAAGAGGCAAATAATATCCAGAAAGCGTCGGTGATAAGTGAGTTGAATGTCTTCGACTCCAGGGAAGCATTGCTTCATGAACAGATTGACAGGTGTTATGTTAAAAGTCCTGCAGGCGGAACGGTGCTTGAGAAATATGCCGAAGCAGGTGAGATTACCTCTGCCGGTAAGCCTCTTGTAAAAATCGCTGACCTGGTCAATATGGAAATTAAAGTATATATAAGCGGGGCCCAGCTGGGACAGGTCAAACTCGGACAGGAATGCAAGATAAGAATTGACAGGGGTGAAAAAGAATATGCCGATTTTACCGGCAGGGTAATACATATTTCAGACAGGGCGGAATTTACACCAAAAATAATCCAGACAAAGGAAGAAAGGGTGCATATGGTTTATGCTGTTAAAATACTGGTGGGAAATGACGGTACTCTTAAAAACGGTATGCCTGCTGAAGCATTCTTTGATTTTACCAACTGACAAAAAATGATTACCTCAGATAACATATCAAAAAAATTTGGCAGTATAACAGCTCTTGACGGAGTAACACTTAACATAGGAAAATCTGAACTCTTCGGACTGATAGGTCCGGACGGGGCAGGAAAGACCACATTTTTCAGGATTGTCACCACCCTCCTGCTCCCTGACACCGGAACGATGACCGTCATGGGCCATGACACAATAAATGATTACCTTCTGCTGAGACGAAATATTGGTTATATGCCCGGAAGGTTCAGCCTTTACCAGGACCTTTCAGTTGAAGAGAACCTGAATTTCTACGCCACGGTGTTCGGAACAACTGTAAAACAAAATTATCACCTGATAAAGAATATCTATTCACACATAGAGCCTTTCAGGAAAAGGCCTGCCGGTAAATTATCAGGGGGCATGAAGCAAAAACTTGCCCTTTGTTGCGCCCTGATCCACGCCCCGGATCTTATTGTACTTGATGAACCAACAACAGGGGTGGATGCAGTTTCGAGGGCCGAATTCTGGGAAATGCTCAAGGCACTGCAGAAAGAAGGCATAACCATACTCGTTTCAACACCTTACATGGACGAGGCAATCTTATGCGACAGGGTGGCACTTATACAGAAAGGGCGTATACTCGATATAGATAAGCCTGCTACAATTATTGCAGGCTTCGGTAAAAAAATGTATGCCGTAAGCGGCAAAGATAAATACAAACTGATACAGGACCTCAGGTGTGATCCTTCTGTTGAAAGTGTTAACCCTTTCGGAGATTCTGTTCATATAACTTTTACAGGTGACAGGTTCGACAGCACAATAGCCGGGAAACTAGAAAAAGCAGGACACCAGGACCTCAGGATTAAAGAAATTGAACCGGGAATTGAAGATGTTTTCCTTGAACTAATGACTGTATCAGAAAATGATAAATGAAAAGGTAATAGAAGTCAAAGACCTTGTTAAGAAATTTGGTTCGTTCGTTGCCAATGATAACCTCACTTTCGATGTTTACAGGGGAGAGATTTTCGGCTTCCTGGGTGCAAATGGTGCCGGTAAAACCACAACCCTGAGGATACTCTCCGGTCTTTCAAAGCCAACTTCGGGCGATGTCAGAGTGGCAGGTTTTGACATATACCGTCACGCTGAAAGGGTGAAAAGACATATCGGATATATGTGCCAGAAGTTTTCCCTTTACGAGGACCTCACTGTTGCCGAGAACATTATGCTCTATGGAGGTATCTATGGCCTGCCGAAAAAGCTGATAGAGGGCAAAACAACCGAATTGCTTGAATCTATGGATTTCACTGCTTACCGTAAACGTATAATCGGGGATCTTCCGCTTGGCATGAGACAGAAGCTCGCATTTGCCGTGGCAATATTGCACGATCCCGACATTGTGTTCCTGGATGAGCCAACCGGTGGTGTCGATCCTATTACCCGGAGGCAGTTCTGGGAAATGATATATAAAGCCTCGGCAGATGGTATCACGGTATTTGTTACCACGCATTACATGGACGAAGCTGAATATTGCGACCGTGTGAGCATAATGAGCGAAGGAAGGATAGTGGACATTGACAGTCCTGCCGGATTGAAAGATAAATACCGGTGCGCTACAGTCCAGGATGTATTTGTGAAAATTGCCAGGCCGTCAAATAATAAAACAGGATGAAAAGATTTTTCGGTTTTGTCAAAAAGGAGTTTATGCATATTTTCAGGGATGTCCGTACCCTTATTATCCTTTTTGGTATCCCCGCCGCCCAGATTCTTATTTTTGGCTATGCGGTGAGAACAGATATCAAGAATGCCGGTATTGCAGTCCTCGACCAGTCAAAGGATGAAATAAGCACAGGCCTGGTATCCAGACTTGAATCATCTGAATTCTTTATCCTGAAAGAGAACCTGGTTTCAGGAGACCATATTGACAGGGCATTTAAGAAAGGCGATATAAAGGCTGTGCTGATATTTGAAAACGGCTTTGGTAAAAGACTGCTCTCCGAAGGATCGGCGCGTATTGAAATAATAGCCGACGGATCAGAGCCGAATGTGGCAAACCTGGTCACCAGCTATACCCGGGCTATTATCAATGATTATATGACAGACCTTAATAAGGTGGAGGCTGGCAGTTTTATAGCTGTTGAACCTGAAGTCAAGATGTATTACAATCCTAACCTGGAAAGCCAGTATATGTTTGTTCCGGGTGTGATGACAATTATACTGGTTCTTATCTGCGCCCTTATGACCTCCGTGGCAATAACACGTGAAAAGGAATTCGGGACAATGGAAGTGCTATTGGTAAGCCCTCTGAAACCATTACAGATAATACTCGGTAAGGTAACACCTTACTTCATACTGTCGCTTATTGATGTCATTGTGGTTCTTTTCCTTTCCTGGCTGGTGTTTGATATCCCCATAAAAGGAAGCCTTGTACTGTTGATGCTTGAAAGTATGCTTTATATAATGCTTGGCCTGTCCCTTGGTATAATGATCTCCACGCTTTCAAAAACAATGCAGCAGGCAATATTCATTTCCCTCCTGGGACTTATGCTGCCTACGATCATTTTATCGGGCTTCATATTCCCCGTTGAATATATGCCATGGATATACAGAGTCTTAAGCCCTGTTATACCTCCACGCTGGTTCATAATAATTGTAAAGGATATAATGATAAAGGGCACAGGCTTCACCTTTGTCTGGAAAGAAACACTGATACTGATATTCATGACTCTTGTCTTCATAATAATAAGCACCATGACTTTTAAGAAACGGCTGGAATAAGATGAGAACAATATTATACCTCATAAGAAAAGAATTCATACAGATATTCAGGAACACCTTCCTTGCCAGGGCAATATTCGGCATACCGATAGTGCAGATGGTGATACTGGTACCTGCTGTCACTTTCGAGATAAGGAACATTGAGCTCTGTGTGGTGGATAAGGATATGTCGACTGAATCCCGGCAGCTCATCTCCAGGATACAGGGATCGGAATTCTTCCTGTTGAAACACACCACCTTCAATGAGAAAGAAGCTGATGACATGCTGCATAGTGATAAATGCGACATGGTATTGCACATACCCGAAAATTTTGGCAGGAATGTTACCCGGGAAGGCAATGATAAGATAATGGTTGCTGTAAATGCAATAAATGCCACGTCGGCGCAGCTTGCATGGGCTTATATGAGGGGTATATTGCAGGATTATAACGCAGAGCTGATGGTGCAAAACCTGCAAACAGGAACACCTGCCAGGATGTCCTTTATTGAAACGACCAACCGTTTCTGGTACAACCCGTCTCTTAACTATAAATACTACATGCTACCGGGCATACTGGTAATACTCGTCACGGCCATAGGCCTTCTTCTTGCCGGGCTGAACGTGGTCAGGGAAAAGGAGATGGGCACCATTGAGCAACTCAATGTGACACCTATCAGGAAATACCAGTTTATCACTGCTAAGCTGATACCCTTCCTTATAATCGGTCTTATTGATCTTGCTTTTGGCTTATTAATCGGGAAAATCCTTTTCAATATCCCCTTCAATGGCAGCATTGCCCTGCTTTTCCTTTTCGCGGCTCTTTACCTTGTAGCCGTACTCGGCCTTGCGTTATTCCTGTCAACCCTCTCGTCCACCCAGCAACAATACCTGTTTGTTGTATTTTTCATACTTATGATCTTTATCCTGATGAGCGGTATTTTCACCCCTGCCGAGAGCATGCCCCTCTGGGCACAGCAGTTCAACATCATTAATCCCGCTGCTTATTTCATGAGGGTTATACGGATGGTCATGCTCAAGGGATCAGGATTCAGCGATGTCCTTCCCGATATCAGGGGAATTATACTTATAGGCATTGGCACTATTTCTCTGGCCATCTGGCGTTACCGTAAAACCGTTTAACGCAGATTACGCAGATTTTCGCAGATTACACAGACATGATCCCCCTGTCTACGGGGCAGGGGGCAGGGAGCAGGGAGCATGGGGATGTTTTTCGCTTGCACAGACTACACAGAAGCAACTTAATTGGTGAGGTATTATCTGCCCAATAACATTCGATTAGTCATATGAAGCCCTTTGTTTTGAGTTAACTTTGGGCATTTAGGTTATCTCCTTTAAATGAAATACCTTATCACCATATATTTTTTTGCTTTCTCGGCATTATGTTTATATTCTCAATCCCCGCCGGGAAAAAAACAGGGGATCGCAGTTAAAATTGACAATCCACCGGTAATTAATGGTATCCTGGATGACAGATGCTGGACAAATTCAGGGGCATTTACCGATTTCATTCAATATGAACCGTACAGCGGTTTGCCGTCCCGGCAGAGGACAGTAGCCAGGGTGGTTTATGATAATGAAGGAATTTATATTGGCGCCATGCTCTATGACCTCAACCCTGACAGCATAAGGACTGAAATGGGACCGAGGGATGGGGACATGGAGATAATCGCTGATTATTTTAATGTTGACATTGGCCCGTATAATGATGGTATCAATGGATATAGTTTCAAACTCACTGCATCCGGCATACAATCCGATATCCGCAGGTCATCAGGAACCGGGGGACGTGACCTTGACTGGGATGCAGTATGGCACAGTGCGGCCCGGATAGTTGACAGCGGATGGATAGCAGAAATCAGAATACCTTTTTCAGCATTCAGGTTTTCCGGAGAAAATAATGAGGCCTGGGGTTTCAATCTATGGCGTTATATTCAGAGATACGGAGAATGGTCTTCATGGAATTTTGCAGATAAGAGTCACGGGACTTCTATTAACTATCTCGGTGAAATAACCGGTATCAATAGTATTAAATCACCGCCACGTATTTCAGTAACTCCTTATATATCAGCTTATATTGAAAAGCAAGCGGGAGAGGAAGAATGGAATAATGCCTTTCATGGCGGAGCTGACCTGAAAGTTGGCCTTAATGATGCATTTACTCTTGATGCCACACTTATACCTGATTTTGGACAGGTGCAATCAGATGACCAGATATTAAATCTCACCCCTTACGAGGTTAAGTATAATGAGAGAAGACAGTTCTTTACGGAAGGAACCGATGTCTTTAACAAAGGAGGTATTTTCTATTCACGCAGGATAGGGTCAACACCCACCGGTTATTATAGTGTTGATAATGAACTTGAGCCAGGCGAGGAGGTAGAATTTAATCCGGCAGAAGTAAGACTGATCAATGCCACAAAGATATCGGGCCGTACAACGAAAGGACTTGGTATAGGCTTCTTCAATGGCATTACAGCTGAATCAAGAGCTGAGATTATAAACACGGAGAATAACAATACCAGGGAAATAGTTACACAGCCGTTAACCAATTATAATATGATTGTCGTTGATCAGAATCTTGGTGCCGGTTCCTATATGAGCCTTGCAAATACCAATGTTCTCAGGAGCAGGCCTGCAACAGGGAATAACTATACGGCCAATGTGACGGCAACAGATATGAGATACCTGTCACATGACAGGACGTATAGTGTAAATGCTGTTATCGCCCTGAGCCAGAAATATTTCTCTGACAGTGATAATATATTCGGTCATTCAATAATATTGACCGGTGGCAAGACCGGAGGTAAATTCAGATACTATTATACTCACAGAGCCATAACCAATGATTATGATCCCAATGATATGGGCTACCTGAGAAGAAATAATGAATTCAACAACAGTTTGACTTTTGGTTATAATATTTACGAGCCGGTTGGGAAAATCCTGCACTCCCTGAACAGAATATCTATGGGGTATGATATGCTGCATACTCCGCGTAAATTCAGTTCCCTCGATATAGATTTTGAATCGACCACTACTTACAGGAATTTCATGGTACTGCAGCTTGAGTCAAACATTAATCCGATTGGCACAGATGATCACTATGAAGCAAGGGAAGAAGGAAGATATTACTCGCGTCCACCATCAGCAACAATTACTGCCAGCCTGGCCACGGATAATCGCAGGGCAATATCCGTTATGGTATCGGCCGAATACCAGAAATTCTTCTCAGAATATAATATGTCATCCTACAGGGTAAGTCTTTCCCCTTCCATCAGATTCAATAATAAATTCAAACTTGGGCATACCACCACTTACCATAAGAAAAGTAATGATATCGGATATGCAGGCCAGACCGGATCAATAATATTTGGCAGGAGAAACTCGGGCACTGTTGAAAATATTTTATCAATAAATTACATCATTTCAGCATCCTCTTATTGCCAGGCAAGGATAAGGCATTACTGGTCGAAGGCAGATTACGTTTCATACTATGTCTTAAACGAGGATGGCTCACTGGGAGAAGATGCTCCTGATATGGGTAGCGACATAAATACAAATTATTTTAATATTGATATGTCCTATACCTGGAGATTTGCGCCTGGTTCAGAGCTTAAATTTGTATGGAAAAATTCTGTTTATCAATCAGGTCCTGAAATATTTGCCAGCTTCCGGGAAAATCTTGATGCACTGCTGGATGCCCCGGCAATAAACAGCCTGTCGCTAAAGATCCTGTATTATCTTGACTACCATACACTTAGATCACGTTTGTAATAGCAGGGGGCAGGGAGCAGGGAGTCGATAAAGTTGATAACGTTGATAGCGTAAATTTTACAGTGTGTTTATTATTTTTAGCTAATGTAGAGACGCGCTACCAGCGCGTCTAATAGAATTTTACAGCAAGCAACCTATTACCGGCAATTGTAGAGACACGCTACCAGCACACCCCCTTGCTCCCTGCTCCATGCCCCCTGCACTAATGGCCATAGTCCTTAGTCCCTGGTACGAAAGATCAGCACCGCCCCCACCGGCCAGTGGTCGGAAAGAAATAATTCTCCCTGCCTGGGGCCTTTGATTTCGTGGCTCAGAACCCTGGCATCACTGCTTACAAAAATATAATCTATCCTGCCTTCACCTTCTTCATCCCTGAAACCGTTAAACGTATAGGCAAGTCCTGCAGGCTCTGTTTCGCTGATCAGGTATGAATCAGTAATTAAGGCTCCTTCCCGTCCCTCCTCCGTCAGCGTGGTATACGCCTGGCTGCCCGGGAGCATGTTAAAATCACCCGTCAGTACAAAAGGGGAATCGCCGGCTGTCTTTTTCACCTCTTCCAGTATTATCCAGGAGCTCATGAGCCTGGCCGAATCCGACATATGACTGTAATGGGTGTTGAAAAAAAAGAATCTCCCGTCTGAAGAAATATCTTGCAGCTCTACCCAGGTGACTATTCTCGGCAATACCGCGCCCCATCCCCTGCTGCCCGAAACACCAGGTGTTTCTGATAACCAGAAAGTGCCTGAATTAACAGCCCGGAACCGCTCTTCACTGTAAAAAACAGGGGTCATCTCCCCCTGGCGTTCTCCATCATCCCTCCCAGCACCTATTGACTCATAACCGGTAAGCGCTGAATCGAGAAAATGATACTGGTGCCAGAGTGCTTCCTGTAGTCCAAAGATATCGGGCGCTTCATCTTCAATGAATGATAAAACGAAATTTTTTCTTGATGGCCAGTCGTTTGGTGCATCAGCAGGGTTGTCATAGCGTATGTTGAGGGTGAGTACTTTTAGCTTAATGCCCTGATCCGAATTGCAGGAAATAAATATTGTAAAGAGAATTAATAAATAAGGTAGTATCCTTTTCATCTCGGCTGTTTTTAGCAAAGGTAGTAAATAATTGAAGGCTAAGGCTAAGGAATTATTCAGCCCCTCGCGGGGGTGTGGGGTGATTTATGATATCCCTTCTACCCCGGGTGTTACCGGGGCTATTATTATTAACCCACGCCGTGGGGGATGGCAGGGAGTCCACCTACGTCCTCCGGACTACGACGGACGAAGCAGGGAGCCCTCCTACGCACTTCGTGCTTCGGAGGACAATGCAGGGAGCAGGAAAGACAATATTGACTCATCCCGAGTCCTCGTGGATTCGTCGAGCTCGTCACCCTCGTTTGCTTCGCAATCTCAGGTTCCTCGGTTCCATTGCTATCCACCATAGCCAGATCCGCACCAGCGGAATTCCTTAGCCTTAGCCTTAGCCTCAGCCTTTTATAAAGAGTTTCCTATCTTTATCGTGTTAATTAACAAAGGACCAATCATGGGAAAAATTAAAGAAAGGCTGTACGAAATAATCTTCGAGGCTGATACAAGGGAAGGAAAAACATTTGATGTCTTACTGATTACGGTTATAGTTATCAGCATAATAGCTGTTATTCTGGATTCCGTACCGGAGATCAATGCTTCAATGCATGATACCTTTATGAGCATTGAATGGGTAATAACTATCTTTTTTACAATAGAATACCTGCTCAGGATTTTTATTGTCAGGAAACCATTCAAGTATATTTTCAGTTTTTATGGCATAATTGACCTCCTGGCCACACTGCCAACCTATATTGGCCTTATTGCATCTGGAGGATCAAGCCTCCTTATCATCAGGGCATTAAGATTGCTCAGGATTTTCAGGGTATTTAAACTGTCAAGGTATACTGTTGCCGGATCGATTATAAGCAGGTCCCTTTCAGCCAGCAAAGCCAAGATCGGTGTCTTCCTGGTTGCCGTCACTACTGTTATTATTATCATAGGCACCCTGATGTATCTTATTGAAGGTGCTGAAAATGGTTTTACCAGCATACCAAGGGGAATATACTGGACTGTGGTTACAATCACAACAGTCGGATATGGTGACATAGCCCCGGCAACAGGCCTGGGTCAATTTATCGCCAGTCTGACAATGCTGACTGGTTATGCTATCATTGCAGTGCCAACAGGCATTGTCAGTGCGGAAATGAATTACCAACAAAGGCTGATGCGAAAAGGTGAAACTACCACCCAAACCTGTCCTGAATGTCTGGCCGAAGGTCATGATGAGGATGCATCCTTCTGTAAATTCTGTGGGACAAAGCTCAATTGAAAGACTGATGTATAATTAGTATCTTTGTAAAAAACATGTATAATGGCACAAGGAATACCAAGCTTCTTCAAGCATTATAAACCCAGGGGGTTCAATTATAATCCAATGTATTATGATCCTGAGAAAGAAAAGAGGGAAGAAAGGGAGCGCCGCATAAAGGCTGAACTGGGTATAAAAGAAGACAGTGACAAGCAATATATTCCGAGGATAACGCGTGGATCTATGACAAATTACTTCCGCCAGAATAAGACACGGGTACAGAGATATACTTTAATACGTCTTATAGTCATTGCCCTGGTTCTTTTCCTTATTGCTTACGTTTTCTTTTACCTGTAAATCCTTCTGCTAATGCCTGATATCATCAAGCTCTTACCCGACTCTGTTGCAAACCAGATAGCCGCAGGAGAGGTTATACAAAGGCCTGCCTCGGTGGTTAAGGAACTGATGGAAAACTCTGTTGATGCAGCTGGTAAATATATCAGGGTAATAATAAAAGATTCAGGCAGTTCGCTAGTGCAGGTGATAGATGATGGAACGGGCATGTCCGAAACAGACTGCAGGCTGAGTTTTGAACGGCATGCCACCTCAAAAATAAATACCGCAGAAGACCTTTTTGCCATCAGCACCAAGGGATTCAGGGGAGAAGCCCTGGCCTCAATAGCTGCCGTGGCCATGGTGGAAATAAAATCATGCCTGCGCGAAAGCGAAATAGGTACCACGGTGAAAATAAACGGTTCAAAGGTTGAATTACAGGAGCCTGCAAGCTGCCCGCCCGGAACAAACATAGCTGTTAAAAACCTCTTTTATAATGTTCCCGCACGAAGGAAATTCCTGAAGACGCCGGCCACCGAAATGCGACATATCATTAATGAGTTCCATAAAATAGTACTGGCCCACCCCGATATAAGGTTCAGCATGCATCATAACGAAAAGGAGTTATTTAACCTGCCCGTAGCAAATATGAGGCAGAGAATAATGGCTGTTTTCGGCAAAAACATGAACCAGAACCTCATTAATATTGATACAGTTACCAGCCTGGTAAAGATCAGCGGATTCATTGGTAAACCTGAACATGCCAGGAAAACGTTTGGTGAACAGTTTTTCTTCATTAATAACAGGTATATGCGCCATCCCTATCTGCACAAAGCAGTGATGGAGGCTTATGATAATATTTTACCCCCTGAAGCAATACCCTCATATTTTATCTTCCTGCATGCTGATCCCGCCACAATAGATGTGAACATACACCCTACGAAAACAGAGGTGAAATTTGAAAACGAGAGGATGATTTGGCAAATACTACATGCCTCTGTACGTGAAAGCCTGGGGAAATTTAATATTGTCCCATCACTTGATTTTGATAACGAAGGTATTATCGATATTCCGCCCCCGGGGAAAGAACCAGCCGGGATACCCCGTATAGATATTGATTCCGACTATAACCCTTTCAGGGATGAAGATAATTATAAAGACCTGAAAAGAGATTTCGAAAGGAAAAGGGATTCAAACCTTTCAGGCTGGGACAGGTTATATGCAGGACTCGACACGCCGGAATCAAAAAGTATTATCCCGGAAAGGGAATATGATGATAAGACGCATCCGGCAGCTTCCATGGGCTTTGAAAAAATGTTCCAGGTAAAAAGCAAGTACATCATTTGTTCGGTTAAGTCAGGTCTGATGATAATCGATCAGAAAAGGGCCCATGAGAGAATCCTTTATGAAAAATTTATCGAAGCCCTGCAGTCAGACTCTGTTGTCGCACAAAAAAGCCTTTTCCCTAAAACGCTTGAGCTTGACCAGGCTGACCTTGCTCTTTTGTCTGAGATTGAAGAAGAAATTAAGAATTGCGGCTTCGACGTACGATACCTCGGCAATAATACAATCTCTATCAATTCACAGCCCTCTGCCAGTATGAATGAGGATCCCGTGGAGATGCTTGAGATAATACTTGAAGAATACAAATCAACCGAGAAAGAGCCCGGGGAAAGCAACAGGGAGAAAATTGCTGCATGCATGTCGAGGGCAGCAGCGGTTCCCTATGGCAGAACACTTGATATAGCTGAAATAAGGGAACTGGTTGATAAATTATTCCAGTGTGCAAACCCGAATTACACTCCCTCGGGAAAAGCCATTATAAGCATTATTACGCTGGAAGAGTTGGAGAAGAGACTAAGGTGACAATATGTCGTATTTAGAATAATCTTAACTATCTTGGCCTGACTATTGTTATACTAATAAAACAACTGTTTAAACAGACCATCGTAATATGTATACTTTTGGCAGAGGATTTTCAGGGATACCACCGGTAGTTAAGAATCTCATACTTATAAACGTGGTGATGCTGCTTGCACTTTACACAGTTGCAGGTGTGTTTAATACCGACCTTAATGCAATACTTGGATTATATTTTCCCAAATCAGCTCATTTCAAGCCTTACCAGATAATCACCCACATGTTTATGCACGGTGGCCTTGCACATCTCTTTTTCAATATGTTTGCCCTGTTCATGTTCGGCCGGGTGCTTGAAGTAGTGTGGGGCCCGAAACGATTCTTTATATATTACTTTGTCAGCGGCCTGGGTGCGGCCCTTACACATGAAGCGGTAATCGGTATACAATACGCCAAACTGATGGGCAATATAAGCCCCGACCAGCTCCAGATGGTCCTTGAAAGAGGAGCTGAAATATGGAAAAGCGGCAGGAATTTCAGTGACCCTGACATGGGACAGTTAAATGTTTTACTCAATATACCTACTGTTGGAGCTTCGGGAGCGGTATTTGGAATATTACTTGCATTTGGTGTTCTCTTCCCCAATACCCAGTTAATGCTCCTGTTTCCCCCTATCCCGATAAAAGCAAAATGGCTCGTCATCGGTTACGGAGGCCTGGAATTATACCTTGCAATTACTCAGCCCGGCAGTAATATAGCCCATGCTGCACACCTTGGCGGTATGATATTTGGATATATACTCATAAGAATTTGGAAAAAGACAACTAATACTCTTTACTGATGACGTTTATTGGTGAACTGAAAGAACAATTCAGGAAAGGAACAAACCTGCTCAAGCTGATTTATATCAATGCAGCCGTATTCATTGTTATGGCTGTGTTACAGATAATCTCGGTATTGTCCAATAATCCCAATATATCTTCTTCAGTGGTTGAGTTTCTTGCCGTACCTGCATCCTTTTCAGCCCTGATACTAAAACCGTGGACCGTAATCACATATATGTTCCTTCACGAAAGCTTCTGGCATATACTTTTCAATATGTTATGGCTCTACTGGTTTGGCAGGATTTTCAGTGACTATTTTGACCAGAAAAAGCTTGTATCGGTATATGTTATGGGTGGCCTGGCAGGATCATTGCTTTATATCCTGTCTTTCAATATTTTTCCTGCCTTCTCCGAAATTATACATGTCTCAATAGCTCTTGGTGCCTCTGCATCAGTGATGGCTATAGTCATTGCGACAGCTGCCTATGTCCCTGATTATTCCGTCCATCTTTTCCTGCTGGGAAGGGTAAAGGTCAAGTATATAGCTATTGGCATTTTCCTTCTTACTTCTGTTTTTGATTTTTCAGTAAATACAGGGGGAAAGATTGCCCACATTGGCGGAGCAATACTCGGCTATGTTTATGCCATACGCTATAAACAGGGTAAGGATACCGGCAGGTGGATAAACCGTTTACTTGATACAATAGCCACATGGTTTAAACCGCGTAAAAAAATGGAAGTTTCATATAAGAAACCAATGACCGATCTGGAATACAATAAAATAAAAGCCGACCATCAGGAAAAGATCGATAAGATACTGGAAAAAATTGCCAAGGGAGGCTATGACAGTCTGACCAAAGAGGAAAAAGAAATTCTTTTCAAGGAAAGCCAGAAATAAAAACAGTTCTTCTTTTTTTAGTTTTTTCAGATTATTTTTAACCATGAATACATGTAGAAGTTGAAGAAACTATTAAGAAAAATATTATTCGGCCTTAATATTATTGCGGCCCTGGCATTATTGATTGCATATGCCTCGGTAATAATTAATCCTGAGAAAATTGCATTCCCGGCTTTTTTTGGCCTGGCCTATCCCTATCTTCTTCTGGTTAACATAATTTTCATTATTTTCTGGGCTGTTAATTTTAAAAGGGAGGTATTTGTTTCCATCATTGTAATAGCCCTGGGATTTAATCATTTCAACAATTTTATCAGGTTCGGGAAAAATGAAACCGGTGAATATGATTTCAGCCTGATGAGCTATAATATCAGACTTTTTAATCATTACGACACTCAAATTAACAGTGAGAAGGATATAATGAATTATCTTCAATCAAATAATCCTGATATACTGTGTCTCCAGGAGTTTTACCTTAACGGTCCGGTTTCGTCAATTGACAGGCGCTTTGCAGAACCTGTAAGTAAGGATTATAACGTTCATAAGAAATTCGTACGTATAAAAGATGATCGCTATTATGGAATAATTACTTTTAGCACCTTTCCTGTGATTGCCCGTGGAGATATTCTGCATCCAAATTCTGCCAGTCTTTCAATATATACTGATATATTAATTGATACAGACACTGTCAGGATATATAATAATCACCTGCAATCATTTAAGCTCAGGGGCATGGAGCGATCACTTTTGGAAGAGATCTATGCCAATGACGAGGACGACACGATGAAGGAATTGCGGGATCTGTCCTTTTCTCTTAAACAGGGTTTTGCCCGCAGGGCATACCAGGCAAGGATTTTAAAAGAGCACATTAATTCCTGTTCCTACCCTGTAATTGTATGCGGTGATTTTAATGACACCCCTATCTCATATACTTACCATAAGATCAGGAAAGGTCTTAAAGATGCATTTGTTGAGTCGGGCAGTGGGGCAGGATTCACCTATAAAGGTAAATACCCTTCCAATCGTATTGATTATATTCTCTATGACAAGAAGCTTATTTCAAATGGTTATACCACCGACAGGGTAAAACATTCAGATCATTATCCTATCACAGCTTATTTCAGGATAAGCGATTAAAAGGGGAGGTTCCCGAGGTCAACATTTCCTCCTGAAAGTACCAGTCCAACTTTCCTGTTCCTGAAGAGCGCCGGGTTTTCCGCAATAACAGCCAGGGTCACCGCGGAGGATGGCTCTACAATTATCTTCATCCTTTCCCATATAAGGCGCATGCATTCAATAATACTTTCTTCAGTTACAGTAAAGATATCATCCAGGTTTTCACTCAGTATAGTAAATGTTCTTTTGCTCAGTGTAGTAAGTAATCCGTCGGCTATTGTATCAGGTTTATGATGTGTTATATGCCTGCCCGATTTCAATGACCTGTACGCATCATCGGCACCCAGCGGTTCAGCGCCATATACTTTAATGTCAGAACTCAGTCCCTTAACAGCTATGGAAATTCCACTCATCAGTCCTCCTCCTCCAACGGGACCAATTACAATATCAAGGTCAGGGTATTCCCATACCAGTTCAAGGCCTGTAGTACCCTGGCCGCATATTACATTAAAATTATCATATGCATGTATGAAGGCAGCCCCTGTTTCTTTAATTATTTCATTTGCAGTATCTTCCCTCGCCCTGAGGTTGGGCTCACAATATCTTATCTCTGCTCCGTAACCTGCGACAGCCCGTTTCTTCACCTCCGGTGAATTGGAAGGCATTACGATGTATGCCTTTGCACCCCGCATTTTTGCCGCAAGAGATAATGCAGCTGCATGATTACCTGATGAATGTGTAACCAAACCCCGGGATAATTCCTCTTCACTCAAAGATAAAACAGCATTAGCAGCGCCCCTGAACTTGAACGCCCCCACCTTCTGAAAATTCTCGCATTTGAAATAAAGTTCGGCACTGAACATTTTGTTCAGCAATGATGAACTCAGCACCGGGGTTTTATGAACATAGGGTTTTATCTTCTCATAAGCAGATGCAATATCAGCCGTTACAGGGATTTTCAGATCATTCATATATTCTTGTTAAAAAATACTGTATGCCACTGTTAAGCCTGCCATTACTACAGAGACCATTGTCATAAGCTTGATGAGTATATTTAGTGATGGTCCCGATGTATCTTTAAACGGATCACCTACTGTATCACCAACCACACTTGCATGATGGGGTTCACTTCCCTTGCCGCCATAATTACCTTTTTCAATATATTTTTTGGCATTATCCCATGCGCCGCCTGCATTATTAAGCATTACTGCCAGCGTAAACCCTGTTGTCAGACCTCCGACAAGAAGGCCGACAACTCCTGAAACACCCAGTAGCACACCCACAGTAATTGGCACTATTATGGCAAGCATTGAAGGCAGTATCATTTCTCTCTGTGCCCCCCTGGTTGAGATAGCAACACACCTGGCATACTCGGGAGTGGCTTTACCTTCCATGATGCCCGGTATTTCCTTGAACTGCCGCCTTACCTCATCAACCATTGATCCGGCGGCACGACCCACCGCTTTCATTGTCATAGCACAGAACACAAATGCCATCATAGCGCCCAGAAAAATACCACCGAGGAGCATCGGATTGAAAAGTGAAAGGTTATATGCTTCTACAAAGTCATTTATATGAGCCGACGCAACCTGAACAGCTTTCTGTCCTTCATTTATTACGGGCACAGAATCTGTATAAAAGAGGATATCACCTATCTGTTTAAATCCTTCAATGCTTGCGTTGGCCAGTTTGCCGAGCCACAACCTCACTTCTTCCATATATGCTGCGAGCAATGCCATGGCCGTTAATGCAGCTGAGCCTATGGCAAATCCTTTGCCTGTGGCAGCGGTGGTATTACCAAGTGCATCCAGCGCATCTGTTCTCTCCCTCACTTCAGGTGGCAGTAATGACATTTCAGCATTACCACCGGCATTATCCGCTATTGGACCAAAGGCATCTGTTGCCAGTGTAATACCGAGGGTTGATAACATGCCAACAGCTGCAAAACCTATCCCGTACACACCATCTGCAAAATGAGTAAAACCACCTGCAAAGCCAAAGGCTGCAATAATACCTCCTGCTATTGTAACAACAGGTATCCATGTTGAATACATCCCTACAGCGACGCCGTCAATAATAGTGGTGGCAGGACCCTGCTGGGTCTGTTTGGCTATTCCCCTTGTAGGGCCATATTCATCAGAAGTGAAATATTCCGTGCTCTGTCCTATTATTACGCCTGCCAGCAGGCCTGCAACCACAGCTCCAAAAACACCCCAGGTGATCCAGCCTGCCCATGCCAGCACGGCCAGGACAACCAGTATCAATGCTGAACTGCCCCCTGTTCCCAGAAGGAGTGCCTGGAGAAGGTTTCTCTGGGTGGCCGATTCTTTGGCCCTGACCATAAAGATGCCGGCGATGGATAATATAATACCTACCGCAGCAACTATCATGGGAGCTATTATCGCTTTCAACTGCCCATCCGGTGATAGCGAAGGCAATGCAGCCCCGAGAGCTGCCGTGGCGAGAATAGATCCGGCATACGATTCATAAAGGTCGGCCCCCATTCCGGCAACGTCTCCTACATTATCACCAACATTATCTGCAATGGTAGCAGGATTACGAGGATCATCCTCCGGTATACCGGCTTCTACCTTACCCACCAGGTCGGCACCTACATCAGCAGCTTTAGTGTATATCCCACCTCCTACACGGGCAAATAAAGCCTGTGTTGAGGCTCCCATACCGAAGGTAAGCATCGTCGCTGTTATCTCAACCATCTTCTGATGATCAGTTGTTCCCTTATGAACAAAAGTCAGACCGAGCCATTCCAGACCCTCTTTCATATTTTCAGGAGTGAATACAGCCTTGCTAAGAATCAAAAACCAGCCCGCAATATCAAGAAGGGCAAAACCTACGACCACAAGTCCCATGACTGCTCCACTGCGGAAAGCTATCTTCAGTCCCTGGTTAAGCGAATGTGATGCTCCATGAGCTGTACGTGCCGAAGCAAAAGTAGCTGTTCGCATCCCCAGGTAACCGCACAAACCGGAAAAGAAACCACCCGTGAGAAATGCAACGGGTACAAATGGGTTCTGAACCCCGATCTGGGCAAGGATTAAAAGAAAAATAACAAGAAACACAAATACAATTGCCACAACTTTATATTGCCTCTTAATGTAGGCCATAGCACCTTCCCTTACATGCTTTGCAATTTCTTTCATCTTATCCGTACCTTCGGGTTTTCTTATCATGCTTTTGAAGAAAATCCAGGCAAAGAGCAAGGCGGTAACCGCCGCAGCAGGAACAATCCAGAATATATTGTCAATCATAGGAAAAAAGTTTTATATTTTACTTTTCTTGGGTTTTGGTTTGATAGTTATGCAAAAGTATCTGACTTTTTGATTTATGCAAGAATTAAGATATAAAATAATATTCAAATATGTTCATACTTGAATATTTGTTGAAACGTTGAAATGTTAAAGCGTTGAAATGGGTTGTTGAATTGTTGCCCCGGGGTAGGATCTATCTTACACAAATAAAACCCCGGTTCAACAATTACACTATTGGCTCCGCCGAGCTCGCCCCGAATTCTCGGGTCTCGGTTCAACACTTCAACATTTATTTATTCTTCACATATTTCTCCAGCCATTGGTATGTTTCCCACTGCATGTGCATCAATGATTCTGCCGATGAATAACCGTGGCTTTCCTTTGGAAGCAGCACCAGCCTTACGATTGCTCCATGCCCTTTCAGTGCAGCATAATATCTTTCACTCTGTATCGGGAATGTACCGCTGTTATTATCTGCCTGACCATGTATAAGCAATATAGGATCTTTGACCTTATCGGCATGCATGAATGGAGACATAGAGAAATACAGGTCCGGGGCCTCCCAGAATGACCGTCTCTCATTCTGGAATCCAAAAGGTGTAAGGGTACGGTTATAAGCCCCGCTTCTTGCCAGACCTGCTGCAAAAAGACGTGAGTGGGCAAGAAGGTTGGCAGTCATGAATGCGCCATATGAATGTCCTCCTACTGCTACCCTGTCAGGATCGACGACCCCAAGTTCTACCCCTTTGTCTATTGCGGCCTGTGCATTGGCAACAAGCTGGTCCCTGAAGGTGTCGTTTGGCTCCAGACTATCCCGGGCCACAATAGGGAATGCTGCATCATTCATTATAGCATATCCTTGTGTAACAAATACAAGTATTGATGAAGGGCTCACCCTGATAAACCTGTATGGCGAGCCTGAAACCTGACCTGCAGCATCCTGGCTCTGGTATTCACGAGGATAAGCCCATAATATAGCAGGTAACGGACCGTCCTTTTCCTTGTCATAGCCTTTTGGCAGGTAAAGTTCAAATGAGAGGTCCAGCCCGTCGTTTCTTTTATACTTGATAAGCTCCTTGCTTACTCCTTCCAGCTGTGGATAGGGATTTTCAAAGTGTGTTATTTGCGTAAGCTTACCGTTTTTCAGGTTACGGATAAAATAGTTTGGTGGTATATCAATCGATTCCCTTGTAGTAATGACAAGATCTTCCTGCTCCGGCAGAATATCAGCCACGTCCTCATAATACGGGGCTTCTGATCTCCAAAACCTGGTTGTCGTTCCATCTTTAATCCTGTATTTATCAATGAAAGGACGGTCTCCCTCGGGTGAAGCACCTCTTCCAGTCAGTAACAGTGACCTGCCCCTGTCGGTAAAAAGGAGTACTCTACGTCCGAACTCATTTTCAGTGGTAACAAAATTACCCGGGTTGTTATAACGGTCTTCAGAATGAAGCCTGAAGATCTCTTTCCTGGTAGCCATAGGATCATCAGGATCGAACATTGTCTGCACCTCGAGCCTCTCCTTTCGCGACCTCTCACTGAATATCGCCATGTCGTCATTACCCCAGGTAATTCCCCCAAACCTGAGCTTGGTTGCTAAATATTCCTGTGGTTCACCATCAAAGGGTGCATCAAGCACATATACCTGGTCATGGTATTCCATCTCCTTTTCAAAATCACCATCGTCAAGGGGTTTAACCCATAGGACTGTTGAGGGCTTATCATTTCTCCACGTAAACCCGCTGGGCTCAGGGAATGTCATATCATAACCCCGTGGCAGGTTCTCTTTCAGGGGCTGATCTGCCAGCTTTTTGACAAGGTTTCCATCCATATCCCAGATAGCAACAATTGAGGGAAAGTAATAATACGGAACAGTATATGAGAATGGTTTTTCCACGGTCTGAACCAGTAAATACTTACCATCCGGTGATGGATCGACCGATCCATATATCCCGGGTTTGCCAATCTGTTCTACTGTTGATCCGTTCCATATTTTTATTACTGAACCCGCATAGTATTCGAATATTGCCTCGTCGACAGGATTCGAAAGTAAATCCTGGAAGGTTGCTGCCGCACCCTTTTTACCAAGGTTTTCCTGTACAACAGGCCCCTCGGGCACAGGTGAAGGCTCCGGGCATTCTCCCCTGCCGGGTATTATAGCCTGGTATACTATACTCCTATTATCAGGCATCCATCTGAGCCCGCGTGAGCCATAACCGCGCGACCCGAGAACCAGGTTAAGGTTATCATCAATCTTCTTCACCTCCAGGGTCTCAACATCTCCAATCCATAATTCTAGGCTGTTATCTGTTGTATTGGTAAAGGCAAATTTTTTACCATCATTCGACCAGGAGAAACTACCAAGTTTAAGATCATCAGGTAAACCTTTAAGATCTTTCCTGGCCGTACCGTCAATATTCATCAGGTAAATACCCGTTGCATATGAATTCCTGCTGGGACCATTGACATCCGGGTCAATTCTCAATCCGCCAAGGCGCAATTCTTCTCTTGAAAGATCTTCAATCGAAGGCATGCCGGGTCTTTCCGTCAGTACAATAGTAGTGCCATCAGGGCTAATTGATACCGAAGGTGTTGGACTTGCCATCATTATCTCAACGATATCTTCAGGCGGCTTCTGGTATTTCAGGCCATCCTGGGCAACGATACCTCCTGCAACAAATGATAACAGGACAAACAGAAATAGCGATTTTTTCATAATGGTTCTATTTTGGTTAATAATTTGATCCGTCAGTAACAGTTCAGATGACAAAGTTAAAATTTATGAGATATTATTATATGCTGAAGAATACTCGTTGAACTGTTTAATTTTTTAATTGTTGAGTTGGGTAATATCACAGCAATTGAACAAACCCGATTCAACAGTTAAACACATCAACGGTTCAACTTTCAAAATAACTATATACCTTTACCGTGAAAATTATCTAATATGAAGGATCTGAAAAGCATTGTTGAAAAAGCATGGGACAACAGGGATTATCTAAGGGAGAAGGAAACGGTGGAGGCTATCAGGGAGGTTATAGATTTACTTGACAGGGGTATGCAGAGAGTGGCTGAGCCTTCAAAAGAAGGATGGACTGTGAACCAGTGGATAAAGAAAGCCGTGATTCTTTATTTCCCCATCCAGGATATGGAAGTGATAGAAACAGGCCCCTTTGAATTCCATGATAAAATAAAGCTGAAAAGGAACTATAAGGAACTGGGAGTGAGGGTGGTTCCTAATGCATTTGCCCGCTACGGAGCTTATATAAGCAGGGGTGTTATAATGATGCCCAGTTTCATAAATATTGGTGCCTACGTTGATGAAGGGACCATGGTCGACACCTGGGCTACCGTGGGTTCATGTGCACAGATAGGTAAAAATGTCCACCTTAGCGGAGGAGCTGGAATAGGTGGTGTGCTCGAACCTGTACAGGCAGCTCCGGTAATAATTGAAGATAACTGCTTCATAGGATCAAGATGCATAATCGTTGAAGGGGCATACATAGGTAAAGAAGCCGTGCTGGGGGCTAATGTTGTCATAACGAAGTCTACAAAAGTGCTGGATGTTACCGGACAGAAACTGCATACACATAACGGTTTCGTGCCTCCCAAATCAGTGGTTATACCGGGATCATACACAAAAAAATTCCCTGCGGGAGAGTACCAGGTGCCCTGTGCCCTGATAATAGGCAAACGTAAGGAATCAACAGATAAGAAAACATCACTTAACGATGCTCTCAGGGATCATAATGTGGCTGTTTAATAAGTATGGTAATAGGTTTTGATGCAAAAAGGGCTTTCTTCAACAGGAGCGGACTGGGTAGCTACAGCCGCAACCTGCTGAATTCATTCTTCAGGTTCTATCCTGAAAATAAGTATTTACTCTATAGCCCGCATGGAAAAAATAAGATTGATTTTACTGACCAGGAAAATTATATGCTCAGGACTCCCGAAAAAACAATGCATAAAATTTTTCCTTCATTATGGCGCACAAGGGGTATAATCACGCAGATAATAGATGACAACCCGGATGTTTACCATGGCCTGAGCAGCGAATTACCGGTATCACTGGAAAAAAGCGGAATAAAAACCCTTGTCACGGTGCATGATCTTATATATATGAGATATCCCGGACTGTATAAAGCGATTGACAGAAATATATACTTCGGGAAAATAAAACATGCATGTAAGAATTCTGATCATATTATTGCTATCAGCGAGCAGACAAAAGATGACATTGTAAAGTTTACCGGTATCGATTCCAAAAAAATCTCTGTAATTTATCAGGACTGCCATCCTTCATTTTATAAAGTACCTGACGAGGAAATGAAGAAAAAACTCCAAAAGAAATATTCACTGCAAGATGAATATCTTCTCTATGTCGGTACTATTGAGGAAAGAAAGAACCTGCTTTCAATTATCAGGGCTCTTGAAATAAACAGGCTTGATATCCAGCTGGTTGCAGTGGGCAAGAAGACGCCTTATTATAATAAAGTGATATCTTATATCAGGAGAAGCAATATTAAGAATTTTACAGTCCTTGATACTATGAACAATGAGGATCTTCCGGCTATATACCGTATGGCTTCATGCTTCATATATCCTTCCGTTTTCGAGGGCTTTGGAATTCCTATTATTGAGGCCCTGGTTTCAGAAGTGCCCGTTATCACCAGTAAAGGTAGTTGCTTCAGGGAAGCAGGCGGACCAGGTTCCTTATATATTGATCCTTATAATCCCGGGGAATTAGCGGAGGCTATTACAAGCATACTGAGTGACAAATCACTGTCAGATCTGATGGTGAAAACGGGAAGGGAATATGCAAAGAAGTTCAGGGCCGAATTAATAGCTGAACAGTATATGAATCTTTACAGCAAAATTATTCAATGATTTGTTCAATCTTTTCGATATGGCTTTCAAGTGTAAAACCGCTTATTATTGTTTCCCTGGCATTTTTCCCTATGCTGTCAAGTATTTCAGGGTTATTATAAAGTTCTGAAATTTTTTCAGCCATTGCCTCAATATTGTTTTTCTCAACGATAAACCCGTTCATTCCATTTATGATAAGTTCAGAAGGACTTCCGATATCGAAAGCTATTGCCGGTTTACCATAACTCATCGATTCCAGGAGCACATTAGCAAGCCCTTCTTTTTCAGACGTTAAAACCAGGACATCAATAGTCCTGTAAAACTGATCCATATCTTTTATGAAGCCAGGGAATCTGAACCTTGATCCCAGTCCGGCCTGTGATACTATATCCCTGATATGACTGAGCTGATCACCCTCTCCTGCAAGAATAATTTCGAAATCAGTTCCTCTGCCCTCCAGCAATCTGCCCAATGAAACAAGTGATATATAACCTTTCTCAGATGACACCCTGCCTGCTGACCCTATTATCAATTTATTACCCTTACGACCCTCCTGCTTCATCCGAGGAAGTTCAACACCATTATATATTACACTAATTTTCCCCGGGTCCAGTATACCCGCGAAATTCTTAAGAATTCCCTGCTTTGTGTCTTCTGAGTTTGCAATAATACCCGTTGCGACCCTTGTGAGCAGGTATCTATTAAGCCTGCTTCCCCGTACAGGCCTTGCCATTCCCCTGCGATATATGATCTTCGGCACACCTGAAAATCTTGCCATCACTCCACCCGTCTTGAGATCGATAGAAAGGTTAAGAAATACTACCCTGACATTATTTGTCCTGTAAATTTTCCTTATGCGTAACATTATGAAGGGATTCAGAAAACTGGTTGTTTTAATATTTAGCCCCTCCGTGTTAAGACCTTCCCCGGCTGATCTTCTAAACAATTCACTTCCTTTGTTTGCCAGCATAATTACATTATGACCACTTTTATATATTTCCTTTGCTACCGTCAGTGACCATTTTTCACCTCCTCCCCAATCACTGTTGGTGTTGAAGAAACAAACCGATCCTTTAATGGCATTCCTGTGTTCCGGCATAATAGTCTTAATAATTAACTTAAGTTGCTATTAAATTATAATTCTCGAAATCGCGTACCCAAAAATGAAAATCACCACTTTCAATAAGAACCCAAACT
>JAFGLJ010000045.1 GCA_016928075.1 Bacteroidales bacterium | reverse complement strand
CTGCCCCAACCATCTTCAGTCTTATTGTCCGCCGTGGTGGGGTTTTGTAAGGTACTCCAGCAGACCCCCCTGGCGGTGACAGCCTCTCCGCCGTCATCAGTTATTGTGCCGCCTGCAGTTGCCCCTGAGTATGTTATCTCCGATACAGGCTCAGTGGTCAGGGCAGGCGGACCGGGGGGCTCTTCCTTTTTGCACGCAAGTACCATGAGGAAGATGGGCAGTACTGTAAGTATGATTTTAAGATTTTTCATTTTATTAATCTTTTTCGGATTTTATGCTATGTTTTTTTTGATTATTCTAACTTTCAGACAGGTGTCTTTTTTGATTCATCTATTACTTTTTTAGCTTTCAATCCCTTAAAGAAGGAAAATATTCCTACCAGGAAGAAGATTGCAGCTATTGATGCCAGCAGAATATCACCTGTCTTTATCCCTGGTTCCAGGGCTGATGATGCCGGCAAGCCGGGATCATACCATATAGTGACTTCTTTCCCTACAGGATATTTTGCCTGTATTTTCTTGGCAGAATTAACATTATTGTCCATGGCTTGTTCTCCCGCGTTTATCTTTGATGAGCTGTATTTTTTGCCATCCACGGAATAGGTATAGGCTATATCAGGTTGGTAATGTGTCTTGCCATCTCTGTTCCACACATCGATATCAGACCTGGTAATTACTCCCTGCACTGTAGGCCAGCTTTTCGATGAGCTTGCATATTGGAGGGGAGGAAGGGCAAAAACAAAAAATATTGCTCCACCGACCAATGCGAATATTATTCCCAGGGTCACCGGATTGGCATTGCCTGGCCTTCTTGTCGTTCTGGTTCCTATTCTCATAAAAATTACTTTAGTTTATGATCTTCAAATATTAGTTTATTTTGCGCCAGCGGCTTTCAGTACCTCAATAATACCTGAATACTCATTAGCTTCGGCAAGGGACAGGGGTGTCAGTCCCTCAATTGTTTTTGCATTGACATCTGCACCCTTATTGACAAGAAATTTTACCAGGTCTTCTTTCCCGTTGCTGACGGCATAGTGGATAGCAGCCCAGCCCTCTACATCGCCCGAGGTGGCAGTTTCATTAACATCGGCGCCCTGTGAGAGGATAAATTCGGCAAACTCAATGTCAACATTTTGCATCAGAAGGCCAAAAATGACACTTGTAAATATTCCTCTGCCGTCGTTTCTCCTGGCATTTATATCAGCACCCTTCTCCAGCAGCAGCTTCGTAATTTCTTCTGAACTTTCAGCTGCTTCAAGAAGTGCCGTAGTGCCATCACTGGCAGCTTTGTTCACATCTGCACCTGCAGATATAAGATATTTAGCCACCTCTGCATATTCAGCTTTCTGGCTATAGGTGCAGGCCCACATAAGTGAAGAATAGCCATTCTCTGTCTGCCTGTTGATATCGGCACCCGAGGCAAGGGCTTCCTTTACTCCTTCAATGTCTGCTCGTATGGTTGCGCTGTAGAGGGGGTCCTGTCCCCAGTCCTCCTGGGCAGAAAGATTCGTTGATATGTACAATCCGGTGAGTATTAACATTACCGTTATGAAGATTACGTTGGGTACTTTATTATTTTTCATTGAATTTTATTTTTGTAGTTTACTATGAGATTTAATGATCGGTTTTATGTTCATTGGATTGATATCATTATTTCAGTCATTACGGTACCATCCTGCCACTGGTTTACTGTTGTACCTTCAGGTATATCCATGCATTTTAATCCCATTTCGTCTTCAATATGAAGACTCCCCTTAAGGGCAGTTAAATCTTTTACAATACCATCTTCAAAATCAAGATAATAAGCGACCTGGTCGTCTGGAAGAGACTGATATCCCTCTATCAATTCGGCTTTTTCCGGGTCATCCTGCTGAGGGGATGAAAACCTGTAATACGGATTAAATTGATAACACTCATATGGTATAAAACCGGGGTCGGTGGAGGCATAGATTACAGGCATATCAGGTTTTACCTGTCCCCTGACTCCCCATATAGCAGTTGTAGTTATTAAATTAAATCCACTGCCTTTGCCTACCATCTTGGCTGCTATACCGTATATTTTCCCTCTCAGAATTTTCATTTTAGCGTCAGTTGATAGTTCTTTTCCTTCATTCTGAAGGTTGCAGGGATCATTTAATACTATTCTTGATTTTGACCCTATCCGGATTTCCGAATTGTCAGCCATTCTCATAGAGAATCTTGAGTGTCCACCTGTCTCAATTATATCTCCTGCACCGATCTTTGCAGGTCCTTCACTTGCAGGCGCGCCGTTAATTTTTACATCGCCTTCCAGGCGATTAACATTGGCATCACATTCCTTTGTGCGTTTCGAAAGGATCCATGAGGCAGTTATCCTGGAAGTCCAGCGACAATTCATATCACCATGTGCCATACGGCTGATTACAGGGCCAAGGCATTTATTGCATTCTGTACCTGAAGTGTCTTCTTTCACCCATGATCCTTCCAGGTAATCCGGGTTGTCAAACTCTCTGTTTACAACTACAGCAATGGGAATAATAACAGTCTCGGAGTTAGAGGTTGTTTTTGGAGGCTCTTGACTTTCTATACAGGCATACGTTTGCGAACTGTAAATTATAGTATTTACATTCACCTGCATTCTTCCGGTTATATTAAGTGTATATCCATTATTGTTAACGATCAAACCAGCTGATTCTATTACTGGTCTATCTGATTCTACAGGTGTTGATTGTACAGTATGGCTATAGCTTCGAGAGTCACCCGGAGTAGCAGTGTGGGTGAATCTAAGAAGATTGTCATAACAGGGTTGAGAAGTCTTTTCCTCATTACCTGAATTATTAACAGTACCTGTAAAATTAAAGTTTTCCTGGATGCTTGTCGGTCTGAATAATACATTGCGGGATGATAATCCACCGCTTATTCCCATAAAGGTAATATAAACAGTGCCTTCTATTATTCTTTTTTCATCGACGCTCACATTCCAGTTATAACCATCATCTTCGCCGTCTCCATTGGCTTTTTTACTTAATTCCAGGTAGTAATCCACCGGCCCGCTATACGTTATCATCTGTGCTTTTAGCATTGCAGTAAAAGAAAGTGCTGTAAATAATACTATAAGGGTAACTGAATTTTTCATCGGTTTAATTTTTGATCAATTACATTATACCCACTGAGTGATTTTTTTGTTTAACATGGTTTTACTTTTTCATACGCTCAAGGTAAATGCTACCGCTCACTGTTACAGTAGCCTCCGGGCATATACCTGATCCGAACATTTTATATAAGGATTTTGTCTCATTTATACTTGCATCTATCCTGTCATTGCCATTTTCATCCCTGGTATAGATGCCCTCCATCTCAGCACCGAATGGCAGTATCAGGGGCATTTCGAGTGTTTCGGACCTGCTTTCATTCTCTTCGTATTCACCGGTGCATACATTATAAACCTTTCTTTCATAGGTAGTGTACACGGGGTAATTTTTAGGCACCACGGTTAATTCAATCCTGGCTATGATTGGAATACTTGCATTGCCCTGGTCGCCCTGCATCATATTGTGCATTTCAGCCTTTACCTTTTCCATGGCCTGCTCATCCATGGTTTTTACAGCCTCCTGTAATTTAGCCTGCATTTCTGCCAGCTGTTGCTGCATGTCAGTCAAGGCTGATTTATCACCAAGTGCTTTTTTTGCAATAAGCAGGTTGAGCACGGCTTCTTCTAGATTGATATCACAATAGGCCTGCCCTGCTTTTGTCTCGTGCAGGGTGCTCCAGTTACCCGGTGAAACCCATTCCCATCTCCCTATGCCGTCGTTATGACACTGTGTTTTTTCGGCATTCCCGTTTGTCGTATGGTCTTCCCTCATATTTACAGTTACATGCCCCGAGAGATATTGCAGTTTTGCACCTGTGCTATATCCAGTTGCCTGAAGGTTGAAGTCGGTCATGCCTATTAAAATATCAGCCACGGTGCTTTTATGATCACCTGCAATCACCCTCTTATGACCGAGTTCACCAGTTTGTTCTTCAACATCGCAGTTGTATGTTTCGGTAATTTCGAGCTCAATGGTTCCTATCCAGCCAAAGCCTGATCCGGGGATTAATAAATCTTTTTTCTGCCTGCTTTCCGGATCCGGTTCCGAGAGCTTACCCTGGTACTTGCTGTCAATCCTGTCTCCCTGATATTCGGCTGATATCGGGAGAGGAGGACAATTGCAGTTCAGCGGTGCCTTGCTTATAACATAGTTACCTTTTTCATCGGCACTTGCTTTAAGATATTTTGTGTCGTCGGTAACCTGTACCTTTGCACCCGGAGCATCGCTCACCTCTTCACCTTCCTGTACCTCTACTTTTCCATAGAGAGTGCCATAGAAACCCAGGATGTAATTCTCAGATTTCTCGAGTTTATACTTTTGGGCAAGGGAGAGATACCATTGCAGGTTTTTGTCAGTATTATGCTTGTCGTCACAGAGAAAATCCAGGAGGAACTGGTTCATCAAATCAGTTCCTTCATTATATTCATACAACTCGAACCATTCGCATATTTCGCGAATCTCCTCGACCCAGCTTAAGCCTTCATCAACAGGAGCCAGTTGTTCTCCTTCTGATACCATATGGAATGCGCTTCTAGGAAGGCATAAAATATCAAAATCCATGTCAGGCATCAGCAGGTTTCCTTCGGAGTCGTATTGAGTGCCATGCTCCATCTCTCTTCCGTAATAAAGGGCTACACCACCCCTTTCCACATCAGCAAGGGCAAAACGCATAAGACACCTTACGCTTTCCCTGATATAGTCAGAATCAAAAGACAGCTCTGCTGCACGCTGGTATAATCTTTTCCCATAATAATCTGCCTTAAAAACGGCATCTTGCCAGTTATCCCCGGCTATACCTCCTGTTTTCGTTTTGATGCGCAGGAAGAGGTAATTAGCCATCCACAGGGTGCTTTCACCTGAATCCTGTGCAAGCTCAACAAGATTAAGAAATCTTTCCTCCCAGTAAGGATTACCTTCCATTGAAAATTTTGATGCAAGATCACGTGCAAGGTCTCGATCGGCAGCTTTTACCCCCAGCCAGTGTATATACTCTTCAAAGTCCTTTGAAACTGAACCGTCGGAATGCGGTTCACCATCTTCGGCTTCAATCTTTGCTTTTAGCCGGTCATATTCTGCCTGTTGGCTGAGGGTGAACTTTCCTGTTAGAATTAACAGGATTAAAAACAACGTGAAATGCTTTTTCATATTACCAGGAGTAAGATTACGGCATCATCTTCGGCATATCCATCACCTGGTATCCTTCTGGTATTTCAAAACTTTTAGCGTCGGGTGTCCAGGGCTGTATCTCTTTCAGTTCCATGGCTGTATCATCCGAGCCGCTGATATGGTTTATAAGCTTTACGGGAAACTGGTATTCATCGGAGGTCCAAACGGTATACATTTTCTGTGTTGGATTGTCTTTATTATATAGCACGGACCGCGTGCACAGGATGCCGTTGACAGTTTCCTCACCTTCCACCTTCATTAATCCTTCATTCTGGTAGTAGTTGTATGAGGCAACAGGATCATTGCCCATGCTCATCGGGTCGGTTGCGGATCCTTTCATTGCCATTTTTTGCTGGGGCATCAGTATAATCACCTCGGGTGATCCTTTTTTGACTATTATTACACCTTCCATACCGTTCTCATTAAATTCATAACGATATCCGGCGTCAGCGGAATAAACGGTAAAAACACGTTCCTGGCCCATGCTTGTAAAGTGCATTTTTGCTGTGAACTGGGCACTCAGTGGCAGGACAAGCATGACGGTTGCAAAAAGAAGAATTGATTTTTTCATAATGATTTGTTTTAGATATTGTATGCATTAAGAATTTCTTCAGGCTAAAGAACTATTTGCTCGTTCAAAAAAGAAGGGGAGAAACTTAAGGAGGTGTATTATTGATGTCTCTCCCCTATGTCTGGTTGAGGACGAACCCAATCAATGGAGGTTGATTCAATTGCTTTTCACAAACTCAACCCTGCGGTTTTCTGCTTTGCCTTCCGGTGTTTCATTGGTATTTATCGGTTTCGTTTCCCCGAATCCTTTTGATGTTAAACGGTTGGCTGAGATACCCATGGATACGAGCTGGTTCATGACCGTTTCTGCACGGTCCTCAGAGAGTTTTTGGTTCATATCGTTGTCACCGTCGCTGTCGGTATGGCCTTCAATGCTCACATTTACATCGGTATGTTCGGAAAGCATTGTGTATATTTCATTGATTATACCCATTGACTCAGGGCGCAGTGTTGCCTTACCCACATCAAAGCGTATACCGTTGGAAACAATCTTGCCATCCTGCAGGAAACGATCATAATATTTAACTCCTCCTTCCGCAATGCGTATATTTTTAATATAAAAGAGGTTATCATTTTTGGCATGATAGGTATAAAGAGTCAGGCCGGTAGGATTAAAGTCGAGATGTGGTATGTTGATAAGCCTTGTTTCATCCATGTATGCTTTAAGCTTGCCGGAGGTGTAAGCAATTGAAACATGTAACCACCTTGCTTTTCGTTCCAGGCTCTTATCAGGATGTGCGCTTTTTGCGTTTCCAAACTCGTAATTGTTTTCTTCAATTTTTAAATATGACCACCCTGTTGAGCTGGGGTCTTCCTGGTTTTTACGGTCATACAGGTATATTTCGAACCATCCGTCTCCGGGGTGGTATAAATCCATCTCTACAGTGAATACATCCGGCAGGTAATCCTGACCGGGATTTTTCAGATAAGGAATGATCGAAGGGGCTCCTTCCCTCATCATAATAACATTTTCACCCCCGAATACGGCCACTTCAGTGTTTCCCCGTACCAGGTCCCACCTGGAAGGGAACTCCCCGTTTTCTTCACCGACAAGGTTATCCTCAAAGATTATCTTGTCTCCGGGGACAAAATCATATTTGCTCCAGTTAAGTGTCAGTTCATCTTTTGTAGCCCCGGTTTCGCCTGCCATGGCAGCATTTTCGGCAGCTTGATTCTGACCGGCAACACCCTGATCACCGGCCTGGCCCTGTTCGACCACAGTGGTGTCTTTTCCCTCGATGGCTTCTTTAATACCTTCTTCAAGCACATCAAAGCCTTTCTTTACTCCTTTTTCTGCCTTTTCGTTGGCACGCCTGTTAGCTTCCCTGTTTATTTTATTTCTGAGATTGATTTTAACCTGGCAGTCGGCATCAACCGTTGAAAGAAGAAAAACAGCAATAATAATTGTGAAAATGGTTTTGAATTTCATGATAATGATCTTTTTTCTTTTAAAATTACAGCTCATGCAGGAGATTTAACAGCACAGATTAGTATCCGCCCGAAGTGAATTAGTATCGGGCTATAATACTGAAGAATTTATAATTTTTAGAGATACAGGGAATCATTGATTGCCTGGATAACCTGTTTTCGGAGGTTCTGTGAAACGGGAATTTTGGAATTATCTTTCATGAGGAGGTATCCCCCGTCACGTTTAACAAACCTGTCGACCCAGGCAATGTTTACAAGGTGAGATTGGTGCACTCTTATCATCCCTGATCCGGACAGGAGGGCATCAAATTCTTTAATTGTACGGGAAACCATTATTTTTTTTCCATCGCTCAGGATAAAGCGAGTGTAATTACTGTCAGCTTCAGCCCTTATAATATCGCTGACCGCCACAAGATATAGGTTCTCGGCGGTATGCAAAACAATCCTCTTTAGCACCTTCCTGCTTTCAAGGTTTTCCTGCAGTGCTCTCAGCTTCAGCTGTTCCTCTTCATTATTGATTACAGTATTTGCCTTATCAACTGCCCTGC
The DNA here is from genome assembly GCA_016928075.1 of Bacteroidales bacterium. Lineage (GTDB taxonomy): Bacteria > Bacteroidota > Bacteroidia > Bacteroidales > VadinHA17 > UBA9300. The sequence continues at coordinate 13,373 of JAFGLJ010000045.1, read as the reverse complement.
AGATCTCATCCGTGTCGAAAGGTTTTAAAACAAAATCAAGTGCGCTTACTTTAATGGCATCCAGGGCGTATTCCTGGTGAGCTGTAATGAAGATTACCCTGAAGTCTATAGAAGGCAATTTATTGAGGAGATCAAAACCTGTTCCGTCGGGCAGTTCAACATCGAGAAAAAGAAGGTCAGGGTGATACCTGAGGATGGCAGCATAGCCTTCCTTCACCGAACCGACGATTGCCAGGATATCGCTGTCAGGGTATTTTTCCTTAAGAATGGCCGAAATGGAATTCCTTACCGAGGCCTCATCGTCCACTATTATAATCTTCATTCCTTCAACTATTTATTATGCAAACACCTTCCTGTAAGGCATCATTATTACAACTTTTGTGCCGGATGGCTTTGATTCTTCAAATAGATCTTTAATCTCGTAACTGATATTCCTGCTTTTCAGTTTTTTCCTGAAGAAATCCAGCCTTTCCTGTATCAGGGTCGTAGAGAGTGATGTCTTTTTTGTTCCCTTGCTCTTTTCTCCTTCTGCCTGTTTTCGTCCAACACCGTTATCTGTGACTTCCAGTTTCAGCAGTTCATCTTCAATCTTATAATTGACTTCTATTTTCCCTCCGTTCTTGCCCGGCAGCAGGCCGTGTTCAACAGAGTTTTCAAGGCATGGTTGCGCCAGCATTGGAGGGACTGAAATGTTTTCTGTATCAATGGGGCTGTCAATGTTAAAATTATATTCAAAACCCGATTCAAATCTTAATTGCTGTACATCAAGGTAAAGCTTCAGGGTTTCTATCTCCTTTTCGAGTGGGATGAACTCTTCCCTGGAATTCTCAAGTATATTACGCATCAGGCTGGCGATTTTAACCAGGAAGGTATTTGCCTTCTCAGGCTGGCCGGCAAGAATAAGATCCTGCACGGCGCAGAGGGAGTTGAATATGAAATGGGGGTTCATCTGTGCCCGTAACAGCCTTTGCTCCAGGTCAATCCTGGCATAGCGTGCTTTCAACCGGGTATTGTGGATGTAGAATAAAGAAATAATAACCAGCAATACTACCAGTATTATCAGTCCTTTTACATAAAGGTTCTGTTGTTTGATCCTGTTTTCACGGATCAGCAGCTCCTGCCTGTGTTCAAATTCAGCGATTTCACGTTTCCTGTCATATTCATTCTGTATTTCCAGTCGGGTCACCTTCTTCAGAAACTCATTATTGCTTATGCTGTCGTTAATTGCGTGGTATTTCTTAAGGTATTCATAAGCAAGATCTTTCCTGCCTGTTTCACTGTAAATTGAACTTAGCAAGCCGGCAGCGGAAGCGACCGTGATTTGTTCATTCTGCTCCAGTGCCATATTATATGCCTTCAGGGCATTTCGCAGGGATTCCTCATAATTCCCTTTTCGTCTTTGTATGCGACCCAGCGTGGTGATATAGGTGGACAGTTCGGGGTCATTTATTTTCTCTGCAAGGTTTATTGACCTCGAAATATAATGATATGCTGAATCCAGTTCGCCATTCAGTAATAATGCTGATGATATATTGTGGCATATGCCCGCAACACCTGACGGGTAGTTCATCTGCTCGTTCAGGCTGAGGCCTTTTCTCAGATAGAGCAGTGCACTGTCATGCTGGTTCTCAGCGGTATATATCTGTGATATGTTATTTAAAGTTTTGCTTAGTTCCCACTTGTCACCCATACGCTCAGAAATTGGCAACTTCTTAAAATTGAATTCAAGGGCTCTGTCATATTCTTTCTGGTAGAAGTACATTAAAGCTATAGAACCATAAGCAACGGCCAGGCCGCTGGAATCATTTTTGTTTTCCCAGAGGTTGAGTGCTTCAAAATAGGAATCTATAGCTTCATTAAACAACAACATATCTTTATATATGTTACCAAGTGTATTAAGAGCGTCGGCCAGGGGAACGGTATCGTTTATTGACCTGGCTGTTTCTATTGCACGGTTGGTCATCTCAAGTGCACTGTTAAAGTCACCCTTCTGCCTCGCCAGGTGTGTAAGGGCGCTCAGAGCATTTACCACTCCGCGTTTATCACCCGACTTTTCAAAATTTTCCAGGCTAAGCCTGCTGTATCTTTCCGACTCTTCAAGCATACCTTTCAGACTGTATACATAAGCCAGGCAGTAGTATGCCCGGGCCTTGCCAATCAGATCCCCTGTTTCGTCATAAATATCAAGCGCCCGGTAATTATAGAAGGAAGCACTGTCACTGCGGTCGTACCTGGCAAAGTAAGCCAGCCCCAATGCAAGGCTGGCATCGGCCATGCCTTTCCTATACATGATCTGACGTGAGTCAGATAATGCTTTATGTGCATCTCTTATGGCAAGATCAGGATTCCTCCTGGCCATAATATATGCCTGGCGTGTCCGGTTGTTTATCGATGCGGTATCAATATCATGATCCTCAATCAAAGAAATTGCAGTCAACTGGCACGACAGTAAAAGAGTCAGTGCTGTAAATACTGAAAGCTTGCCCATCTATTAATTTAAAGCGATAAATTGACTATTAAAAATAGCAATTTTAGACGGAAATGTGGTGACATTGCCGGAATAAATAAATGATCTGAAGATTCGATCTTTGTTTCCCGGAGTTAATTTTTAATTCCTAACGGGGAGGCTTGAATATATCCTCAGAGTTTAATAACAGATCAACATACTGTGCTCTCTGGTAAACAAAGGGATTACTGCTGAGACTTTTCCTTGATAACCTGCCCCTGAACTCATCAATGCTACTGAAGTTTTTACCGTTCATCCATTCGCTCATCTCTTTTATCATAGCACCTATTTGAACAAGTCCCTTCTTATATAAAGTACTGACTACCTGTACGCATGTTGATCCGGCCAGTATCATCTTTATTACATCCGCACCGGTAAATATTCCGTGGGAACTGCAAATATCAGCCTTGATATTTTCGAAAAGTATACCCGCAAACCTTAGAGATTTCCGGTAATCACCTTCATTACTCAGGTTAAATGTCTTGATATGTTGCTCACTGTGAATATTAATATCAGGCTGAAAAAAGGAATTGAATAAAACGAATGAATCAGCCCCGGCCGAATCAAGCTTTTTAATAAAGTTCAGGATATTTGTATAATCGGAGCTAAGTTTTATACTTACCGGTATTGAAATGTTTTTTTTGATTTCTTTTACAAGATTTATTTGTTCATTTTCTATTTCTTCCGCATTTTTATCGAAGTCCAGAGGGGTTTTGTAGAAATTCAGTTCTATGCCGTCAACGCCTGTCTCGCTTATGAGTTTAGCATATTCTATCCACGTATCATTCTCGATTGCATTAAGGCTTGCTATCAGCGGAATTGACAGGTTCTCCTTTGCTTCTCTTATGTTAACAAGGTGTTCATCAGGTCCTGCATGTTCAATATTCGGATGGGTTGTGATCATCTCTGCATGAAGATCGTTGTACTGGCTAAGGCTTTCGTCCATCTGGAATCTCTCGAGCTGAATCTGTTCCTCGAAGAGGGACTTAAAAACAATTGCTGCGGCACCCTGTTCTTCTGCCTTCTTAAGCTTATCGAGGTCTGTTACCATATTGGAAGCTCCAACAATTATCGGGTTTTCGAGTTCGATTCCCATGTAGGTTACTTTCAAATTATTCATAGCTGTGGTTTTATTATTTTGAGATTTTTATAATATATGTAATTTTTATCAGGAAAAGATTAAATTCTTCATAGCATATAAAGATAAGACATTTTTGCATCTCTTTTGTTTAATAACATTTTGTTATAAAAACTATCTTTGAAATGAATCACAAAAGGAGCTAACCTTATAACATATAGATTGTGAGAATACTATTTCAAGTCTTAAATAATATATTAGTACCCTTAGCCCTAGTAATTTTCACAGGATCACCTGCCTTATATGAAGAGGAATTTAAAATTTTCAATCCCCATATTAAATCAGGTGATTCAACAAGATATGAACCCGTCAAATCCGGGAACGACTACCCTATTCAAGCTGTTCCTTTTACGTCAGTTACTCTTTCAGACAAATTCTGGTTACCTCGCATTAAAACCATTAATTCTATAACAATTCCCCATGCATTGGATCAGTCAGCGAACAGGATAATGAATTTTAAAATAGCGGCGGGTATTGAGCAGGGTATATTCCAATCTTCCTATCCCTTTGATGATTCTGATGTTTACAAGATAATTGAAGCAGCGAGCTATTCACTTTATTATTATCCCGATGAAGAGCTTGAGAAGGAGATAGATACTTTAATATCATATATAGCCGGGGCGCAGGAGCCTGATGGCTATCTGTATACCTGCCGCACCATAGGTTCTTATCCTGCAGGTTTCCCGGTAAGCTGGCTGGGCAGTAACCGGTGGGAAAAGGTTGAGGATTTAAGCCATGAGTTATATAACATGGGCCATCTTTTTGAGGCCGCCTGTGCTTATTATCAGGCTACGGGGAAGGAGAACCTTTTGGATATAGCAGTAAAAGCTGCCGATCTGCTTTATGACTCTTTCGGATGGGAGAAGCTGGAAAAATACCCGGGACACCAGGTGGTTGAATTAGGTCTTGCCAGGCTTTACCGTATTACAGGGGATTCAAGATACCTTGACCTGGCTGAGTTTTTTCTTGATGTGCGCGGACCGAGTGGTGCAGAATACTGCCAGGCCCATTTAAAGGTGACCGAACAGACTGCAGCTGTGGGACATGCTGTGCGGGCGGTATATATGTATTCGGGAATGGCCGACATAGCTGCTATGATGAATGAGGATGAATATATCACTGCTATCGGTGAAATATGGAATGATATTGTTACAGGTAAGATATACGTAACGGGAGGAATAGGGGCTTCCGGGGGAAATGAAGGTTTTAACGAAAGATACTACCTCCCTAATTCAAGCGCTTACTGTGAAACATGTGCATCAGTTGGTAATATCTCTTTCAATCACAGGTTATTCCTTCTTCATGGTGATGCCAAATATATTGATGTCCTGGAACGTACACTCTACAATGCCCTGCTTTCAGGAATATCGCTTTCGGGTGACAGGTTCTTTTATCCAAACCGACTTGAATCAAGTGGATCGGATAACCGGAGCAGCTGGTTTAGTTGTGCATGCTGCCCTCCTAATATCGCAAGGTTGATCCCATCTGTTCCAGGTTATATCTATGCACACAGTTCAGATACACTGTATGTTAACCTCTTCATGAGTGATACGGCAAACTTCTTTCTGGACGGTGATGATTTCAGGATAATACAGGAGACAGAATATCCATGGAAGGGGACGGTAAGCATAGAGGTGAATCCCGATGTCAGCAGGGAGTATACACTGATGATAAGAATACCGGGCTGGGCCAGAAATGAAGCTATATATGGCAATATATACAACTTTATGAACACTTCTGATAAAAACGCATCCATTAAACTCAACGGGGAGGATTACAGCTATGTTATGCATAATGGATATGCAGTTTTAAAGCGGGTGTGGAATACCGGTGACAGGATATTGCTGGAACTGCCAATGGAACCTAAGAAGTTAATTGCGCATGAACAGATTAAAGCCGACCACGACAAATTTGCTATCCAGAGAGGTCCGTTTGTATATTGTGCTGAAGGAATCGATAATACCGGTACTGTGAATACATTTAAATATGATCCGGATGCTGAACTTACCACACGATTTGATTCAACCGTTATGAATGGAGTACAGCTTATCAGTATAGGATCAAAACAGGTCGATGGCAGTGCAGGGGATACCGTAACACTTATTCCCTATTCCTACTGGAATAATCGGGGACCATCCAGCATGCAGGTCTGGTTGTCTGATTATAAGGCAATATCATACCCTGATTCCCTCATCCTGATATTAAATGATGACTATGCCACAACAAACCATGTTTCTTCATGGGAAACTTTATCCAGCATATATGATCTTTATGAACCTTCAAACTCGTCTGATAAGGGGCCCGGGGCTTTCGGAAACTGGAGATATGACGGAGGTACAGTAGGTACCTGGAACTGGGTACAGTACAATTTTGAAGAAGAAAAGACAATAGGTTCGTCAGAGGTTTACTGGTGGAGAGATGGAGCCGGTATTAATATTCCTGATTCAACATATCTATCGTATTACGATGATAACAGTGGTAAATTCATCAGGCTAGAATCCACGTTGAAGGGAGGGGATAATATTAAAGCTGACAGGTATAATAAAGAGATTTTTTATCCTGTGAAAACAAAAAAAATCAGGCTAAACTTTTACGGCATTTCTTATGCCCAGGGGATTCTTGAATGGAAGGTGTACTCACCGGCTAACTGGACATATTCTCAAGTGGTATATGACCCGGGTATATCTGTTAAAATATATCCCAACCCCGCCCAAAAAAACATCTGTATTGAGATGGATATAAAAAGTCAGGCGGAAATATCAATTTATAAACTTACGGGAGAGTTTGTATACAACAATCAATTCAATGAAAAGATATTTATTAACGTATCTGATATAGGAGGTGAAGGTATATATATCGTACGTATAAATTTGAATGGTAATATTCTTAGCAACAGGATTATCATAATATAATGTGTTAAAACTGACTTGACTAATAAGTTTATAGTATGCATGGAATAGTCTTATCCGGATAAATTATTCAAGAAGCAATGATTTTAGCAAAAGCAGGATTTTTTTACAAAAAGTTATATGTTTAAGTAAATTTTATAATTCAGCAATCAGCATTGTTGCACGGAACCTACATAGCAGATTTGAAAAAAAATCCCGGCAGGGACTTGATCGGCAATAAAGCCGAATCACTGATTTTGCTTCAGAAGCATAAATACAAAATTCCCAAAACGTTTATTATAAATACCGATGCATTTGAAGAGTACGGCCAAAATAAGGAAAAGACACTTGAAATACTGGCAAAAGATATTGAAAAACTACCTGACTATAACTATATTGTAAGATCATCCACGAATATAGAAGATTCAGAAAATTACTCACATGCCGGGCAGTTTTTATCAATTCCTGACATCAGGCACAATAAACTGATCGAAAAAATTTGTTCTGTCTGGGATTCTGCATCTAAAGGTGAACGTACTGACTACCAGGGGAAAGCCGGTGTTGAATCACTTAATGTGAAATGTGCAGTGATTTTACAGAAAATGATCTCCCCTGTTTTATCGGGGGTGAGTTTCAGCAAGAATCCCGTGACCGGCAATAACGAAGTTGTTATTGAGGCTGTAAGAGGTTCCGGTGAAGACCTGATGCAAAGGGGAATGGCCCCTATGCGATGGAGGATCAGAAAGGATGTTGTGCTCGAAGGGGATAATAAGTTCGAGTATATAAACCTGGTAAAAAATGTTGCACGATCAACATTGAAACTAAAGCGCATTTATGGCAGGAATGTGGATATAGAGTGGGTATTTGACGGTAAGGATCTTTATTATCTCCAGTTGAGAAGCATTACCGTAGAAAAACATCTTGACGTGTTTTCAAATAAGATGGACAGGAAATGCTGCCAGGCCAGATAAAACCTCTCGTATGGTCGGTTAACATAGAGATGGTTAACGGAACATGGATAGATATTCTCTCAAAGATTACCGGCCCCCTGGATGTTAAGCCCGATGACCTGGCAAAACCTTTTTATTATCGGACTTATTTCAATGTGGCAGCTCTTGGCAAGATACTGGGTGAATTTGGAGTGCCACTAGAAAGCCTTGAAGAGACCTTCCTTAACGAGCCCAACACCAGACATTCATTCAAACCGGGTCTGAAAACCCTTAAACACACTTTCAGGATTATAAGGTTTATCCTTACCATGTTGAAATTTGAAAAGTTCTTTTTGAAGGAATATGATGAACTATCGTCTGAATATAAAGCCATATCTGAAAAAATAAAAGATGAGTTCAGGCTAAGGGAATTTGACTCCTTTTTTAATGAACTTATGATTACAGGTAAAAGACTGACATATCTCAATATTATCATACCGCTTCTTATGAGGATATATAATAAGCGGTTTTCTAAAAAGGCAGCCAAACTGAATATTGATTATAACCTATTGGATTTCAATTCTGATTTTCCTGTGCTGAAATCATTGTCACCCCTGACTTCAATTGCAGAAATACATAACCTGTTAAGTAAACTGCCACCGGAACTTAAAGCCAGGTGTAAAACTTACAGGTCATTGTCCGAAGAGAAAGATGCGGTCCATATAGTTGGGAAGTTCAATATTTTCATTGAGAATTACGGGCATCACAGTGAGAGCGGTAACGACTTCTCCCATCCCAAATGGGAAGAGGATCCTGAGTTTGTATACAAAATGATAACAGATTATAATGTTACCGGTAGTAACCGGGAAAGTATCAGGTTTGGCAATATAAGATATTCACGCCTGAGACACCCGGGATTAAAAAGAATGTACAATAAAGCAGGGAGATTCAAGATTCACAGGGAAAGGATAAGTTCTCTTTATATTTATGGTTATGGTTTATTCAGGAAACTGTTCATGATGGTTGCGGATGAATTTCTAAAGAAGGGAATTATCAGGGACAGGGAGGATATCTTCATACTTACAAAATCAGAGGTGGAGTCCATGATTAATGGCCTTGGAGGAAGACCGGTAAAAGAAATAAGGAGTATGATTGCTGAAAGGAAAAAGGAAATGAAGAATTCAGAAGACCTTCTTCTTCCGGCCGTAATTTATGGGCATGAGGCCCCGATACTGGAAAGTGGCAGTCTAAAGAATTTCAAGGGGGTGAGCACCTCATCGGGTATTTACACAGGGATAGCTAAAATAGTAAGGAAAAGAGATGATTTCGTCAAGGTGAAAAAAGGGGATGTGGTTATTATTCCTTTCTCCGACGTCAGCTGGACACCGGTTCTCTGCAAAGCTGGTGCTATTGTGTCAGAGTCGGGAGGTATATTGTCACACTGTTCAATAATTGCAAGGGAAATGGCTATACCTGCGCTTGTATCAGTTGAAAATGCCTGCGGGATAAGAGATAATGCAAGACTGACGGTTGATGGCTCAAACGGGATTCTAACAATACATGATCATGAATGATTTCATTGTAAACCTTCAGAACCAACCATGGATAATTATTGCGGCAGCAGCAATTATAGGGTATTTTGTAGGATCAATATCAACTGCAAGAATGGTATATTTTCTATCAACAGGATCAACTGACTATTCACCCTTTGCAGAGCCTGTTCCTCATTCTGATGAAGTTTTTGAATCGGATCTCATAAGTGCAACCTGGGTTACAAAAAAGTTGGGGAAGAAATATGGCTGTTTAACTTCTATCCTGGATATGTTAAAAGTAGCTCTCCCAACTTTGTTGTTTAAACTCTTGTTCGCCCTTCAACCTTATTTTCTCCTGGTTGCCATCACGGGAATAGCAGGACATAATTACCCGGTCTATCACCGTTTTAAAGGTGGAAGGGGTGAATCACCAATAATCGGAGCATTGCTCGTCATCAACTGGTTTGGGTATTTCGTAGCAAATGCGGCAGCAAGTGTTTTAGGATATTTAACAGGTAGTATACTTGTACTTAGATGGGGAGCATACATTTTACTGATTCTCTGGTTCTGGATCTACTTCCAGGATATATACTACATTATTTTTATGGTCCTTGCTAATTTCCTCTTCTGGTTTTCAATGCGTCATGACCTGAGAAGATTCAGGGAACTGAAGAAAATTAAAGGCTTAAAATTTAGCGAGGAAGACGTGTCAGATTTTATCCTTATGGGTAAAAGCATGGGAAGATTCATGGATAAATATGGTTTATACCACGTAATTAAAAGACTATTTAAGAAAAATACTTCACCTAAAGAGTAGATTGTCTATGAACAGGGTTATACTTTTAAGCCTTGCGTATTTCATTATTTTAATTTATCCTTCTTTCGGACAGAGCGGGATACTTGACATGAAAAATCAGCTAAGCCTCCAGTCCACACTCAACTTTGGGGATGATCTTACAGGGCAATTGGGAGGGCGTTATATACCAACATTGAGTATAAAGGGAAACCTTAAGAAAAACCGGTCCGTCGATGCAGAAATATCTGTGAACAGCTATGCAAATTTCTATTATGCTGATGAAAAATTCAATGAGCATGACTGGAAATTGAAACCTTACAGGATATGGTTGAGATACTTCTCACCCCGATTTGAAATAAGGGCAGGACTGCAAAAAATAAGTTTTGGATCTGCATCGATTCTCAGACCACTGATGTGGTTTGATAAAATAGACTATCGTGATCCCCTTCAATTGACAGACGGAGTTTATGGACTGCTGGGGAGATACTATTTTCAGAACAATGCTAATATATGGCTCTGGGCACTTTATGGTAACAAGGATACAAAAGGTTGGGAAATAGCCCCTACCCGAAAAAACCGGGCCGAATACGGAGGCAGATTGCAGATTCCTTTTCTCACCGGTGAGATTGCCGTAAGTTATCATTGCCGCCATGCTGACTATTCAGCATTTTATGTAATGCAACCGGGAATCACAGAACCTTTTTTCACAGACCAGCTGCTGGGATTTGATGCAAAATTAGATATAGGACCCGGCATATGGTTTGAATATACATGGAAAATAAATGATGATGAAAATATTCTTTTTGTAAAGAATGAACACTATCTGAACATTGGAATGGATTATACTTTTGGTCTTGGTAACGGATTAAATATTATAACTGAGTATTTCCGGTTTAATAGTAATACGTCCAATAATTATTCAACTATTGCCCTGAACTATCCCTTAGGCATAATGAACAGGATAATAACAGCCGTATACTATAACTGGGACACGAAGGACTTATACAGATTCATAAGTGTTCAGCGTGATTATGACTATTTAACCCTTAACCTGATGGCTTTCTGGAATCCTGAAAATGTGTCAATTTATGGCAGCCCTGAAGGACGAAACCTGATGGCAGGGAAGGGACTGCAGGTAATGGCAATACTTGATTTTTAGCCTGATTATGGAAACAATAGAATTATTATATCATTAATGTTCCTGATTATAAGCATACTGAAATACTGAAACATGGTTATCATTCGATTGGCAATACGTAATATAATTGGAGCAGGTCTCAGAACATGGCTTAGCGTTATTGTATTATCCCTGTCATTTGTAATCATTATCTGGCATAAAGGATTACTTGACGGGTGGGACCGGCAGGCAATAAATGATATGATAAAATGGGAAGTGGCAGGAGGGCAATACTGGAATAATAATTATGATCCTTACGATCCTTTGAGCCTTACTGAAGCTCAGGGTATAATACCATATCAAATTCAACAGATGATAGAAAAGGGTGATGCAACAGCCCTTTTATATACACAGGGTACTATCTATCCTCAGGGACGATTGCAGAGTATAATTATTAAAGGAATTGACCCGGGTCAGGAGATAATAGAATTGCCCTCGGAGCAACTGAACAATGGAGAAACAGAGATACCTGCCCTTATAGGTAAAAATATGTCAGGCAGCACGGGTTTGAATGAAGGCGACCTGGTGACCCTGCGATGGCGGGATAAAAACGGAACATTTGACGCCGCCCGGCTTAAAATCACGGGTGTTTTCAAAACAAACGTTCCTACTGTGGATAATGGCCAGGTATGGATACCGCTCGAAAAACTTCAGGAAATGATACTGTCACCTGATGAGGCAACTGTTATAGTTTGCCGGGAAAAAGAGACACAGTTCCCGGAAATTGAAGGATGGGACTTTTTGAGCAGGGAGGATCTGTTCGTAGATCTTAACAAGATTATTAAATCAAAAACAATGGCCGGGTTAATTATCTGGGTTATCCTTTTAATGGTGGCAATGCTGGCAATATTTGATACACAGGTATTATCAATATTCAGGAGGCAGAAAGAGATTGGCACCTATGTGGCCCTGGGAATGACACGCAGGCAGGTTGTGGCCCTGTTTACACTCGAGGGGACAATGCATTCGGTCCTTGCAACTATCCTTGGGGCAGCTTACGGCTTGCCTCTTCTTTCAATACAGGCCACCAGGGGCATTGCACTGCCTGTCAGCAGCAAGGACTATGGACTGGCTATGGCGGAGAAATTATACCCGGTATACAGCCTGGGACTGATACTTGGAACAGTGCTGGTTGTGATTTTAGTTACCACCATCGTAAGCTACTGGCCATCACGCAAGATTGCCAAAATGAAACCAACAGAAGCATTGAGAGGAAGAATACAATGATAAGATTTTTATTCAAGGGAATTCTCAGAGACAGGCACCGGAGCCTCCTTCCAATATTAGTAACAGCTCTGGGAGTGATGCTTACAGTGGTCTTTCACAGCTGGCTGACAGGTGTCCTTGGTGATAGTGTTGAATATAATGCGAAATTCTCATCAGGCCATGTCAAAATAGTAACACCTGCATATTACAGGAATATTGACCAGAGGCCTAATGATCTGGCTATCATAGGGACAGGGAAGCTCCTGGATACTCTTAATAATCTTTTCCCAAATCTTGAATGGATTGAGAGGATACATTTTGCAGGACTGGTGGATGTGCCTGATGAGAACGGGATCACAAAGATGCAGGGAACGGCAATCGGATTTGGAATAGATATACTGTCCCAATCTTCAGAGGAGATAAACAGGATGAACATTGGCAGCGCACTGCGCTCGGGCCATATACCCCGGGGAAAGGGTGAAATATTATTAAGCCATTCCTTTGCCGAAAAATTGGGACTGAAGCCAGGGGATAAACTAACTCTTATTGGTTCAACAATGTACAGGGAGCTGGCCATATATAACTTTACCCTTGGCGGTACAGTTGAGTTTGGTACCACGGCACTTGACAGGGGCACAATAATAGCAGACCTGAGTGATGTGAGAATGGCTCTGAACATGGATGATGCCGCAGGTGAAATACTCGGATTTATACCAGAAGGATATTTTGACGAGGAAATCACTTCATGTGTGATTGAGAAATTCAATAACCGTTTCTATGATGAACATGACAGGTTCTCGTCCATGATGATAAGCCTTAAAGACCAGAATAATATGGGCACTTTCGTGGATTATTCAAATAAACTGCTGGGTATCTTACTGTTTATTTTTATCGTTGCCATGTCAGTTATCCTCTGGAATGCCGGTTTACTGGGAGGATTGCGACGTTATGGTGAGTTTGGTATGCGTCTTGCAATAGGTGAGGATAAGAACCATGTTTATAAAACCATGATTTATGAATCACTCATGATAGGGATAGTAGGATCTGTATCCGGAATTGTGCTGGGACTCCTGATATCATCATACCTGCAGAATCATGGTATAGACCTTGGTATAATGATGAAGAATGCCACGATAATGATACCAAGTGTTTTCAGGGCAAGAATAACAACACAGACACTCTATATTGGATTTATTCCCGG
>JAFGLJ010000044.1 GCA_016928075.1 Bacteroidales bacterium | reverse complement strand
TTCGCGATCTCATCCATAGTGGTCTTATGAAAGCCATACTTGGAGAAGTACTTTGTCGCAGATTCAATGATTCTTTCCTTTACTTCTAACTCTGCCATAGGATTTGACTATTGCTGATAAATAGTCAAAATTAAGGGAATCATGCTTCAGAACCAAAATTCTTTTAAAACTGTTTTGTCAATCTGAACTGCTACATTATTTTCCATGGGAACCGGATGTTGATATATTAACACTTATAGAACTGTTATCCAGATGTTTATTTCAAGTAGAAGTATAAATTAAATCTTATGTATATATCAATAATCTTGTTTATTCAAATGTTTATCCCAATAAAAAAACCAACCAGTCATCAAATCCTGGCGACAAAGAAGAAACCACCTACAAAATGAATTGTAAGTGGTTTTTTACTAATCATGCCGCTGCTAAAGCCTGGATCGAAGCTGATTTGTGGGCTTTGCCCACCGTAGCCCTCCGAAAAATAATTATACGAAATAATAAAAGAATAAAAAAGAAAAAGCCCTCCTTCGCTAAAGCTACGGAGGGCGGAGGTGGGCCCAGCTGGGCTCGAACCAGCGACCCCCTGATTATGAGTCAGGTGCTCTGACCTGCTGAGCTATGGGCCCGTTAAAAATCATTGATTTTGCGGATTGCAATATTACAGCATTTCCCGAAAATATGCAAGTTTATTTGTTGCATCATACTGTTGGTATTTCTGGTCAATGCCCGGGGAATCGTCTCCTGCAACGATTTATTCCTGTACTAAATACACGAATTTTCATGTAAAACCTTTTGCATGACCAGATTAAATTGAAAAAGAGTCGTAAGAAGCCCCCTGAATGCATTAACAATTAAATCAAGCTCAATATCTGCTATTTAATTGATAATATTCAAATCAAGATGTAACTTGTGCTGCATATTTAGATTTTAAGCATGGATGCATATCTGCGTAGTCTTATTTTGGTTCTCTTTACCGGGTCAATTATACTTTCAGGGTGTAAGAAGAATGATCCGGGTCCAGGTTTTGACAGTCTGGACGAAGAACTCGAATATTTAACAGATAAGTATGTTAAAATGGGGGCTGCCATCGGTATCATTAAGAACCAGCAAGAAGAGGAGCTCTTTTATGGCTCACTATCCAATAATAATAGCAGTCCGCCCGATGAACACTCAGTTTTTGAAATAGGATCAATCACCAAGTCTTTTACCGCAACATTACTGGCACAGATGATCCTGGATGGAAAGATCAGCCTGCAGGATGAAGTTGAACCTTTTTTACCGTATGGTGAAGTAAGTATACCTGTTTGGGAAGAAACCAATATTACAATTAAACATCTTGCCACTCATAGTTCAGGGCTACCAAGGGCGCCACAGGAGTCGAGCCAGCCTTTACCATCAGGGTATGATCCGTATGATCCCTATGCAGCTTATACTGCAGGAGATGTTTATGACTATCTGACATATCATTGTAATCTGTTGTATGAACCGGGCACTCAGTATTCTTATTCCAATACAGCATTTGGCCTGATTGGTCATCTCCTGGGTCTGATTGAAAGTTCTTCATACGAGGAGCTTATCACCACTGAAGTATTTGAACCATTGGGCCTTTATAAAACCTCCCTCTTTCTAACCGAAGAACAGATTGCCAATCTTGCTCCTGGTCATGATGAATCCCTTGACAGTGTTAAAAATTACAATGCACAGGATATTTTCCAGGGTGCAGGTTTCATAAAATCCTCGCTCCATGATATGATGATCTACCTGAAAGCCCAGATGGGATTGATGGACACTTCCCTGGAAGATGCTATGCTTATGACCCAGCAATCCCATTTTGAGGTGGGTGGTGTGATTTACAGTGACCGTGAGGGCTATTATAATCTTTCTCTTGGCCTTGCCTGGCATATTGATTTATTGCCCGAAGGTTATACTTTTCACTGGCATGGTGGACGAACGAACGGATATATGGCTTATATGGCTTTCGACCTGGAATCACAAACAGGTGTGGTGATCCTATGCAACCAATCCACTCCAAATGTAATCATCCGGTTCGGAGAGGATGTCCTGAAAGCAATTAACAAGTACTGACTCCCGACAGGATCCCGGAAACTATGAGTGAATAAATTTTGCTACCCTTTTCGTATTATTTCTTTTAATCGTTGAATGTGTCCGCGACCAAGACCCTGTACTTCGCAGCCCAGTTCAATATAACGTTTAATCTTATCGTCTGACAGTATTCCAAAGCAGTCGATTATAGCAGCAGAATGCCCTATCAGCTTTACCACCTCGTCCGGATCAAGGTTGAGGTATGCTTCATGAGGCACTGCAAGTATTACAGCTTCAGAATCATCCAGTGCTGCTTTAAGATCCTGTTCAACATGCAGATCTTTCAGTTTCTCCTGGCTACGGAAAAACTGTGCTTTACTCTGACCCACTCCCGGGTAAGTATCCTGCTGTTCAAACTCCCACCAGTGTTCCACGTAAGGGTCATGAACCTTTATTTCGGCACCCATTTCAGCAAGCTTTCTTATTACAATCTCTGAGCCGCTGTACCGTGTATCACCCACATCCTGTCGATATGCAGCGCCAAGCACCAACACTTCAGCTCCGGCTATAGGCTGACCCATATTACGGAGTGCATCACGGGTAAGCTGAGCTACGTGCATGCCACGGGTGTCATTGATATCAATTGCCATAGGTGTGATCTTAAAAATATCATCCTCATATCCCAGGATGTGTTTGTAAGCCCACACCCCCAGCCCACCGTCTTTCGGCAGGCAATATCCGCCTATCCCCGGTCCCGGGAAGATTATATTGCTGTGTGTGGGTCTTACTTTTATTGCCTTAATCACTTTTATAAGGTCAACGCCGTTGCGCTCGGCAAAAAGGCTCCATTCATCCAGGAAAGCAAGTATTGTGGCCCTGTAACTGTTCTCAACAATTTTTGCCGTTTCTGACTCTATAGGACGGTCCATCACTGTTAGAGGGTACTCATCAGTATTCAGTACTTCATTCAGAAACTTAACCACTTTATCCCTGGCTTTGTCATTGATACCGCTGCATACCCTCCAGAAATCGCGTATGCTTGCCACGTAATTACGTCCCGGCATCACCCTTTCATAGCTGTGGGCCAGCAGTGGTTCGGATGATATCCCCCTTTTCTTGAAAGTTTTCTTCATGATGGGATAAGCCACCTGCTCTGTTGTCCCCGGAGCTACTGTTGTTTCTATTAATACCAGTGCTTCGGGAGATATATGTTCCGCTATAACGGCAAGGGATGCTTCCAGTGCAGCCATATCAGTCCTGCCTGAACGGACATTACCCAGGTCTTTCTTGATATAATCACACTGCACATCCACCACCACCACATCCGCCAGTTTGAGTACATCGTAAGTGTATGTTGCCATCAGGGTTTTCTTCTCATTGACACATCGTTCAATCATAGGATCCACCTCAGGGTCTTCGGCTTTCACGGGTGAAATACCACGGTTGAGCAGCGGGATCTTCCAGTAACTGCGCACGCTGGGGCGCTGCATGCCAATGACAAATTTAGTGGGCTCTCCCTCTTCATTTACTGTATCGGCGACAATGGCAGCCATAACGGCCCCCACGAAGCCGACCCCCATAACAACCACTATCTCATGGTCTTTCGCGCGTTCCTGGTCAACACGGTTTTTCACTCTTTCAAATTCACTTTTGTAATCACCGGGTTCCGGTAACGGAAATTTTTCACCGCTTGGACTAATGGAAAAGGTTTCATTCATTTCGCTATCTCAGTTTATTCCTTTCAGACAGGATGGTTAGACTTATTTTTTCATAAATCTACAAATAATTAACAAAATCTGGAATGCAAAATATTATAAACGGACTTCTGATGCCTAAATGAAGCTTCAGGTTAGTGAGTCATAATTATAACATTTCTGAATCCTTGTTCAATTCTTAACAGAATTTCCCTGAATCTTAACATGTAACTGCCTGGCATTTTGTAAATTTATTATTCATTAGTCAGTCAGCACCCATGAAACCCCGTAAACCTGGTTCGCGGAGAAGGAATATTATCCTCTATTATACCCTGGCTGTTGTGCTGCCGGGCATTGTTCTCGGCTATATGGCATACAGGGGCATGCGCAACGACCAGGCGCTGCGCGAAAAGGAGAGCCGTCAGAAGTTGGAAGTTAACAGCAGGGCTTTTTTCGCTGCAATCGATTCGGGCTTTGTGAGTCTTATTAATGAGATAGCTGATGATTCTCTTCATTCTTGTGCCGGAACTGTTGATCCTTCAGTGCTTGCTTATTTTATCATTGATTCCACCGGTTCAAAAAAACTGTTGAATCATCAATTACTCTACCTTCCCGTGGAATTTATGTCTGCCGGTACCAGTGTGCCGGGACTGTCTGCCGGCCCCGGAGTGTCAGACCTGCCAGCCAGCTTTGTTGAAGGACAGCGTTTGGAGTTTGCCGAACAAAGGTATGAGGATGCACTGCATTTTTACCGGGAAAGGGTATTAAAAACAAATGATCCTGAAGAAAAAGTTCAGGCACTCGTGGCTTCCGCCCGCATGTATAACAAGATGAAACAGCTCTCAAAAGCCAAGAGCCTGTATGAAAAAATATGGAATGATTACCGTGGGAGCCTGCTGAACGGGCAAATACCGCTAGCTTTGATAGCGGGCCTTGAGATTCTGAAGATCAACCAGTCACTGGGTGAAAAAGATGAAATGACGGATAATGCCCGTCAATGCCTGGAGTTAATGCTTCACCCCTGCTGTGAATATGACCGGAACCAGTTTGAGATGTTTTACCAGTCTTTTCAAGATCTTATTCATGAAAGTGATACAGTTACTGATTCACTGCTGATGGCACTGGATACCCGGAAAGCAAGAACCGGCTACCTTATCCGGTTATTAAGTGAACCTAATCTGACTGGTAACAGTGAGAATGGATTGTCTGTCACCCCGGTTAATTCAGATGAACTGGAAGCAGTATATTTGATGTGGCATAAAAATAATTGGGCACCTGCCGGAATGGTTATTGATTTCCCGGTTTACCTGAGATCAATAGCCAGAACACTGATAGCAAAGATGGATCCTGACTCCGTTCTGAACGTGAAAATTCTTGACAGGAATAACAATTCCGTTCTTTCAAGGGTTATTTCAGAAGAGACAGTCTATCTTTCTTTTACTTTCCCTGAAAATCTTCCCCAGTGGAAATTATTGATCAGCGAAAACAAACCCGGTTTCATGACAACACTGACGAAGGCCGGAAGTGGTATATATCTTTTTGTCTTTATTCTGATTGCACTTCTTATGGCTCTTGGTTTTGTTTTTACCCTGTATACACTCAATGTTGAGATCAGGTTGAATAAACTGAAATCCGAATTCATTTCCAATGTATCGCATGAGTTAAAAAGCCCTCTCACTACCATACGTATGATGACTGAAATGCTCCATCACAAAAGGGTGGAAACTGAAGAGCGTAAATCGGCTTACTACTCGGCAATGCTGGAAGAGAGCGAACATCTCAGTCACCTGATAGACAACATACTGGATTTTTCAAGGATAGAGGAAGACCGAAAAAAGTACGATTTTGTGGATGTTGACCTGGATGAACTCCTCAGAAAGTTTCTTGAATCAACAAGGGAAAGCCTTGCTGAACCGGGTTTTAAAATACGCTATGATCATCCCGACCATGTTGTTGCTATTAGGGCTGATAAAAATGCTATTCTGCAGGTTTTTTACAATCTTATAGATAATGCGATAAAATTCTCAGGAGATTCGCGGCAGATTGATATAAGTATTTCCACCGAGGGTGAAGAAGTGCTTTTTTCTGTGAAGGATTACGGGGTAGGCATTTCGGCCAGGGAGAAGGAAAAAATATTTGAACGCTTCTACCGGGGCGATGAAACGCAAAAAAGGGGTATTAAGGGAAGTGGAATAGGGCTTACAATAGTAAGAAAAATTGTTGAGGCACATAATGGGACAATAGAT
>JAFGLJ010000005.1 GCA_016928075.1 Bacteroidales bacterium | reverse complement strand
CCTTGCAATTGAGGCGGCTATACCTTGTAAAAGAATAGCTGTAGCAGTTGTAGGACTCGAGGTTCCTCATGTTCATGTACATCTTATCCCGATGGATACAATGGACGATATAAACTTTAAAAATCCAAAGCTAAAACTATCTTCTGAAGAGTTCTCCTATATAGCCGGCAAAATAAGCGGTAAACTATCCCTGTAATCTACTCAATTAACATTAACTTTAGCTGAAGACAGGAATATAATTCCTATCTTTAAATATTATAATTCTGTCCGCTGCATGAGTTATCTGTATGATCTTTGGGATGATTTTATCAGTCTTCTTTTTCCAAGATTGTGTTATGCCTGTGGGAAAAACCTTCTCAGGAATGAAGATTTGATATGTACAGAATGTTATGTTCTGATTCCCAGGACTAATTATCACAATGAAAGGGACAATCCGGTAGAACAGCTTTTCTGGGGAAGATGCAGGATTGAGAAGGCAGCAGCATTTTCGTTTTATAACAGGGGCAGCCGGTTGAGAACACTGATACATAATCTTAAGTATAAGGGTATCAAAGATATAGGTTTCAAGCTGGGTGAGATTTATGGCTCATCTCTCAGTAGTTCAGGTTTTACTTCCGATATTGATCTTATTGTACCTGTTCCTCTGCATCCTTCAAAACAGCGGATGAGAGGCTTCAACCAGAGCGAGATTATTTCACAGGGAATCTCAGTATCTGCGGGTATACCGGTAGATATAAGCTCCCTTTCGAGGAAAAACATATCTTCCACGCAGACAAAGAAATCAAGGTATGAACGATGGACAAATGTGGAAGGTATATTCTGTATAAATGATGAAGCTAATATCATTAATAAGCATATTCTTCTAGTTGATGATGTAATTACCACGGGGTCTACTGTGGAAGCCTGTGTGGCAGAACTAAACAGTGTTGAGGGGGTAAGGGTAAGTGTTGCCGCAATCGGCGTGGCAGTGTTATGATAGCAGTATCATTTGACTCTTCCGGGATTTTTATTCATGAAATCTTTCCATCCAGAATAGGATTTCTCACTTTTTATGGATCCCGACTGAAAATAGTGACACAGGGCGGCTGCCAGACCGTCAGTGGCATCTAGTTTTATATCCTTTCCCTTAAAATTAAGGATATTTGCCAGCATTGCTGCAACCTGTTCCTTGGAGGCTGCCCCCTGTCCGGTGATCGACATTTTTATTTTCCTGGGTGCATATTCATATATGGGCAGGGAACGTGAGAGGGCAGCTGCTATGGCTGCTCCCTGTGCCCTTCCAAGCTTCAGCATCGACTGTACATTCTTACCATAAAAAGGAGCCTCTATGGCCAGTTCGTCAGGATGATATTCGTCAATAATACCGGTAGTTCTTTCGAAGATATGTTTCAGCTTGATATAATGATCACTGTATTTTGACAGGTCAACAACACCTATTGCAATTAGCTCGGGTTTATTGCCCGAAACCTTTATCACTCCATATCCGGTTATATTGGTACCGGGATCGATGCCAAGTATTATTCTCTCCTGACCTGAGGCAAGCACCATCTTAATAGATTATTTTATTATCTGATCTTATCACCAGGGTATTATTTATCTGTGAAGGTTTTTCCTGTATTATGTCAGACCTGCTGAACAGGTTCAATCCCTTGGTCTGGAATGTACCAGTCTCAAGCCAGTGAATTGCCTGATAGAGACACTCTTCCCGGCGGTCATTGAAATCGTACTTAATGTCGTCGGTACAAATCTGTGTAGGGGCAATTCCGTTATAATATTCACCTTCATTCTCCGAGTTTACTATTTTGAATGTTACGGGCCAGAAGAAATATCTTTCCGCACATGGCCATCCGTTCATTCCCATTGGTTTACCTGTCGTGGTATCGCCTACACTTACAATATTGAGATGAGGTTCCAGCCCGTTCATCACAGCTTCACTTGCAGATGCTGTAAGCCTTGAAGTAATAACAATAAGCCGGGGCAGTGAAAGGGGATATGAGGTTTCCTCGAAAGGAAAGGCAGTGTTGTAATCTGTGTTTTTATTATTGTAATTGAGTTCTGCAAAGGTCACTCCCTTCTTTGAGTTTCCTGCTATATAACTTGCAAGTTGCTGTGCTATGTAAAGAAATCCACCTGAATTATATCTCAGGTCAAGAATAAGATCCTTCACATTGTTTTGTGCGAAGAAATTAAAAGCTGTTTCCAGTTCTTCTTCCGATGGTTCAATAAATGATTCAAAAACAAGATGCCCCGTTATTCCTGATGAAAGATGCAGGGTATCGTACAGTATCACAGAATTAATGGTAAAGCTCTCCTTTGTGGAGGTAATGCTTAGCTCTGTTCCATCCGGCTTTTCGAAGATAAAAGTATTTGTTATACCTGCCTGTGAGGGTCCTATTGCTGTCTGATAAGCTTCGCCGTCATTTGTGGCAAGGATGGAGGCTATATCGTAGCCATTGATGCTTTTAACGATCCAGCCGCGGCGTACACCCTCAACAAATAGAGGGGAGTTATTGTAAATCATTGCTATTCTGGCTTTACCTGTATTGTCAAGCCCTATCCTGAAACCATGTCCTACGAAGGTGCCCTGCATCTCCGCAATAAAATCCTCATAATCAGCAACAAAGCTCCATCTGTCGATTTCTGTGTATCTCAAAGCCTCAAGAAGCTCATAGGGATCTGCGTAGTTTTCCCTGCTTACTGAAGGCATAAGGTTATACCAGTAATACCACTGCTGCATAATATAGTACAATGTATCCCGGGCGAGTTTCGGTGTATTATCTGCAATTACGGGGGTAGTGGGTGGGTCGTCTTCCTTTTTACATGAGGCTGATAATATCAGCAACATGAATAATATATATGATAATCTCTTCATAATTTGAATAACATTGATAGTATCAAAGTTAAATAATTTATCCATTGGCCCGTCTGTGATTCTGGATCCAGATACCTGATATTATGAATACCAGTCCTAAAGGGGTTGTAAAATAAACGGGTTCATGAAGGATAAAGTGTATGAATACAAGGGAAAGAAAAGGGGCCAGATATACCAGGTTACTGATCTTATCGGTTGAGCTTGCCAGTTTGAGAGCTTTCAGCCATAAAAAGAATGTTATGCCCATCTCAAATACGCCTGTATAAATTGCAGCCATGAATCCTTTCAGAGGATAATCTGTATGAATCCAGTTGCCGGTAACCGCCATAGCGACAATAATATAGAAGGAAGCGAAAAGAAAATTCAGAAACAGTTTCACCGCTTCGTCACGCTGGTCTCTTACGTTGAGGATAAAGTAAAGAGCCCAGAAGACAGCACTTCCCGTGGCCAGAAGAACGCCGGTGGTATTTGAATGTTCATGACCAAAGAGATTGCCTTGTGACGAGATTATATAAACACCGATGAAACTGATGAACAGGGCAATAAAGCTTTTTCTCCTGATTTTTTGTCCCAGTAAGGGTATAGATAGAAAAACCAGTATTATGGGCCATATCATATTCAGAGGTTGTGCCACCTGGGCAGGAAGCAACTGGTATGCTTTGAGGAGTATTATATAATAAAGAAAAGGATTTACGAGGCCCAGCAGGGCAGAATGCATAATATCCCCTGTTGACGATCTTAATATATGTCTTGTCTTTTTTGTAACAATTACAATTAGAAAGAGAATTACAGTTGAAGTGAAAGCTGCAATGGCCAGCATATGTAATACGCTGAGTTGGGCCAGGCTTAATTTAAATGCTGTTGGTACTGTTGACCAGAAAAGTATTGCCAGGAGGGCATAGACATATGATTTTCCGGAGGTCAATCTATGATTTTAAATCCTGTATATGGCACAAGCACCTCGGGGATCACAATCCCCTTGTCAGTCTGGTTGTTCTCGAGAATTGCAGCTACTATCCTTGGTAGAGCGAGAGCGCTTCCGTTAAGGGTATGTACCAGTTTGCTCTGTTTACCGTTTTTATCCTTAAACCTGCATTTAAGCCTGTT
>JAFGLJ010000043.1 GCA_016928075.1 Bacteroidales bacterium | reverse complement strand
CTCTCATCTCTCATCTCTCATCTCTCATCTCTCATCTCTCATCTCTCATCTCTCACCTCTCACTTCCCCAGACCCTTAAGATACCGCACCACATACTTCCCTATAACATCAAACTCCAGGTTAACCACCGTCCCCGGCTTAAATTCATGAAAGTTAGTCACTTCAAAGGTATAGGGAATGATGGCCACCTGGAACGATTTCTCTTTCGAATTGACCACTGTAAGGCTTACACCGTTGACCGACACCGATCCTTTCTCCACGGTGATATAATCATCCTGTGCCGGCTCATATTCAAAGGTGTAGTACCAGCTTCCGTCTGCTTCCTCCACCTTTGTGCACACTGCTGTCTGGTCTACATGTCCCTGCACTATATGCCCGTCCATCCTGGCATCCATCCTTGTGCTGCGCTCCAGGTTCACCTTGCTGCCCACTTCCAGCAAACCCAGGTTCGACTTCTCCAGTGTCTCCTTTATGGCCGTCACCGTATAGGTGTCATCCTTGATATCAACCACTGTAAGGCACACGCCGTTATGTGATATGCTCTGGTCTATCTTCAGCTCACCGGTGAAAGAACATTTCATTGTAATATGCAGGTTTCCCTTATCCCTGACAAGCCCCACCACCGGGGCCGCTTCTTCAACTATTCCCGAAAACATACGCTTAATTTTTTCCTGTTCAGATGCAAAGATAATGAAAATGAGGAGGAAGTTTAATCTGTAGTGGTATAAGTGGTTGAAAAGTTTAAGAGTTTAAGTGGTTTATCCGGCTTAATTGTACAAGTTCCATAACCCTATAAACCCTTAAACCACTTAAACCACTTAAACCACTTAAACCACTTAAACCACTTAAACTTTCTACTTTATTATAGCCCGTATATGCTTAAAATAACAAATCTTCCTATATTTATTAATAATTCATGTCTAACTGCAAAAACTTACTAGTATGTACAAATTTTCATTTGAAAAGCTTAAAGCATGGCAGTCAGCCAGGGCATTAACGAGAAAAGTGTATTCACTCACTAAAAAGTTCCCCAAATCCGAAGAATTCTGTCTTACAAATCAAGTTCGAAGGGCTGCTATATCCGTATGTTCTAATCTGGCAGAAGGATCATCAAGAAGGTCAAAAAAAGAACAGAACCATTTCTACCAGGTTGCTTACTCCAGCTTGATGGAATTACTTAATCAATTAATAATCAGTAATGATATTGAATATATAGATTCCGGAGAACTTTCAGAACTCAGGGAAGAAGTAAGGCAAATCTCATTGCTTATTAGTCGCCTCAGGCAGTATAATCAAGAGTAAAAACACATACGGAAGTAGATTAATTGAAAAGTTTAAGTGGTTGAAAAGTTTAAGTGGTTTATCTGGCTTAATTGTACAAGTATCCATAACTTTATAGACCCTTAAACCACTTAAACCACTTAAACTATCTTATTTACTATCCGTTGCCTATTTCTGCGCTCTCTTGGCATCTATCGACAGCGTAGCATGAGGCACAGCCCTCAGCCTTTCCTTGGCGATCAGTTTACCCGTCTCGCGGCATATTCCGTAAGTCTTGTTCTCTATCCTTACAAGAGCCGCCTGCAGGTGCTGTATGAATTTCAGCTGCCGCTGGGCAAGACGCCCGGCCTCCTCTTTTGAAAGAGTGGTGGCACCTTCCTCAAGTACCTTGAAGGTGGGAGAGGTGTCCATTGTATCGTTGCTTTCTTCGTGAGTTATACTACTCTTGAGAATCTCATAATCTTCCCTGGCTTTTTCCAGTTTCTTCAGGATGATCTCTTTGAACTCCTGGAGTTCCGCGTCTGAATATCTTGTCTTCTCCTCCATAACCCTAAAATTTTGAACTGTATCAAAGATAATATTTTATTTAATATATAAAAGCTATTCTTATTTTGATTTGTAATTTATATGGCTGCTTGCAACCCGTGTTATATTGAATACCTAAACAACAGCAGATTAATTAGTTACAAAACGGCATCAGGATTTCCTTATTCGTATCCTTACCGGTATGTCATCTATATCGACCCAGCTCACATCTTTTGTCTCTTCGAACGACGATAATTCTATATGATCGGCCAGGGTTTGCGAACCGATATAAGCTGAATGTTTTTTCACCGCGGGGGCAATCTCATCCAGGTTCTCTATCGACACGTGTATCTTATCCGTCACATCAAAACCGCTTTCCTTGCGCAGGTTCTGTATCCTGTTAACAAACTCCCTGGCTATGCCTTCCTGCTTGAGCTCATCCGTCACGGTGACATCCAGTGCCACGGTGAGTGTTCCTTCGTTGGCCACCAGCCAGCCCGGTATATCCTCCGATATTATTTCAACATCGTCCAGGCTCAGGTTCACATCTTCACCCTCCAGCCTGAGTGTATGGCTGCCGCTCTGCTCAAAGGCTGCAATGTCTTTCTGTTCCAGCGATACTATGGCTGCTGATATCTGTTTCATCATCTTTCCGTAGCGCGGACCCAGTGTCTTGAAGTTGGGTTTTATTTTCTTCACCAGCACATCGGCGGTATCCTCAATATATTCCACCTCCTTGATATTGACCTCCGACATTATCAGGTCCTTGACTGCTTCAAAGCGTTGCTTGAATTTCCCGTTGGTGACGGGTATCATTATCCTGCTCAGGGGCTGCCTTACCTTTATGCTTACTTTCCGGCGCAGTCCCAGCACCATGGATGATACTTTCTGTGCTATATCCATCCTTTTCTCCAGCTCTTCATCTATGAGCTTATCATTACAGCCGGGGAATAATGTCAGGTGCACTGAATGCTCATCAAATTTTTTCGTCACACTGTTCAGGTCGGTGAATATCCTGTCCATATAAAAAGGGGCTACCGGTGCAGCCAGCCTGCTTACCGTTTCCAGGCATGTATATAATGTCTGGTATGCTGCCACCTTATCCTTGTTATAATCACCTCCCCAGTAGCGCTTACGGTTGAGCCTGACATACCAGTTGCTGAGATCTTCGGTTACAAAGTTCTGTATTGCCCGTGCTGCACGTGTGATATCGTAATCCTCGAAGCAGCTGTTCACCTCTTTGACCAGTGTGTTGAGCAATGAAATTATCCATCGGTCTATCTCCTGCCTTTCCTCCGGCGGCACCTCATCCTCGCTGTAGGTGAAGCCGTCAATATTGGCATAAAGGGCAAAGAATGAGTATGTATTGTATAATGTGCTGAAGAATTTCCTTTTCACCTCGTCCACACCGGCTATGTCAAACTTGAGGTTATCCCATGGCTGCGCATTGGTGAGCATATACCAGCGCAGCGGATCCGACCCGTATTCCTCTATGGTGTCAAAAGGATCCACCGCATTGCCCAGCCGCTTGGACATCTTGTTGCCGTTCTTGTCGAGTACCAGCCCGTTTGATATAATATTTTTAAATGAAACGGAATCAGATATCATTGCTGCTATGGCATGCAGGGTGAAGAACCATCCCCTCGTCTGGTCCACGCCCTCTGCAATGAAGTCGGCAGGGAATACCTTGCTGAAATCCACATCCCTGTTAAAGGGATAATGGTACTGGGCATAGGGCATGGCCCCGGAGTCAAACCACACGTCGATCAGGTCCGGCTCCCTTTTCATAGGTTTCCCCGTATCACTCACAAGGATTATATCATCCACAAAAGGACGGTGCAGGTCGAACTGCTCATAGTTTTCGGCACTGTTGTCACCTTCTCTATACCCGGCAAGCGGGTTCTCTTTCATTACACCGGCGCCTGTTGCTTTCTCTATTTCCTTCTTCAACTCGGCAACAGAGCCTATGCATTTTTCTTCTGCCTTATCCTCGGTAACCCATATAGGCAGTGGAGTGCCCCAGTATCTCGATCTCGACAGGTTCCAGTCTACCAGGTTCTCCAGCCACTTGCCAAACCTGCCCGTGCCCGTTGAGGCAGGCTTCCAGTTAATGGTGTTGTTCAGCTCTATCATCCTGTCACGCAGTGCTGTCGTCCTTATGAACCATGCATCCAGCGGGTAATAAAGCACGGGTTTGTCGGTGCGCCAGCAGTGCGGATAATTATGCACATATTTCTCTATCCTGAAAGCCTTGCCTTCCTGCTTCAGCGTCACGGCAATATCTATATCCAGGGTATCATCCTCGTCAGCAGCCTCGTCATTGTATTCATTCTTTACATACCGGCCGGCGAACTTAGAGTAAGTGTCCCTGTTGACATACTTTTTCACAAAGGCAGGATCCATATCTTCTATGGGAACCATTCTACCTTTCCTGTCGACCAGAGGACTCATCAGACCGTCATTCAGCCTCACCAGCAGGGCAGGTATATTGTTCTCCCTTGCCACTTTCAGGTCGTCGGCACCAAAGGTGGGGGCCGTGTGCACTATGCCCGTGCCTTCCTCGGTGGTCACGAAATCGCCCGTTACAACCCTGAAAGCACCTTCGCCGGGATTAACCCAGTCTATCAGCTGCTCGTAAATAATGTCTTTAAGCTTCGAACCATGGTATTCACCGGTCACCATGTAAGGAATTTTCTTGTCCCCTTTTTTATAATCTTTGATCTTAAGATCTCCATCCTGCTCCGGGAAAAAGTCATGAACCAGTTCCTTTGCCAGTATCACCGTAAGGGGATCACCTGTATACGGATTGAAGGTCCTTACTTCACTATATATAATTTCTTGCCCCACTGCCAGTGACGTATTCGAAGGCAATGTCCATGGCGTTGTTGTCCATGCCATTATATGCACATCAGGGGTGTCGGCATCTTCAAACAGGAATTCGGATTTTTCATTGCGTATCACCCTGAAAAGTGCTGTGGCCGTTGTATCCTTTACATCCTTGTAGCATCCAGGCAGGTTAAGCTCGTGGGAACTCAACCCGGTGCCTGCAGCCGGTGAATAAGGTTGTATTGAATAACCCTTGTATAAAAAGCCCTTGTCATACAATTGCCTGAGCAGCCACCACAGGGTCTCTATATACCTGTTGTCATAGGTTACATAAGGATTATCCATATTAACCCAGTAGCCCATCCTGCGTGTCAGGTCAACCCACTCGGCGGTATATCTCATCACATCCACACGGCATGCCTTGTTAAAATCCTCCACTGATATTGTCCTGCCTATATCCTCCTTGGTGATCCCCATGCTTTTCTCCACACCCAGTTCCACCGGCAGCCCGTGGGTGTCCCATCCCGCTTTGCGCTGCACCTGGTAACCGCACTGGGTCTTGTAGCGGCATATCGTGTCCTTTATGGCACGCGACATAACATGGTGTATTCCCGGTTTACCGTTGGCAGAAGGCGGGCCCTCGTAAAAAATATATTCACCCTTGCCGTTACTGCTCTTGATACTTTTATGGAAAGTGTCATTCTTATCCCAGTAAGCCAGGATATCCTTGTTAACCCCCGACAGGTCAAGACCTTTATACTCAGGAAACTTTTTACTCATCAATGCTGTCTCTTTTGAACATGCAAAGATATTAAAAACTGTATTCCTGTCAAAGTTCTTCTTATCCAGAGTAAAAAGGCTGACAGGACTGCTTTTATCGTAGCTTAATCTTGTATAAAGTTGAAAAAGGTTGAATAAAGTTGAGAGTGAGTTGAGAATGAATTTATATATGCCATTATCTTCCTAATTCATTTTACACTAGTTATCCATATTATCCTTGGTGCTGGTGGATTTCCTGTCAACCGAAAGTCTGAGATTATTAAGCATGTAGGAAATGATGTTTACCTCTTTTCTAAATAATTGAATGTCATTGGTCGTAATATACTCCAGATCTTCGCTAATTAGAATCTGGTTTATATTTTCCATTATGCTGGAATATGCCATATTATAAAAATGTTTTTGATCTTTTTTCGAAATCCGGGAAGATCCTTCTGCAATATTTGAGCATACGGAAATAGCCGATCTTCTAAGCTGATTAGTAAGACCAAATTTTTCTTCATCAGGGAATCTCTTTGTGAGGGTATAAACCTTTTTGGTATACTCTCTCGATTTCTTCCATACTTCGAGTTTCTCAAAATTAAACATGTACATAATAATAGATTTAAGTTAATAACAGCGAGATATCATATTAAAAATACAAAAATTCCCATAAACCCACTCTCAACCCACTCTCAACCCACTCTCAACCCACTCTCAACCCATTCTCAACTTCTTAATCGCTTATCTCAGGAAAATTGGTATTTTAGCATAATAAATCACCCTGGATGAAAAAAGCCCTGCTCATAATATCCCTGCTGGTAACGTTAACATCACTCATATACTCCCAGTACGTACCGCATAATATCACCAACACGGGAATATACGAATTCATCGATGAGCTGGCCGGTGAAGGTTTGATAGAACTCAATTCCGTTATTAAACCTTACAGCCGTATGGCAATATCAGGCATGCTGCAGGAGGTTGATAAACAGAGGGACAGGCTGACGCCGAGGCAGGAGAAGGAGCTGGATTTCTACCTCAGGGATTTCGGCAAGGAGTTCAGGGAGGGCAAGGACTGGCAAAGGCGTAAGGACCTCCTGTATTATAAAGATGAAAAATTCACCCTCACCGCTAATCCTATACTTGGTGGTGAAGTTTTTTCCAATTCAAACGGCACTGCCACTTACTGGCGCAATGGAGCCGAAGCATGGTCTTATTATGGTAACTGGAGCTTCTATGCATCCCTGAGGGATAATCATGAAAAACCTTTTCTGGGACTGCCGGATTACCTGTCAAAAAGGGAAGGAGGTCATATAAAGAAAGGCACCGACTGGAGCGAGATGCAGGGAGGCGTTGCTTACGGCTGGAAATCAGGGTATGTGGCTCTTGTTAAAGACAATATCCGGTGGGGCAATAATTATAACGGCGCCAATATCTTCGGTGGCCATACACCCACCTTCTTCCGTATAAGGTTCCACCTTGCACCCACCGACTGGTTCCAGATAAATTATTTCCATGGGATTCTCAATTCAATGGTCGTCGACAGCACCCGCTCATACTGGGTGACCAATTCCTATGGAACCGATTACCGCGAGGTATATCATAAGAAATTCATTGCCGCCAACATGTTTTCTTTCAGGCCCTTTAAGGGACTGTGGATTTCAGGAGGCAATTCGATTATCTATGCAGATTATGATTTTCACCCTGTTTACCTCATTCCCGTCTTCTTTTATAAGTCGGTGGACCATACCTATAATTCGGGTATCGACAACATGAATTCGCATATGTTCCTTGACGTGAGCTCCAGGCAGGTTAAACATCTCCACCTTTACGCCACCATGTTCGTAGATGAGCTGTCGATAACAAGGATATGGGAACCTGATGAGTATAATTTCTTCAGCTACAAGGCCGGTTTTCGCCTGAGTAATTTTCCGCATGCAAACGTTGCCCTGACAACAGAGTTTACATACACCTACCCGCTTGTTTTTCAGCATTATGTCCCCACCCTCACCTTTGAGACCAATGACTTCAACCTGGGACATTATCTAAGGGACAACGCCAGGGAATGGTATATTGCAGTGGATTACCGGCCATTGCGTGCAGCAAGTGTCAGGCTGTTCTTCACCGATGCCATCCGCGGACCCGACTATACCTCTCTTGGCGGCGAACGGCTCGGCAACCCACCCCTTGAAACAGTGGAGTGGCAGTCAACCACCTTCGGCATCAATATCTCCTACCAGCTAATTAACGACCTCTACCTGTATGCTTCTTTCGTCCACAGCGACATATCCGGAAACCCGGACTGGTCAGCTGAATATTTCTTCGGCCGGCAGAACACGTTCAACCTCGGGGTAACCTTCGGGTACTGATTATCGCTAATTAAGTCGAATTATCGCGAATAACAGCCAAAATATACCAACTGCCAGAAATTCTGCCCTTAATTATCCTGGTGAATAATTGCAGCTATTACAATTAACAGGTATTTACAATCCTTTTATAATTTAGAGATTTTGCACCAAAATTGATCAATATACCAAGCTCCAAACCTGTCGCTTTTAAATAGTTTAATAGCTGATATTTTTGTAAGTCATAAATAATAGGGGTAGCCTTTATTTCTAGCAATATGAAGTCATAGCAGACAAAGTCAGCAATATAATATTTACCTAATTGTATATCGTTATACCTTATCCTTAGCTTGGGCTGTTTCGTAAATGGTATATGTTGCATTCCAAATTCATATTCCAGGGCTTCCTGATATACAGCCTCATAAAAACCAGGTCCCAGATTATTATGTACGCTTATGCAAGCGCCAATAATCTTGTAACTTTCTTTAGGGTATATGATAGTGGCCATATAAAAAAGAGATCTTCCGTTTACAGCGCTATTTATACCAAATATAAAAAATAAATGCTAACCAGTACAGTTCATGAATGTTTTTTATTCGCGATAATTGTTATTATTATTCAGCAGGTAAATTTTTGATCTTATTCGCGATAATTGTTATTATTATTCAGCATGTATATTTCTGATCTTATTAGCGATAATTCGTCTAAATTCGCGGTAATTCGCGTCTAGCGAAACCTTTTCCCCTTGCGACTCGTTTAAAAAAAGATTAATTTTGTCTGATAGGCCCTAAAACCAGGTGCTATGCCGAAACGATCCTTCCAGGTTTTTACTGTTTTGCTGGACATTGTCATACTGGCAATATCCTTCCTGTTCATGGTATGGATAAAGCCTGCAAGTAAAAGCCATTATCTGCCCACCCATATGGACTTCTTCCTCATCCTGGCAATACTGTGGCTGGTAATTTCCATTGCCGGAGGTAAGATGCACCGCGGAAAGATCATTAACCTGCGCTCACTCTTCAGCCGTACCATCATTACCAACTTCGTATCCATCTCCATAGCATCCTTTCTACTAATTGCACTGGCAATGGGAGGGCATTCACGCCTTATAATGTTCGGCACAACGGTACTGGCTACATTCATCGAACTGGTTGTTGGCACTGTTTACCTGGCCGTGAAAAAAGCATCACTGCAGGACTACCAGCCGCGAAAAGATTATTATACCATCCGCAAGCTGACCGAGGAAGATATGGTGGGGCAAATGGATACAAACGGGATATCGGAGGAGATAAATAAAGCTGTTGATCCTGAAGTAAGGAAAGCCCTGATTCAGGAATGCGGGATGGAAATGGCAAATGGCATACTCAATATTGCTAAATGGAAGCTTAACGGACAGTCACGTATCATGTCAACGGCCACTGAATTTAATATATCAGCACTGCCCGAGAAGGATTACAATTATATAATTAACCTGAAGCGGATAAATGATATAAGAGACCTTGACCATTTTCTTGATGCTGTCAATCACAAGGTCAGGCATGGAGGATATTTCATGTGCTGCGTTGAGACCAAAGACCTGCGTAAACGGCGAATACTGAAAAAATTTCCGCCCGTGCTTAACTATATTTATTATACGGGTGATTTTATGATCAAGCGTGTATTCCCCAAGATAAGGATCACCAGGTGGCTGTACCTCGCCCTCACCAAAGGAAACAATGTTGTTATATCACGGGCCGAAGCCCTTGGCAGGATGGTGCGTGCTGGATTTTCAATCAGCAATGAATCGTTCATTAACGGGTACCTGTATATTGAAGGAAAGAAGAACGGCAGCCCGCTGAATGTTTACGGGAAGAACTATGGAGTGCTCATTGCACTGCCCAGGATCGGCAGGAACGGTAATTTTATCAGGGTGTATAAGCTGAGAACAATGCATCCGTATTCGGAATATATACAGGATTATGTATATGGCTTGCACTCCCTTGAAGAAGGGGGTAAGTTCAGGAATGATTTCCGTATTACCTCCTGGGGAGCTTTCTCACGTAAGGTATGGCTTGATGAGTTGCCCATGCTGCTCAATTTTTTCCAGGGTGATATGAAGCTGGTGGGAGTGAGGCCACTGAGCAAGCAGTATTTCAGCCTCTATTCCCCGGAGATGAGGGAAAGGCGCGTTAAATATAAACCCGGCCTCATCCCTCCGTTCTATTACGATATGCCCGGTAACATGGAAGAGATAGAAGCCTCAGAACGCCGATACCTCGAGGCATACGATAAACATCCCGTCCGCACCGATATCAGGTATTTCTCAAAATCAATCATTAATATACTCTTCCATAAAGCCCGCTCTAATTGAGATATTCGCGCTAATTCGCCCTCATTAGTGATAATTAGTCATTTAATCAGGTACAAACTACCCGGGTACCCGTCAATCAACCTGGCCTTACCGTTTATGAAGATCATATCGTCCTCAAAGCCCATACGTACTTCTGCATTTTCCCATTCGGGCATCGTGCCGGTAACACTGAATTCGAGGGCATAGGTTGTATTATTATACAACGGGTGCTCACCCGAACCGGGAAGAAATTCCTGCTCTTCGGTCCTGCCGATGGTCATGCCCGAGCCATGACCGAAATAATTGACAGGATGACTGTATTGCCATGGCTGAAGGCCTTCGGCATTGCCCCTTTCAAGGCTTTTCACCAGGATCTCATTTCCTGTCCGCCCTTCTGCCATCTCTTCCATGGTTATCTGCTGGAAGCGCAGGCCTTTCTTATAGAGATCTTTCAGACCCCCCGGAGCATCTTCCTCATCCAGTTCACACACATAAGCCAGGTGCTGCATGTCGGTGGTCAGACCCATATATTCAATGCCCACATCACAATGCAACAGGTCACCCCTCCGTATTATATCATCCTCACCGTATTTCGCGATATTCTGTGGTGAGCGGATGATGTCAAGGGAGGGAAAGAACCATGTATCCAGACCAAGGCTTCTTATTTTTTCAACTATCCACCATCTTACATCATTCCTGTTGGTTACATCAGGAATTATTACTTCAGTTGAAAAAAACTCTTTGATCAGTTCATGTGTTATCTTACACATTGTTTTATAAAAGCTGACCTCCCACGGTGTCCTTGTTTCGAACCAGCCTATGGCCACTTCCTTGGCCGAAACCAGTCGCTTGCGGTATTTCTCATCAAGGGCATCGTAAAGCTTCTCATAATGAAAATGTGAGAGCCCGTTCACATGGGTGAAATCATCTATAACCCTGTTATCATAGTTAATGCCTATATTTTCAGGATCGGCTTTCCTTATATAGTCAGCCAGGGCTTCAAACTGTCCCTGCGCACCGTTTGATCTGTCGGTGAAAATATTTTCATACATATATCCCGATGCATATGACCCGTGCCATGTACCGGACAGTTTTTTGAATCCGTCCTTGCTGTCATGGAAGATGAGTATCGACAGACGCCGTGCATTATCGCCCGGCCACGTATTCATTGTACGGTATACCGGGTCAGTGTCGTTCTCAAAGCATATTACCAGCCACATCTCAAGCCCTTCACGCCGCATTATTTCCGGCATGACATTGTCCAGTTTCCACTCCAGGTTCTTATTGAACAGCTCGGTCTGCTCCTCAAGGGAGAGGATGGGAGGGTAGTCCTGTGCGTAAACCCCCACTAAAAGGAGAACTGCAGTAATTGTTGTAAGTGTCTTTTTCATCTTGCTTCTTGTTGCTCGTTACTAGTTACACGTTTCTTAAAGGTACTGGGTACTGGGTACCGGGTACTGGGTGTTGAGAACAAATTTATAATTCCTCATAATAAAGTTCAAGGATGGATTATAGTTGTTCATTCCAGTTTTTTTCAACGTATTGAATGTAAGAATTAATTTGCTTCCCTAGTGAAATATATTCAACATTTAGACCCGCAAATTCTTCCAGGTTAGGATAAAGCTCCATAATTGTTTCAGTGTGACCTATGGTCTCATCACAGGATGCCTGGGCATAAGTCAGGTAGTTGATATATTCCATTTTATATCTCCTTCTTCCGTAACCTTCCACTATAGTATCTTTAATGCGTTTTGATGATCTCCGTATCTGACTGCCCTGCTCATATAGTTCAAATTTCGGCAGTTTTAGAGAAGCATGATGCACCTTTATGGCAAGATCATAAGCAATTTGATATATCTTAAGATCCCTGTAACTACCCATTCAGTATATTATTTCCAGTTAGTATTACCCAGTTACCCAGCTTGTCCGCCGAAGCTTCCAGCGAAGGCGGACACCCAGCTACCCAGTTACCCAGCTTGTCCGCCGAAGCTT